>JANQLJ010000139.1 GCA_028280665.1 Alphaproteobacteria bacterium
TGTGTGCGCGCCCCAGGCGACCACCTGCAGACCGTTGACGTTTTCGGCAAGCTCGGCCTGCGGGAAGTCGAAGGCGCAGACTTTAAAGTCCGGCCCCAGCTCCCAGAACATGGGATACTCCTTGAAGTCGTAGGTGCCGTATTCCTGAACGTCGAGCTGGTCGGCGTGGTAGACGATACGCCCGCGATAGCCCGTCTCATGGGGCCAGACGCCGGTCATCACCGTCGTGTAGGTGGGCTCGGCCTTGTACCACATCTCATTCTGCGTCAGGCCGTAGGCGCCTTCCTCACGCAGGCGCGCGATGTTGGGAAGGCGCCCTTGCGCGATGTAATGATCCATCACCCACGGTTCGGCTGAATCAAGACAAAGTGCGACAACTTTTGCTGTCATGAGGCATCCCAAACTTGAGTTCGGGCCGGAGCCTAGCTCAAGTGGGTGAACGGGAAAAGGCACTCCTCATGCGGCGAATGGAACCAACTTTCATTTCACCGGTGATGCGGATTTAGCTATACAAAAGAAAAAACAGGAGAGTGACGTGCCCGAACCCGCCAAGGCTCAAGTAAAGACCTTTTTTCATGAAGCGACCTTTTCTCTCACTCACATTGTCTCCGACGGGCCGGGCACTGGGGCGGTCATCATCGACAGCGTTCTCGACTTCGACCCGGTTACCGGCGAGGTGGCGACCACCGCTGCCGATGAGGCGCTGGCCTATGTGAAAAAAAATGAACTGAGCGTTCGCTGCATTCTCGACACGCATATCCATGCGGACCATTTGACAGCGGCGAAGTACCTCAAAACCAAGCTGGGTGTTCCTTACGGGCTCGGCAAACATATCCCCGAAGTGCAAAAGGAATGGTCGGCCCGCTATAACGTGACTTACGAGGAAACTACTGAGGCCGCCGGCGTCGATATCATGCTCGGCGAAGGCGATACGCTTGAGCTCAATGGCCGGTCCATTGGCGTGCTTGAAACCTCCGGCCATACGCCCGCCTGTATCACTTACACCTATGATGACATGGCGTTCGTGGGCGACACATTTTTCATGCCCGACTACGGCACCGCGCGGTGCGATTTTCCCGGCGGCGATGCGGAACAGCTCTATGCGTCGCTGCAGAAGATCGTGGCGCTTGGCGATGAGGTGCGGCTTTTCATGTGCCATGACTACATGCCGGGCGGGCGGGCGCTTAAATGGGAAGTGACGGTGGCGGAACAAAAGGCGTCGAACATTCATCTTTCGCGGTCGGCAAATGCGCAAGCATTCAAGGCCTTCCGCGAGGACCGCGACAAGGACCTCGCGACGCCGCGGCTCTTGTGGCCCTCCTTGCAGGTCAACATTCGCGGCGGCGCGCTGCCCGAACCTGAATCAAACGGCATGCGTTACTTGAAGACCCCGCTCACCGGCGGTTGGGACTGAGGCCCTTATGGGGGAAGAATGAGCGAAGAAGCGGGAGTTTAACTGCCGACGGGCCGGACCGGCTCGGCGCCGTCCCAGTGTTCGGCAGCTTCGCGAATGCGATCGAAAAACGCCCCCTTGGGCCCGCTGATATCGGAAAGCTCGATAACCGTGCCGGGATGCCCGCTGGTTTCAAAATAGGCAAAGCGCCCATTTTCACCGATCTCTCCTTCATGTCCCACGCGAAAGCCCTTGGCGATCATACGGTCGTATGCGGACTGATAGGCGGTGGTCCAAAAGGCAAGATGCTGCAAGCCCTCGCCATGGTCCTTCAAAAAATCCATGTACATGGATGGCGCCTTGTTGCGCTGTTGTATCAACTCGATTTGCAGCGCGCCGGAATTGGCAAGCGCAATGGATAGTTCCACCTCCGAGGGGCGCCCTTGATAGGTGAAGTTTTTCACCGGTACGTTCTCGATATAATAGAACGGTCCGACGCCCAGGGCTTCGGTCCAATGGCGCATGGCGGATTCGATGTCCCGCACCACGTAACCGTTCTGCCGCACGGCTCCCAGACTGTGGCTCATTGCCCGCCGCCCCTTTTGAGTGAGTTCACCACCGCCATGCCGGCGGGCGGGTCGATGTCGGTCTCGGTGGCTTCGGTCAGCCGCGCCATCATCATGTAAAAGCCGATGGTGAAGATCGCTTCGACAATCTCGCGGTCCGAAAAATGCGCACGGGCGGCGGCAAAGGTGGCGTCGGCCACGCGCACATTCTCGATCACTTCTTTTGAGAAGGCGAGCAGCGCCTGTTCGGCCTCGCTGAACACATTGCTGGCAATGTCGCCCTTGGCAAGGGCGTCAATCTGTTCCCGGGGCACGCCCACGCCTTCGGCAATCGGGTCGTGCTGATTCCATTCATACGCCCTGCCCTCCAATTGCGCCACTTGCAGGATCAGAAGCTCCCTCTCCCGCGGGCCCAGGTCTTGCGCGGACAAGATGGCGCTGCCTAGACGGAGGGCCGGTCTGATCATGGTTTCAGCATGGGCCATCATGCGGAAGATATTGAGCGTGCGGGGCAAGCCTTCGAGCACGCTCTTGGCATCTCCGGCGGCGTCGGCGGGATCGATCAGGGGCAGGCGGGCCATCCTTGGTTCCTTTCGCGTGTTGTTCCGCTCATAAGCCACGTGCTCTCGTGACAGGCAAGCCCCGCTGGGGTAGCGTCATGGCCTTCTTCAACAATGTCCTTCCCCGATGCGTTTTTTCGCCCCCACTGTTCAAGACCAGACAATACCAACCCGCTCCGAAGACGAAGGCTCGGCGCTCGAGGCTTTGCTGTCCATCAATGAGATTCGCGCGCAGCTCGAAGCGATCTGGCTCTGGATCGACGTCAATCTCATCAATGTGGGCGTACTGATCGAGCTTGGCTTTGTGGCGGCGGTGTTCGTGGCGGGCAGGTTTTTCGCGCCCTGGCTCAAGGACCGTATCGACAAGCACGTCACCCCGCGCGCGCCCGCGGGGCTCTTCCGCCGCGCCTCCCATGCGCTGGGACGGGTCGCGGGGCCCATTGCTGCGCTTATCGTCCTCAACATAGTCTCCTTTGGTTTCGCGGTGGCGGGGCAAGGCCACGCCTGGATCAGCGCGGCGATCAGCCTGACCCTCGCCTGGATCGTGATTCGGCTCGTGACCCTGGTGATCCGGTCGCAGTTCTGGAGCCAGGTGGCCTTCTACACGGTGTGGCCCATTGCGGCGCTCGATGTCTTTGGCGTGCTCAATGATCTTGTGGCCTATCTGGAAGCGGCCTCGATTCCCCTCGGCATGGATGGGGCAGGGGTGGCGCGCAGCCTTTCGGCCTTTGACGTGGTGCGCGGGGTTTTGGTCTTTGCGGTCTTGTTCTGGGCCGCCAATGCGCTTTCGGGGTTTCTCGCTAAACGGATCGAGGAAATCGACGACCTGACGCCCTCGCTGCGGGCTCTGATCGTCAAGGTCCTGAACATCCTGCTGCCGGTGCTTGCCTTCTTCTTTGCACTGCAATTCGTGGGCGTGAACCTGGCAGCGCTCGCGGTCTTTTCCGGCGCGCTGGGCCTTGGTGTGGGGCTCGGGCTGCAAAGCAGCGTCTCGAACCTCATTGCCGGTTTTACGCTGATCGCCGACAAATCCATCAAGCCCGGCGACGTGGTGAGCGTTGACGACACATTCGGCTGGGTTACCAATCTCGGTGCGCGGTCGGTGGCGATCCGTACCCGTGACGGCACCGAACATCTGGTGCCCAACGAGATTTTCATTCAAAACGGCGTCGTCAACTGGTCCCATGCGGACAAGGTGGTGCGCCTGCACGCGCCTTTCGGGGTGAGTTATGGGACCAAGGACCTGCGCGCGGTGCGGGCGCTTTGCCATGACGCGGTCAAGACTATCGACCGGGTGGTGAACGACCCATCGCCGCAATGCAATCTTATGGAATATGGTGACAGCGCCATCAATTTCGAGCTGCGCTTTTGGATCGCCGATCCCGAAAACGGCATTACCAATGTGCGCAGCGATGTGCTGCTCGCCATCCACGATGCGCTTGTGGCGAATGGGATTGAAATTCCCTTCCCGCAGCGCGATTTGCATGTGCGGTCGATCGCGCCCGATGTGGCCGCTGCCTTGCGGGGTCCCGCGCCGGAGCGGGAGGCTTAGGCGAGCGCCTGCTCAAGATCGGCAATCAGATCATCGCCGTCTTCAACGCCCACCGACAGCCGCACCAGCCCGTCGTCAATGCCAAGCTCCGCGCGCCGTTCGGGCGGGATCGAGGCATGGGTCATGATGGCAGGGTGTTCGATCAGGCTTTCAACACCGCCCAAGGATTCGGCAAGAGCAAAAATGCGCACCCGTTCAAGCATTTTGCGCGCGGGGGCAAGCCCGTCTTTGAGGACCGCGGTCACCATGCCGCCGAAGCGGTCCATTTGTTTGCGCGCGAGGGCGTGCTGGGCGTGGCTTTCAAGGCCCGGGTAGTAAACCCGCGCCACCTTGGGATGGGCTTCAAGAAACGCGGCCACTTTCTCCGCATTGGCGGCATGGCGTTCCATGCGCAAGGCGAGCGTCTTGAGCCCGCGCAAGGCAAGAAAGGAATCGAAGGGTCCCTGGATGCCGCCGATGGAGTTCTGCAAGAAGGCGAGCCGCTCGGCGAGAGCCTCGTCTTTCACCGCAACAATGCCGCCGACAATGTCCGAATGGCCCGCAAGGTACTTGGTTGCCGAATGGAGCACGATGTCTGCGCCGTGATCGAGCGGACGCTGCACGTAAGGGCTCGCGAAAGTGTTGTCCACCACCATCAGAATACCGCGCGCCTTGGCCCGTTCGGCGATAGCGGAAAGATCGACAAGTTTGAGCAAGGGATTGGTGGGGGTTTCCACCCACACCATTTTGGTCTTGTCCGTGGCCGCCGCATCGAAGGCGTCCGGGTCTGAAAGGTCCACATAAGAATAGTCGAGCCCGGCAGAGGCGCGGCGCACGCGCTCGAACAGCCGATAAGTGCCGCCGTAAAGATCGTCCATGGCGACGACGTGGCTGCCCGCTTCGATAAGCTCCAGCACCGTCGCGGTCGCCGCCATGCCCGAGGCGAAGGCAAACCCGTGGCTGCCGTTTTCAAGATCGGCGAGGCACGCCTCGTAAGCCTGCCGCGTGGGGTTGTGCCCCCGCGCATAGACATAGCCCTTATGTTCGCCCGGGCTTGATTGCGCATAGGTGGAGGTCTGGTAGATGGGCACATTCACCGCGCCGGTGGTGGGGTCGGGCTCTTGTCCTGCGTGAATGGCCCGCGTGGCAAAGGCGTCCCGGTTGCGCTTGTCAGCCATCAGCTCTCTTTCATCTGCCGGCGCAGATAGTTGAGCAAGTCGATGCGGGTGATCAGCCCCTGGAACTTCTCCTCAAGAGTGACGATGGCAACCAGGCCCTCGTTGAAAAGCGGGATCAGCTTGCCGATGGGCTGCTTGGCGTCGATGGTTTGGAGCCGCGTCGTCATGGCGGTTTTGACGGGCTCGCGGAACTTGTCTTCGTTACCGATCACCGTGAAAAGCAGGTCTTCTTCGTCGAGGAGTCCCACCACCGCGCCGTCTTTGTCGATCACCGGCAGTTGCGAAATGTCGTAAAGCTTCATGCGGCCATAGGCCATGAGCATCGGATCGTCCGGGCCCACGGTAACCGTGGCGCGGTCTTCGTGGAGACGGCCAATGACGTCGCGCAAGTCGCCAAATTTTTTCCGGTCGAGATAACCCCGGTCCATCATCCAATAGTCGTTGAACATTTTGGAAAGGTACTTGTTGCCGCTGTCGCAGACGAACGTCACAACGGTCTTGGGCTCTGTCTGTTCGCGGCAATACTGAAGCGCTGCTTCAAGCAAGGTGCCGGAGGATGAGCCGCACAGAATCCCTTCCTTGGCCAAGAGATCGCGCGCGGCGTGAAAGCTCTCCTCGTCCGTCACCGTGTAGGCTTTTTTGACGCGCGCGAGATCGGCAACGCCGGGAATGAAATCCTCGCCGATACCTTCCACTTCCCAGGACCCCACATCGTTGGACAGCTCGCCCGTGTTGACGTAGTTCGCAAGGATCGAGCCTTCGGGATCGGCCAGCACAATCTCGGTTGAAGGGTTCGCTTTCTCAAAGAAATGGCTTAGCCCCGCAATGGTACCGCCGGAGCCGACGCCGCATATGACCGCATCCACCTGGTGTTCCATCTGCTCCCACATCTCGGGCGCCGTCCAGGTTTCGTGGGCGTAAGGGTTGGCGTCGTTGAAAAACTGATTGACGAAAAACCCGCCGGTCTCTTCGGCCAGCCGTTCGGCCACATCTTGGTAGTATTCAGGGTGCCCCTTGGCGACGTCGGAGCGCGTGAGCCGCACCTCCGCGCCCAGCGCGCGCAAATGGAAGATCTTTTCCTGCGCCATCTTGTCGGGCACCACGATGACAAGCTTGTAGCCCTTTTGCGCGGCCACCAGTGCAAGGCCCAGCCCGGTGTTGCCGGCGGTCGCTTCGACGATGGTATCGCCCGGCTTCAACTTGCCGTCTTCTTCCGCCTTTTCGATCATCACCTTGCCGATCCGGTCCTTGATCGAGCCGCCAGGGTTTTGACTTTCGAGCTTTAGAAAAAGACGACACTTGCCCGTGTCGAGATGTTTGACCTCGATGATAGGCGTGTTGCCGATGGCTTCGATCACGTTGCCAAACACGGGCGCCAGCGCGGCCTGGGTCTCTGTCATGTGGGCTCCTTTAACTCGTCCGCGCCGAACTTACTGACCCGCCGGGCATAACGCTAGGGCCCCACGGCCGGGGCAAAGCGCCACGCTTTTCACCACAAGCGCGCCGTCCGATGCGCAATTATGTTGCAGCTATCACGGCTCTTTTTTTGACATTGTGCGGCGAAACCTTGTAGTTTGTGCTCCGTTATTGCCTAGGCGGGCAATTGGAGGGCGTTTCATGGCGAAGAAGAAACTAAGCCGCAGATCGTTTCTGCGGAATGTCACCGGCGTTGCGGCGGGCCTTGGGGCGATGGGTCTGGTCACTGGCCAGGCGGCGGCCCAGAACTATACCGGCCGCACGGACTCAGATCCGAACGATGCGGTGGGGTATGGCCGCACGGGCTTAACGGACTCAGACAGCGGTCCCAATCGCGACAGGGCCCAGTATGGGCGTGGGGGCTCGTCGGGCATCACCGATAGTGACCCCAATGATCCCGTCGGTAACGGCCGGGGATCATCTGGAATAACCGATAGCGATCCCAGTGATCCCGCGGGCAGAGGCCGGGGGTCATCCGGCATTACCGATAGTGATCCGAGCGACCCTGTGGGTAGGGGTCGGGGATCATCCGGAATTACTGATAGTGATCCCAGTGATCCCGTGGGCAGAGGCCGGGGATCCAGTGGGGTGACGGACAGCGACCCCAGCGATCCGGTTGGCCGCGGACGCGGCAGGACAGGGTATACGGATTCCGATTCCGGCAGCATGGCAGACCCCGGCGGCAATGGCCGTGGTCCGCGGCGCAACAGTCGCACCGGCCTCACCGACGCCGATTCGGGGGGCAACAGCGATTCCGTTGGATATGGGCGCGGTACCGACCGCTAATCGGCGCTTGTGACGCCACGACAACTCATGTGAATCTCAGAGCGCGGGAATTTAATGTTTCCGCGCTCTTTGTGTTTAGAGGCAATTCATCCGCTGGCTGACGGATCTACTAGCCAAAGGCAAATTTATGTCCGAATTCAAATGGCAGCACGATGCGCTGGACTATCTCATAGGTTCGATCAGCCACGACGAGTTCTTCCGCGACTACTACGAACAAAAAGCGCTTCTGGCGCTGCGGGATGAACCGGAGAGGTTTCGCGATCTCCTGTCCCTTGCCCGCATTGACGAGATCATCGCGTCCGTTGATTTGCAGGTGGGATCGCTCGACATGGCGCGGTCGGAGCCGCCGATCGCCCGTGACGACTACACGTTTTCCAGCGGCTTTGTTGATCGTGGCGCGGTGGTCTATGAGTTTCAGAAAGGCGCGACCATCATCCTGCCGCACTTGCATCAGCAAGATGCGGTGCTCGCGGATTTTTGCCGCGCCATGGAAAGCGTTTTTTGCACGCATCTTCAAACGAACATCTACCTAACCCCGCCCGGTGCGCAGGGGTTCAACATTCATTACGACGATCACGACGTCTTTGTGGTTCAAGTCTCGGGCCGGAAAGACTGGCGCTTTTATGAGACGCCCATTCAGAATCCTTATCGCGGCGAACGCTTCCAGTCCGATGTTCACAAGGCGGGCGATCCCACGGCGGAATTCACTATGAACGCGGGCGATTGCATCTACATCCCGCGCGGGCTGATGCACGATGCGCGCACCAGCGGGACGGAGCCTTCGCTCCACATCACTGTCGGGCTGATCGTGAAAACCTGGGCCGATCTTATGCTTGAAGCGGTGTCGGAGGTCGCGCTCCGCAATCCTGAATTCCGGCACAGCTTGCCGCCGGGCTTTGCCCGCGACGACTACGACAAGGAAAAGGCCCGCGCGGTGTTCCGGGATTTGGTTGCGAAGTTTGTGAAGGATGCGGACTTTGGTGAGGCTTTCGAGTTGTTCGTTGAGAACTTCATCCGCTCCCGGTCGACGAACACGCGTGGCGGCGTTGCCATTGCGTCCAATCCGGTCGGGCCGCAAGACCGGTTCCGGCTGCGCCCCAACACGCCCTTCCGTCTGCGCGCCAATGATGAGGCGGCAATCGTCATCGCGCCGGGCGGCGAGATCTCCGTGGACGTGAAGGCCGTGAAAGGCATGGAAGCGGCCCTTTCAGGGAATGCGTTCGGGATTGAAGTCTTCGGCGATCTTGCGCCCGCTAAAGCCCAGGAGGCGCTTAAGAAAATCATCGCCTTTGGGCTTGTGGAAAAAGTGGAAACCTAGAAAGGGAGAGCATATGGACGTTTTCGCTCATGCTTGGAAAACCCTTTCGGTTACAGCAAAGTCCGGCATGGCCATCGTCCGGCTGAACCGGCCCGAGCGCCGCAATGCCCTGTCGCTTGAGATGATGCGGGAGCTAACGTCATGCGCCCGGGAGCTGAAATCGCGCACGGACATCCACGCGGTAATTCTTCTGGGTACGGATGATTACTTTTCCGCGGGCGCCGATCTTGACGATCCCGAACGGGCGGACGAGGACGGCCTGACCTTACTTGAAAGGCGCCAGCGCGTGCTCGCGGGGCCCGACATGTGCGATGGGTGGGAGGCGCTGGAACAAGTGACCATCTGCGCCATCGAAGGCTATTGCATCGGCGGTGCGGTGGCGCTCGCGCTTGCGTGCGACTTCCGCATTGCGGGGGAGGGCGCAAGTTTTCGTCTTCCCGAAGTGGCGCTCGGCATTAACATGAGCTGGCACACCCTGCCGCGGCTTGTGGCGCTGGTGGGCCCGGCGCGGGCGAAGAAGTTCAGCATCTTCTGCGAAGATTTGCCCGCGTCCGAGGCGGCTCTTTGGGGCATGGTGGATGAGGTGGCGGCAAAGGGCGGCGCGTTCGCGTCTGCCGAAACATGGGCGGCGAAGGTGCTAAAGCTCCCGCCGGTGCCGGTGCGCATGTCGAAGGAAGCCATCAATCGCGCGGCGCTCGCCCAGGCCCAAAGCGCGATCTATATGGACCGGGATCAGTTTTTGCTGACCTCCGGCGCGAATGATTTCAAGGAAGGGGTCAAGGCGTTTCTTGAAAAACGCGATCCTGATTTCAAAGGTGACTAGTTAGAGAGGACTAGCTCCGGCGCGCCAATGCGGCAAAGGTCCAGCCGCCGATCGCGCCCCCTGTGCTCATGAGAAAAAGACCCAAAAGCGTCCGCGTAGCGGCGACGGGAGTGATGTTGGATTCAAAGACCGCCCCGAATAACGCCGTGATCGCCTGCATCACTACGATCACGGTAACAAAGCCCGCGGCCACGTAACCGAAGGTGCGCAACGAAGGCACCAGGCGGATGATGAGCCAAGCAATCAAGAAGGCGATGGCATAACCGATCAGTAGAATCGGCCCGAGGGTGAGGCCGAAGCCTCCAAGGTCCTGAAGGCTCGTGTCGAGCCGGGCGGCAAAGGAAATCTCCGCCCCCGCCGCGCCAAGCGCCGCCAGATTGATCTGGGTGGCGATCAGGGTGACGAGCACGGTGCCCACAATGACGGCAAGCAGAAAGGCAAAAACTGAGCGAATGAAACCCATAACGTCCCCCGCGGGCCTTGATCCCGTGTCGCTTGACCAAATGACTTTGGTTTCAGATTACCTTACCATAGCCGTGCCGGATAGTTCAGATCAAAGCGGAAAGGGAGCGGGGCGATGCGAAAGCTGGCGATGATCTTGGTGGGAGCCCTCGCCTTTCTGGGGCTGCCCGCTTGGGCGCAGGACCAAAGCCCGCCTTACGAGATCGAGGTGGTGGCGGAGGGGCTCGTCTATCCTTGGAGCCTTGCCTTTCTGCCCGGCGGCGATGCGCTTCTCACCGAGCGGCCGGGGCAACTGCGGATTCTTTCCGCGGATGGTTCCCTCTCCGAACCGCTTGCGGGCGTGCCCGAGGTCTTTTTCGTGCCCAAGGCGCAATCGGGTCTTTTCGATGTGGTGCTGCACCCTGAGTTCGCAACCAACCGGCTTATCTATCTCGCCTATGCCTGGGGCGATGCGGAAGCGAACGCGACGCGCCTTATACGTGCCCGGCTTGGCGAGGGCGCCATCGAAGATGTGGAGGTTCTTTTCACCTCAGCGCCCGTGAGAAGCACCGCCGCGCACTATGGTGGGCGGGTTATCTTTCTGCTCGATGGGACCCTGGTGCTGACCCTCGGTGATGGGTTCAATTATCGCGAACAGGCGCAAAATCTTTCCAATCACCTGGGCGCCTTCGTGCGGCTCAACGATGACGGTACGGTGCCCGCGGACAATCCCTTCGTGGGACAAGACGGCGCGCAGCCCGAGATTTGGACCTACGGCCACCGCAATGCGCAGGGCCTTGCGGCCGATCCCCTGACGGGCGCGGTCTATGCCAGCGAGCATGGCCCCCGGGGCGGCGATGAGATTAACCTCATGCAGGTGGGCGCCAATTATGGCTGGCCTTTTGCCACAGATGGGCTCGATTACACGGGCCAGCGTGTAACGCCGTTTACGGATTATCCCGGTACGGAAGGCCCGCTTCACATCTGGACGCCCTCGATCGCCCCTTCGGGGCTTGCGGTGTACCGGGGGCAAATGTTCCCAGAATGGGAAGGGGATCTCCTCGCCGGTGCGCTCATCGCGGGGGATGCGCCAGAAGGCGTTACCGGCCATGTGCGCCGCGTGGACCTTGAGGGGGGCGCCGCTGTGGGCGAGGACATTCTGTTCGCGGAAATCGGCGAGCGCATCCGCGACGTGCGTGTCGCTCCTGACGGCAGCATCTGGATTCTGACCGACGCCAAGGACCAAGCGCCCTTTTCCTCCGAGACCCTCTATAGCCAGGTGCTCAGAATTACCCGCAGCCAATAAGCCTAGCCCGCCTCGGTCTTTAGCGCCCTTGACATAGTTTAGTATTCAACTATATTAGTTTAATGCTAAACTATGTGCATGAGGGGAGCGGCTCGTGAAACGGCGGAGTTTCCTTAAGATTGCCGGGTCCTCGGCGGTCATCGTGGCGGCGGGCGCTACGGGCTGGGGCCTCACGCGCACGCCCACCGCGGCGCTGGCGCCTTGGCAGATGGCGGGGGCGGCGGACTACGCCGACCCGCGGGTGCGGGCGCTTTCCTACGCGATCCTTGCCCCCAATCCCCATAACCGCCAGCCCTGGATGGTGGATCTTTCCGCGCCCGGCGAGGCGACGCTCTTTTGCGACCTAGGACGTCTCTTGCCCGCGACCGATCCCTACAGCCGGCAAATTACGATCGGCCTTGGCTGCTTTGTGGAGCTGTTGCGCCAGGCCGCCGCCGAAGCGGGGTTCCGCCTTGACGTAACCCCTTTTCCCGATGGCGAGGACGCGGCCAACCTCGACGGCCGCCCGGCCGCCCATATGCGTTTTGTGGAAGACCCCGCCACGCCCCGCGACCCGCTCTTTGCCCAAGTGCTCGCGCGGCGCTCCAACAAGGAAGTTTATGACACGGGCAGGCAGGTCGCCTCGTCAACGCTTGCGGCGCTTGCGGAAAGCGTAGGCCCGACGGTGCGGACGGATGGAACGAATGAGGGCCCCCGCGTTGCCATGCTCCGTGAGCTGACATTCGATGCGCTAAAGATGGAAATGTTCACGGACTATACAATGATGGAAAGTATCGAGCTGATGCGTATCGGCAAGCGGGAGATCAATCAGAACCCGGACGGTCTTGCGTTCGGTGGCCCGCTCTACGATACGCTGCATCTGTTCGGCCTGATGACGCGCGAGTCTCTCGCGGACGAAACTTCCATCGGCTTCAAGCAGGGCGTTGCGATGTGGGAAGACCTGATGATGTCAGCCATGGCGCATTTCTGGATCGTGACCCCCGGCAATGCGCGTGTCCACCAACTCGATGCCGGACGCGCTTGGGTCCGCGCCAATCTCAAAGCGGCGGAACTGGGGGTGGGGCTGCATCCCCTCAGCCAGGCCTTGCAGGAATATCCCGAGATGGATGAGCTTTTTGCGGAAATGCGCCGCCAAACGGAGATGGCACCCCGTGAAACACTGCAGATGTTCGGGCGCGTCGGCTACGGGCCGCCCGCGCCGCGCACACCGCGCTGGTCCGTTGAAACGCGCATTCAAGGGCACTCATGACTGGAGCTTCAGACGACCCGCTGCTGTTCACGTTCTTCAACGAGATCGGGATCATCAACCAGCTTGCGGCCACGCAGTTCGAACGCGCCCTGCCGGACGGGCTGACCCTGCCGCAGTTTTCCGTGCTCAATCATTTTGCGCGGCTGGGGGGCGAAAGAACGCCTGCCGAGCTTGCCCGCGCTTTTCAAGTGACCAAGGGCGCCATGACCAATACGTTGCGGCGGCTCGAAGGGCGCGATCTTGTGCGCGTGCGCGTGAACCCCGAAGACGGCCGCAGCAAGCTCGTGACCATCACTGCAAAGGGCAGGCGCATGCGCGATAAAGCGGTCGCCGCCCTTGCGCCTGCATTCGAGGACTTCGCGCGCCTCGTTTCGCCGGGCAAAGTAAAGCAAGTGCTGCCCACCCTGCAGTATGTGCGCGCCACGCTCGACCGCGCCCGCGATTAGTAATGCGCGGTAAAGCCGCCATCGACGGCGATGATCTGCCCACTGATATATGACGCGGCGGGAGAGGCGAGAAAAACGGCGAGCCCCGCGATCTCCTCGGGCGACCCCCAGCGCCCCAGGGACGTGCGGGTCTTGAGCCAACGCTTAATAGTGCGGTCTTCCACCATCTCTTGGTTCGCCTCGGTGGCAAAGTATCCCGGCGCAATGCCGTTCACCGTAATGCCGCGGGGGCCAAGCTCGGCGGAAAGCGCGCGGGTAAGCGCATCGAGCCCGCCCTTCGAAGCGGTATAGGCCACATCACCGCGCGCAATTTGCCCGGCGATGGACGTCACATTGATGATGCGGCCGCCATCGCTCATGAGGGCGGCGGCTTTCTTGGCGAGGTAAAGCGGCGCCGCCAGATTGGTGGCAAGCAGCGCGCTTACGTCGGCCAAGGAAAATTCCTCAAGGGCGCGCCGGTCGCGCAGGCCCACGTTGTTAACGAGGATGTTGAGCCCCCCTTGCGCCTTTTCAATCTCGCCGAACGCTTCGTCCACCGCGCGCTGATCGCTAACGTCAAAGACAAGCGTGGCGCAAGCGTGCCCCGCCCGCGTGATACTGTCGGCGGCCCGGTCGAGCGCCGCCCCGTCGCGGCCGTTGAGGATCACTTGCGCGCCCGCGTCCGCAAGGCCCTTGGCGATCTCAAAGCCGAGCCCGCGCGCGGCCCCGGTCACAAGGGCGGTTTTGCCTTTAAGCGAGAAGGTCATGGCCGCCTTTTATCCCATGGCCGCGCCGCGCGCCAGTTAGAGCGCGGCAAGGATTTGGCGTTCCTGGTCTTCGGTCAGCGATGTCCCGGCCGCGAAGGCGCCCGTCTCGTCGATCTCGCCAAGAATGTCCGCGACCGTCTCTTTCAGGGGGCGGAGTGTGAGCCCCGCTGCCAAGGGCTTTGCAAGATCGGCGCACATCATGCGGTCGGCATTGGCGCTTTCAGGCAACCACAAGGGCAGCCCCGTCCAGGGTGTGACTTTGTGTTCGAGCAGAACTTCGTCACTGAGCGGGACAAGCTCGGTCCCTTCCGGCGCAAGGGGCATGAGTGCGTCAAAAAGCTCGCCCAGCGTGAAAGCCCGCGCGGGCCCCGTACCGTTGAAGACGCCGCCCGCGCGCTTGCCGCAAAGATCGAGCGTCCAGGCGGCTAGGTCATAAGCGTCGATGATCTGCACCGGTGCATACGTCCGCGCAGGCACCACGATCTTTCCCCCTTTGCGGAAACGCTGCGGCCAATAGGAAAAGCGGCCCGTCGGATCGTAGCGCCCGACGATCAGGCCCGGTCTGATGATGAGCGCGCCATCGCCATAGACCTTTTGCACCCGCCGTTCGCATTCGGCCTTAAGGGCGCCGTAAGTTTCGGGCGTGACGGCATCAAGCTCGTCAAGGCCCGGGTCCCACGGCGCGAGGGCGCTTTTCTCCGTAATGGCGCCACCCTCTTCCCCTTCTCCTTCCGCATAGGCTGAGATCGACGAGACAAAAACATAATGTGGCGCGCGGGGCTTGAGGAAGGTTGCACTCGCTTCGGCGTCGCGGGGCAGATAGCCGGAGGTGTCGATGACGCTGTCAAAGCTGCGGCCTTCAAGCGCATCAAGCCCCCTAGTGCGGTCGCCGCGAAGTTCCGTAATCCCTTCATAGAGCCCGGGATTGGTTTTGCCGCGATTGAAGTGGGTGACGCGCCATCCCCGCGCGAGCGCCCGTTCGGTGAGATGACGGCCCAGAAATCCGGTGCCGCCAAGGATCAAGATATGCATGGGACCTCCAAGCCCTCAGGTCTGGCCGTCCTTAGCATCCGGCGGGCCGGGGTTCCACAAACCTTCCTGTGAATTGCCTGGATGTGAATTGAGCGCGAGAGGCCTTGTGCCGCCCCTGCCTGATGAGTGACAATACGTCAGAATTCACTCACCCCTGCGGCGCGGGACGGCGCCTTCAAAAGGGGATCGGTCAGGAGGCAATCCGGCATGATCAACGATCACATGAAACAGTTCTACATCAACGGCGCGTGGGTCGCCCCGGAAGGCGCGGGCACGCTCGATGTTATCAATCCCGCAACTGAAGAGCCCATCGGCACCATTGCGCTAGGCACCGAAGTGGATGTGAACAAAGCGGTCGCCGCCGCCAAGGACGCGTTCGAGAGCTTTTCGCAAACCAGCAAGGACGATCGCGTTGCGCTTTTGGAAGCGATCGTCGGCGCCTATCAGGCGCATTACAACGAAATGGCCGAAGCGATCTCCGCTGAAATGGGCGCGCCCAAGAAGCTGGCTGAGCTTGCGCAAGCGGGCGCGGGCCTCGGCCATTTCGCCACCATGATCGAGATCCTCAAGAACTTCGAATTTTCTCATAACAATGGCACCACGGAAATTATCCGCGAACCCGTGGGCGTTTGCGGGTTCATCACGCCGTGGAACTGGCCCATCAACCAGATCGCCTGCAAGGTAGCCCCGGCGCTGGCGGCGGGCTGCACTATGGTCTTGAAGCCGTCGGAGATCGCGCCCTTCTCGGGTCTTCTGTGTGCGGAGATTTTGCACGAAGCGGGCGTTCCCAAAGGCGTCTTTAACCTCGTCAACGGCGATGGTCCCACCGTAGGCCGCGCGATTTCCTCGCACCCCGATCTTGACATGGTCTCGTTTACAGGGTCCACGCGCGCGGGCTCGGATGTGGCGGCGCAAGCGGCGGCGGGCATCAAGCGCGTGGCGCAGGAACTCGGCGGCAAATCGGCCAACATCCTGCTCGACGATGTGAACTTTGAAGAAGCGGTAACGCGCGATGTCTTCAACGTGATGGGCAATACGGGCCAGTCGTGCAACGCGCCCACGCGCATGCTGGTCCCTGCGGACAAGATGGACGAGGCGGCGGCGATCGCCAAAAAGGCCGCGGAGTCGATTTCGGTCGGCGATCCCACGTCGGAAGACACCCGCATGGGGCCGGTGGTTTCCGAGGCCCAATGGAACAAGGTCCAGGGGCTCATTCAGAAAGGCATCGACGAAGGCGCGACCCTGGTCACCGGCGGCACGGGCCGCCCCGAAGGGCTTAACAAGGGCTACTTCGTGCGGCCCACGGTCTTTGCGGGCGTCACCAACGACATGACCATCGCGCGGGAGGAAATCTTCGGCCCGGTGCTGTCGATCCTTGCCTATAAGGATGAAGAAGAAGCCGTGCGCATCGCCAACGATACCGAGTACGGGCTTTCGGGTTATGTTTCCAGCGGTGATGCGGAGCGGGCGAAGCGCGTCGCGCGGCGCTTGCGCACCGGCAATGTCCACATCAACGGCGCGGGTCCTGACTTCAACGCCCCCTTCGGCGGTTACAAAAAGTCCGGCAATGGCCGCGAGTGGGGCGTTTATGGCCTTGAGGAGTTTCTCGAAACCAAGGCAGTGATGGGCTTCAACGCTGCTGCTGAATGACCTTTAGACGGACAAAAAACAAAGGCGGGACCTGCGGGTCCCGCTTTTTTAGTAGCTTGGGTTAGTAATCAGGATAAACGTCGCGGATGTGAATGCCCAACGCTTCGGCTACCAGGAACAGCCGGTCCTGGCCGAAGAAAAGCTCATCCTCTACAAACACGGACGGCGCGCCGAAGACGCCGCGTTCCACCGCTTCGTCCGTCGTTGCCTTCAGCGCCTGTTTGATTTCGGGCTTTTGAATGGTGGCGGCAAAGTCCTCCGCATTGAGGCCAAGCGTGCTGACGACGCCCGCAATCTCCGCCGCCTCGCCCATGTTTTTGGCCTCCCGCCACACCGCGCTGAACATGGCGTCGCAATAGGGAAGGAAGATGTCTTCCCCTTCGAGCGCACAGGCCCCGCGCATGATGTAGAGCGAGTTGACCGGGAAATGGGGATTGGGGTTCATCTCAACGCCCCATTTTCTGGCCCAGTGGACGAGATCGCCGCTCATCCACGCGCCTTTGGCGGCGACCAGCGCGGGCGGCGTATTGCCGGTCGCGTTCATCACACCGCCCAGGAACATGGGCCGGTACTTAAGCTCGGCCCCCGCCTTTGCGCAGATTTTGGGTAGAGCGTGCCAGGCGAAATACGCCGTGGGACTTACGAAGTCGAAAAAGAATTCAACGGTCTTGGTCATTTGGCTCACCACTTCTCACAGTAGGGACGCAAGTCAAGCTCGAACGTCCAGGCGTTGCGGGGCTGGCAATGAAGCGTCCAGTAATTTTCCGCAATATCGCCGGGTTTCAAGATATTGTCCGTATCCGGACCTTCAAACCGATCAGGAAACGTCTCGCGGCTCCAAGGCGTGTCGATCATTCCATCGACCACCACGTGGGCCACGTGAATGCCCTTGGGCCCCAGCTCTCGCGCCATGGATTGCGCGAGGTTTCTGAGCCCCGCCTTGGCGCTCGAAAATGCCGCGAACTCGGCCGAACCGCGCACCGAGGCAGTAGCACCGGTGAAGATAATGGTGCCCGCCCCCCGCGGCTCCATGCGCCTCGCCGCCTCGCGGCCGGTGAGAAACCCGGCGAAGCAAGCCATTTCCCAGACTTTCCGGAAGGTGCGGCTGGTCATCTCGGTAATGGGAAACCAGACATTAGCGCCGATGTTGAAGACCACCACCTCAAGCGGCGCGGTCTCGTTTTCGATCTTGTCGAAAAGCGCAATCATCTCTTCTTCCTCCCGCGCATCGACGCCGAAGGCGTGGGCGGTGCCGCCGTCTTTGGCAATGGCGGCGGCGAGCTCATCAAGCGCGGCCTGATTGCGCGGGCGGCGGGTGACGCAAGCCTCAAAGCCTTCGCGGGCAAAGCGGCGGGCGATGGCGCCACCGGTCGCGTCGCCCGCGCCCACCACGAGACAGGACTTTTTTTCAGTCATGGCGAACCTCCCATGCCTCTCATGGCGAACATCATAGCGCGGTTTCATGTGACCTTAGGGAAGGGTTACGCCCGCAACGCGCCCGCGCTAAAAAGGCGCTTCCGAACCCGCAGGAGATCCGTCTCATGGCTTTACCCAAGGTTCTCGAAGGCCGCTTGCGCATTCCCGCCGTGGGCGCGCCGCTTTTCATCATTTCGCATCCGCCACTGGTGATTGCCCAGTGCAAGGCGGGGGTGGTGGGCTCGTTCCCTACGCTCAACGCGCGGCCCATCGAACAGCTCGACGATTGGTTCGCGGAAATCACCGAAACCCTCGACGCCTTCGCCGCTGCCAATCCGGACAAGCCTGTCGCGCCTTACGCGGCGAACCTCATCGTGCACCGGTCCAATGACCGGCTCGACGAGGACCTTGCCCTCTGCGTCAAACACAAGGCGCCCATCGTCATTACGTCGCTGGGCGCGCGCGAGGAAGTGAATCAGGCGATCCATTCCTATGGCGGCATCGTCTTTCACGACATCATCAACGACAAGTTCGCCCACAAGGCCATCGAAAAAGGCGCTGATGGGCTTATCGCCGTGGCCGCGGGGGCGGGGGGACATGCGGGCACGCTCTCGCCCTTTGCCATTGTTCAGGAAATCCGTGAATGGTTTGACGGTCCGCTGCTTCTTTCGGGCTCCATCGGCACCGGCGATGCGGTGCTCGCGGCCCTCGCTGCGGGCGCGGACCTCGCTTACATCGGCTCGGCCTTTATTGCGACGGAAGAAGCGCGCGCCGACGAGCGTTACAAACAAATGATCGTCGACAGTAATGGCGAGGACATCGTTTACACCAATCTCTTTACGGGCGTGCACGGGAACTATCTCGCGCCTTCCGTTGTGGCGGCGGGGCTCGACCCTCAGAACCTGCCTGAAAGCGATCCTTCCAAAATGAATTTCGGCTCGGGCGGCAACACCAAGGCCAAGGCCTGGAAGGACATTTGGGGCTCGGGCCAGGGCATCGGCGCGGTGCAGGAGGTCGCGTCCGCTGGGGCCTATGTGGAAAAGCTCGCCCAGGAATACGAGGTCGCCCGTCGGCGGATTGGCTGCTAAGACGTTCTTTTAGCAAAAGAAAAATTCCCACTTGCGAATCATTCTCACTTTCTTTATATGAGAATCGTTCGCAAGTAAGGAATCACCATGGGCGCCACGTTTCTCAAGACCTGCACTTTCGCGCTGCTCCATTTCAGCGTGGGCTTTGGCGTGACGTTTGCGCTCACCGGCTCGGTCTTTATCGCCTCGGCGGTGGCGCTTATCGAGCCGGCGGTAAACACCGTGGTCTTCTTCTTTCACGAACGGGTGTGGCAGCGGCTGCAGGGTGCTAGCACGGATACGGGTGCGGTTCGCAAAGCGGCTTGACCCGCCCGCACCGTTCTGGTGTGGGTAAGGACACCATCATTTCGGAGTGTGCCTTATGCCCGCCAACGTGCCGCAGCTCGACGTTCAGTTTCTTCGCGACCAGTTCCCGGTTTTTCAGCACCCGGACTATGGCGCCTGGGCCTATATGGAAAATGCCGGCGGCAGCCACGTCCCCCGTCAGGTGGCGGATGCGCTGTCCCGTGCGCTGACCCTGACCAAAGTGCAGCCTTACTATCCTTATGGTCCTTCGCGTGACATGGGCGAGGCGATGGACCGCGCCACGGCGTTCACCGCCGAAATGCTCAATGTGCCCGAAGGCGCGCGCGTGGTGTTTGGCCCCTCCACCACGCTCAACATGTACATGATTGCGGAAGGGTTGCGGCCCTCGTTGAAACCGGGCGATGAGATCATCGTCACCAATCAGGAGCACGAAGCCAATGGCGGCGCCTGGCGGCGGCTTGCGGATGAAGTAGAGGGCGTCCGCCTCAAGGAATGGCGCGTGGATGGCAAGACTGGGCGCTTGAGCCTTGATGATCTGCGCGCGCTTCTTACAGACAAGACCAGGCTTCTTGCCTTCACCCATTGCTCCAACGTGGTGGGGGAAATGAACGACGCGCGGGCGGCCACCGCGCTCGCGCATGAAGCGGGCGGGCGGGTTGTGATCGACGGGGTTGCCTATGCGCCCCACCGGGTACCCGACTTTGCCGCCATCGGCGCCGATGCCTATTGCTATTCCGCCTACAAGACCTTCGCCGTGCATCAAGGGGTGATGGCAGTGCGCGATGATTGGCTGGAGGGCCTTGAAAACCAGGGTCACTTTTTCAACGGCGCTTATCCTGGCATGAAGCTGGTGCCCGCGGGCCCGCAACATGGGGAGATCGCTGCCATGAACGGGCTTCAGGCGTTTTACGGTGATCTTTACACGCATCATTTCGGTGCCGCCCCCCAAGGCAAGGCGAACGAATGGGCGGGTGCGGTGCATGACATGATCCATGCCCATGAGGTGGTGATTGCCGCTCCCTTGCTGGCGTTCTTACGGGAGGAGCCGCGCATCCGCCTGATCGGCCCGCAGGAGATTGCTTTCGGCAACCGCGCGCCGACCATTTCTTTCACCGTGAAGGGCGTCTCCGCGGGCGATGTCACAAACCATCTGGCGGCGGCGAAAATTGGTGCAGGGACGGGGCATTTCTATGCCTGGCGGCTGATGGAGGCGCTTGGGATTAAGCCCGAGGACGGTGTCGTCCGCGTTTCGCTGGTGGCTTACAACACCGAGGACGAGGTGGCCCGCGCTATCGCCGCTATCAAAGCCGCGCTCTAATCAAGGTCGCGTTCTAATAGAGAGTCTTCTGCACCTCGGGGTCGTAGGCGACGAGGTCGCCGAAACGGCCTTCGCGCACGATGTTACCCCAATCGGGATTGGACAGCATGGCACGGCCGATGGCGATCAGGTCGAACTCGCCGCTTGTGAGCTGCTCGATCAGGCCGTCGATATTGCCGGTGCCGCTGCCGCCCCCTTCGACCACGGTGGTGATATAGTCCGTCGTCAAACTAACAGAGCCCACGGAAATTGACGGGAGCCCGGTGAGCTTCTTGGCCCAGCCCGCAAGGTTGAGGCTTGAGCCTTCGAATTCCGGCTCCCAATACCGGCGCGTCGAGCAGTGAAAACAGTCAACGCCCGCATCCACCAAGGGCGCAAGGAAGGCTTCAAGCTCCCCGGGCGTTGCCGCCAGCTTGACGTCGTAGTCCTGCTGTTTCCATTGGGAGAACCTGAGCAGAATGGGGAAATCCGGGCCCACCTCGGCGCGGATGGCGCGCACGATTTCCTGAGCAAAGCGCGTGCGGCCCTCAAGCGAGCCGCCATATTTGTCGCCTCGTTCGTTGGTGCCCGCCCAGAAGAACTGATCGATCAGATAGCCGTGCGCGCCGTGTACTTCGAGCCCGTCAAAGCCGCAATCGATGCTCGCCCGCGCGGCCTTGACGTAAGCGGCGATGGTGTCGGCGATTTCTCCATCGGTCATGGGCGCGCCTTGCACTTTGCCCGGCTTGAAAAGGCCCGAGGGGCTGCGGCTCGGCACGTCCGGGTTGGGGGATTTTTCCTGCCGCCGCACCGCGCCCACATGCCAAAGCTGGGGGAAGATTTTTGCGCCCGCCTCGTGCACTTGCTTGACCACGCGGGCCCACCCCGCCAAGGGCCCGTCGCCTTCAAGGCTCGGCACATTGTGGTAGTAGGCGGACGAAACATCGGCGAGATTGGTGCCTTCGGTGATGATGAGGCCGGTGCCCCCCTCCGCGCGGCGGCGGTAATAGGCGGCCACGTTCTCGCCCGGCGTGAGGCCGGGGCTTTTCATGCGCGTCATGGGCGCCATGACGATGCGGTTGGGAAGCGTAACGCCTTTGAGGTTGAAGGGCGTGAACAAGATGGAGGTGTCGGTCATGGGCGGGTCTCGCTGAAATGAGCCGCACAACATAATCGGGCGGCGCCCCCGCGCAAACCCTTACGTGACGTCAGGTGCGCCGCGTCAAGCGCGCGGCTTTACCAGCGAGAACAGCGCCAGCAACGAGACCATGCACCACACGAGCTCGAGCACGAAAAAGGGCATGAACTCGATGCGCCAGGCGACCCAGGCGAGAATCCCGGCGCCCAGGGCGTTCGCCCCTTGATAGGCGCGCGATTTGTGGTCAAGAAAGCCGAGCAGATTGAGCGCGAAGGCAATCAACAGCACCGACACGCCCAAGGTGCCGGACCAATCTTCAAGAGTCATCGTAAGGTCTGTTCCTGTCTGCCAAGATCGGCGAGGATGCCGGTGTTCTTCTCTACCGTCCCTCTTTACTGTAAGCGCCGCCATAAGGAAACGACATGACCGACTACCAGCCGATCCCGCTCGAAGGGTTTCGTGAGTACCCGCAAGATGAAATGAGGGCCCGGGCCGAGGCCTTTTATGGCGAGATTAAGCGGCGTCACACGGTGCGGCAAATCTCAGGCCGTCCCGTCTCGCGCGAGGTGATCGAGGCTTGCCTGCGCGCGGCGGGGACCGCGCCTTCAGGGGCCAATCATCAGCCCTGGCACTTCGCGGTGATTTCCGATCCGGCGATCAAGGGCAAAGTGCGCGCCGCGGCGGAAGAGGAAGAGCGCACTTTCTACGCCGGGCGCGCGAGCGAGGATTGGCTCGAGGCGCTCAAACCTCTCGGTACGGATGAAAACAAGCCTTACCTGGAGGCAGCGCCTTATCTTATCGCCATTTTCGGCCAGCGCCGGGGCGGGATCGAGCCCGGCGAGAACGTCAAGAACTACTACGTGACGGAATCGGTGGGCATTGCCACGGGGTTCCTGATCGCCGCGCTTCATCATGCGGGGCTCGCCACGCTCACCCACACGCCGGCGCCGATGAATTTCCTGACCGAGATTTGCGGGCGGCCCTCCACCGAAAAGCCGTTTCTTCTGCTCGTTGTTGGGTACCCGGCGGAAGGCGCCACCATACCGGTGCACGCAACAATCAAGAAACCGCTCGAGCAAATCACGAGCTGGCTCTGAGCCCTAAAAGGTCCAGACCCGCAGGCCGATCCAGCCCCATTGGGCAAGCCACACGCACGCGATGAGGATGAGCCCGGTCGCCACAATATGATAGCCGCGCTTGCCCCAGCCCGCTTCGCCGGGGCTGGCGAGGGCCGTCAAAAGGCCAAGCGCCGCGAACACGGGGACCGCAATGGTTAGCGCGAAGATCCCCATGGTAAGCGGCGTCACTTCGGAAAGTTCGTGCAGACGAGTGTAATGCCGCTGGGTCAAGTCGAAAAAGATAAAAACCAGCGCGATCAATGAAAAACTTGAAAGCACGGCCAGGCTGCGCAGCCCGCGCGGGCCCCGTTGACGCGGGGGGCGAGGCCGCCCGCGCGCCTTGCGGATGAAGAAAAGAGGTATACGGAAGATCTCATAACCGAGCGCCATGACCGCCCCCACCGCAAGCCCCAGGGGGATGGCGATGCGCGCCACAACTTCCCACAACGGCAACTGGACAAGCGTGCTCGTGGCGTAACGCAATTCCCGCCGGTAGGTGTTGCCATAAGCGCGCGCGAAAGACGTGCCCGCCCGCTCGGCGCGGCGCATGGTGTGTTCCCCATTGGGGATGCGCCGGACCCCGGCGACCCTCAGGCCCGTTTCACCGGAATAGGCCGCGCGCGTCATGGAGGCGAATGGCGCGAGGGCTTCCTCAAACCGCCCGCGTGCCGTGCGCGATACGTAAAACCCAGCGTACTGTTCAAGCTCGCTTTCATCGACAGGATGGACCGGCGGCAGTTGGGGCTCATAATCGCGCAGCAAATAGTCTTGCAAGAGCGTCTCAACCGATTGAGCGGCAGCGCCATTGTCGCTGTTGACCAGGATCACATAACCGCCGCCAAGTTCGGCGGCATAAGCGTAGTCGGCCAAGAACCCGTCAATGGCCCCGCCATGGCCGCGCATGACCAGGGTCTCGGCATACACCGGCGAGTTTCCAAGGCCATAGGTCTGGTCGAGGCCGTAGAACTCGATGGCCTCGAGGGTTTCGGCGCGTTCAAGGCGGGCGACGCTTGCGGGGGAGAGCAGCCGCACCCCATCCACTTGCCCGCGCCCGATCAGCATACGGACGAACTCGGCAAGCTCGAGCGCGGTGGTGTTGAACGCGCCCGACGGCCGCATCAGAATATGAAAATAGGGGATGGGCTCATCGAGGCTTTCGGTATAGCTTCGCGAAAGCCGCCGCTCGACCTCAGGGGTAAGCTGAAGGTCCGAGACGCCCATGCCCAAGGGCCTTAGCACCGTCTCGCGGAGCAAACTGTCATAATCCTGCCCGCGAACGATTTCGAGCGCGCGCGCGGCAATGGGTGGGCCGGAATTGGAATAAGACATATATGTGCCCGGCCGCCAGCGGCTGATGCGGTTGCGCGGGTTGACCGCTAGCCCGTCCGATACGCTCGAGATCGGATCGGAAATTAAAAACTCGCGCAGCGCGATATCGTAAAACCCGGCGGTGTGTTCGAGCGCGTGAGCGAGGGTCAGCGGTTCGATGTCTTCCCAAGGGTTGATGAATTGAACATCGGGCGCTGCCTCAGTGATGGGCGTTTCCAGTGTGAGGAGGCCGTCTTCCACCGCCATCATCATGGCGACGCCGACGAAAGATTTCGAGATGCTGCCGGCGCGGAACACGGTCTCTGTTGTCACCGGCGTTCCTGCTTCACGGTCCGCAATGCCGTAGGTGTAGGAAAGGCTCACCTCGCCGTTTTCAATCAGCGCGATTTGCGCGCCGGGAATGCCGCTCGCTGCAAGCGCGTCATCGAGGGCGCGGGTAAGCTGGTCGTGCGTGTGGGGCACATCGCTCACGACACCTTCTTGCGCGTGCGTGGGCGCCAGTGCCAGAAGCAACGACAATGCGGCAACCGGGATCAGTCGTATCATCTAGGTTCCCCACCCTTGACCGGCGGCAATTCAAGCACGGCAAAGGGCGCGCGATCATGTCAAAACAAGTTGAGAGATTTGTTGATCTTCCTTGCGTCCTCCTTGCATCTACCTTGGGCTTCCGGTGCATCGGGGGAAAAGGCTATAGTCCCCGCGCAAAAAGGAGACATTCATGGGGCTTAAGGTTATCGGCGCGGGCTTTGGGCGCACGGGCACCAACACCCTTAAAGTGGCGCTCGAGATGCTGGGTTTGGGGCCCTGCTATCACATGTACGAAGTGATCCAGCGGCCCGCGCATATCGATATCTGGTACAAGGCCGCCAGGGGTGAGTTGCCTGATTGGGAAGTGTTGTTCGAGGGTTTTAACTCAGGCGTCGATTGGCCGGTCTCCCGGTTCTGGCGCGAGCTTTCGGAAACTTATCCCGCGGCCAAGATCATCTTGAGCGAGCGCGACCCGGAGGCGTGGCATAAGAGCATCGACAAAACCATCTTTGAGACATGGCGCGCAAAAGATGTGCCCGAGGACTATGCCGCCTTGCGCCGCATGACCCAGGCGCTCATCAAGGACGGCGTCTTCGGCGGCGATATCGAGGACAAGGACCGGGTCATCGAAATTTACAAACAAAACGGCGCGGATGCACGCGCGGCGTTCGGGCCCGAACGGCTGCTTGTTTTCGACCCGGGCGAAGGCTGGCCGCCCCTATGTGCGTTTCTCGGCGTGCCGGAACCGGGCGAGCCTTTTCCGCACACCAACACCACCAAGGACTTTTTGTCGCGAAGGCCGGCGGACGAATGACGGCGCGGGATGATCAATTCCGCGCCGCGCTTGAAGCCGAGCGCGATGAGCTTCTGTCGGCGAGCGATGAGACGAGCATCGACCGCAAACCCGTCGAGCTCGACCAGCAATCGGTGGGGCGGCTCAGCCGCATGGACGCGATGCAAGTGCAAGCCATGGCAAAGGCGCAAGAAAACCGCCGCACCGCGCGGCTGCAAATGATCGAGGCGGCCCTTAAACGCATAGACGAAGGCGAATTCGGCTTCTGCGTCGAGTGCGACAATGAAATCCCCGATGCGCGCCTTGCGGTCGATCCCGCCGCCCCGCGCTGCATCAAGTGCGCGGGTTAGCGCTTGAACTTTGATGTCTGTCTTCGGATTTGAAATTGCAACTCAGTCAGACTCAGATTCTTGAGTCGTCAATAGATAGGTAGAGCAAACTAGGCCTATGATACCTAACGAAGTAACTAGTCCCGAATACTTGATATCCCAATCAACAAACCCACCAAATGTAATCACCGGACCGGCGGTCATCATAAGTACTGATGCTGCGATAGCGGAAAACCTGAAAAGGGGTGATACGTGCAAAGGCAGTGCTTCTTCTTGCTCCGATTCAACTACCGCTTCTGAAGTACCCCTTGATGCTATCAAAAACATGACAAGCACTAAGCCAACAAGTGTGAACACAACAAACGCGAAGCCATCGTACTCACCAAAGATCTTCCAATTTGCATAATAGTTGAGAGTAAAGAACCCAAACAGGATTATTCCTACCCAAAATACCACGGGTCTTATCATTCGCAGCATCTCCGTCGATCAGCCAGTCTGCCTAACCGGTTACAGCAATTTTGACCTGAGCCTGGCTGCAGCACAAGTGGCCGTATAGATATATGCAGACCAGGGATAACCCAGAATGCGTAGGCGCTTTAACCGGGGGTGAGCGCGATTTGCGGCAGGGGGCCTTTGTAGAAATAGATGGCGACGGCGAGAATCGCCAGCAGCACGATCCACACAAGAGAGGTGAGCAGCGCCGATTGCTTGGCTGCTTGCTGTTCGAGCCAGGTGCGGGGGCGCAACCCTTGGGTCCAGAACACAATATGCGCTGAAAGATTGATGCAGACGACGTTGACGGCGAGAAGGATCAAGGCGCCTAGCGCGAGAGTCCAATGGCCGGAACCCGCAAGCAGGCCAAAGGCCGCCGTGGGCGGGAGCAGCGCCACCGCCACCATCACGCCCACTAATGCCGCGGAAAGACCGGTCGTAAGCGAAAGCACCGCCGCCGCGCCGGAGGCAAGCGCCAGCGCAATGGTGTCGTAGCCGACAACGGTGCGGGATATGAGTTCCGGACTTAGCTCTTGCGGCTGTAGTACCGCGCCCATGAGCGCGGACACCGCAAGCGCCACGGAGAGCCCGGCAAAATTGGTCCTCAGCGCACGGATCATCAGCTCCCGGTGCCCGAGGGCCGTCGCAAAAGCAAAGGCAAGATTGGGGCCCAGCAAGGGGGCGATCACCATGGCGCCGATCACCACGGCCACATTGTTCTGCAACAGCCCGATGGCTGCCACTACCGTCGATAAAAACGCAAGCACCAGATAATTGCGGTGGAGCTTCGCGCCCTGTTCGACATTGTTGAAGAGCTCCTCGCGCGTGGCGCGGATGGCGCTGCGGCGCTTTTCCTCTTCGCCCGGTTCTTTTTCGGGGCTCGGCAGGACCGCGTCCACAGGGATCAGTACTGCGCGCCAGCGCTTGTCCTCGCCGCCAAGTGCCGTCTGCACCACGTCGATACAGGCCTGCACGTCCTTTTTGTCCATCAGCAGCCAGGCGGTGATGCGCCCCGAGGCGTCCGCATCGGAAATCCAGCTTTCGACAGCATCGTGATTTTCCGCAATGGCGCGGATGGTGTCGCCATGGCCTTCGGGCGCGACAACTTCCACCAGACGGTAGGACATCGGGCGGCTCCTTTCCGGGGCCACCCTGCCATTGATTCGGGCACGCGCGGGGAAAAGGGCGCGGCTAGCCGCTGATCAGCGACATGAACTCCGCGCGGGTCGAGGGGTTTTCACGAAACTCGCCGAGCAGAGTCGAGGTCATCATGCTCACGTCGGTCTTGTTCACGCCGCGGGTCGTCATGCACTCGTGCACTGCTTCGATCACCACGGCAACGCCGCGCGGCTCGAGCACTTCATTGAGGGTGTTGGCGATTTGCGAGGTCATCTTTTCCTGGATTTGCAGCCGCTTGGCAAAAACGTCCACCAGGCGCGCGAGCTTCGAGATGCCGACGACGCGCTTTTCCGGTAGGTACGCCACATGCGCCTTGCCAATAATGGGCACCATGTGATGCTCGCAATGGCTGACGAAGTTGATGTCTTTCAGCAGCACCATCTCGTCATAGCCGTCGACTTCTTCGAACGTGCGCTCAAGCAGTTCGGCGGGGTTTTCGAAATAGCCCGAGAAAAATTCCTCGTAAGAACGCACCACCCGGTCGGGCGTGCCTTTAAGGCCTTCACGGGCGGGGTCGTCACCGGCGTACTGGATCAAGACGCGGACGGCCTCTTCGGCCTTTTCGCGCGACGGCCGCTTTGCCGCTGCCTCGCGCTGCGCGCCGGCAAGATCGTCTATCAGTTTTACATTTCCTTTGGACATGAGTTGCTTCCTCGATGGTCCTCTCAAATTACGTGCTCGAGGCGTGGCGCACGCCATCCGGCGTTCATCCAATAATGGCGCGGTTTGAGTTTAGGGCAAGGCTTACGCCGCGTGAACCGGCATCCGTCCCTTGGACTTTGCGTATTCCTGGGTGCCGTGGGTATAGACCTTATCTCTCGCCAGCACGTCCCAGGGCTCATAGGACCCGAGATCCGGCAGTTCCTCGTAAATGGGGCCGAAATCCTTGCCCGCGGTTTCGGCAAACAACTCCTCGAAACTGTCGATCACCCAATAGGTCTGCTGGTAGTCGTCGATGCGGTACTTGGTGCGCATCAGGCGCGGCAGGTCGAAATGAATACGGTTGGGCGCATCGC
Source organism: Alphaproteobacteria bacterium (assembly GCA_028280665.1). Taxonomy (GTDB): domain Bacteria; phylum Pseudomonadota; class Alphaproteobacteria; order JAJFIK01; family JAJFIK01; genus JAJFIK01. The sequence continues at coordinate 28,531 of JANQLJ010000139.1, forward strand.
TGTCGAGGGAAAAGATGCTTTCGCCCTTCGACGAGACGATGCCCGCCCCGTAAATGCGCATGCCCTCGGGCGTGTTGATAAGGCCGAACTCCACTGTGTACCAGTAAAGACGGCTCAGGTTCTGCAAGCAATCGTGGCGCATGGCGCGCAAGCCGCCCTTGCCATAGGCCTCCATATAATCGGCGAAGATGGGGTTTGAGAGCAGGGGCACGTGGCCGAAGACATCATGAAAGATGTCGGGCTCTTGCAGATAGTCGAGCTGGTCGGGCTTGCGGATGAAATTGCCCGACACAAAGCGCCGGTTGGCGAGGTGCTCAAAGAAAATGCCGTCGGGCACCAGCCCGGGCACCGCCACCACCTGCCAGCCCGTGAGCTTCATCAGGTGCTCATTAAGCTCGTCGAAATTCGGGATCTTGTCTGCGGGCATTTTGAGCTTGTCGAGCCCGTCGAGAAATTCCTGGCACGCCCGGCCCGGCAGAAGTTCGATCTGCCGTTTGTAGAGGGTTTCCCAAACCTCATGCTCCGTGTCCGAATAATTCTCCCAAGCCTGCGGGATAAGAAAGTCATCGCCGATGCCGGGATGATCGGGGCGGTATTCGTCGAGGGAGGGGCCTTCCATGGGGTTCTCCGGGGGCGTTTGATGGCTTAACTATCTACGAAACAGGATAGACGATAATTCGCGGATTTTCCTTTCATTTTCGAACGGAACTACACCTTGAACGTGAACTTGTTTCATATATAGCGATAAACTGATATAATTCTTTCATGACCCTAGATGGCACGGACCGGGCGATTCTCGCCCTGCTGCAGGAAGACGCGGGCCTTTCCCACGCGGAGCTGGGGGAGCGGGTGGGTGTTTCGGCGGCGTCCGCGTGGCGGCGCATCAAGCGGCTCGAAGAAGGCGGGCTGATCCGTGCCCGCGTTGCGCTTGTGGACCCAGCGCGCGCGGGGCTCACGGTTCAGGTCATCATCACCGTTACTTTACGCTATCACGGCGATGGCCAGCGCGAGGCCTTCGAGGCCTGGGCGGATAAGCGCCCCGAAGTCATGTCTTGCTATGCGCTCACCGGCGACAAGGATTACGTGCTTCATGTGGTGGTCGAGGACATGGCGGCTTACGATCATTTCCTCACCGGCGATCTTCTGCACCAGGACTATGTGGCGAGCGCCTCAAGTTCGATTGTGCTAAGGGAGATCAAATACACGACGGCGCTGCCGATTGGCGGCTAGCCCTCCAGCGGCAGGGAGGCCTCGTCTTTCACCGGCTCCAGCACAAAGTTTGTGCGCACGTCGCGCACCGCGGGCACGCGCAACAGGGGCTTCACGGTCATATTCTCGTAGGTTTCCAAATCCGGCGCCACCACGCGCAACAGAAAATCATAGGTGCCGGTGACGGCGTAGCATTCCACCACATGGGGCATGTCGCGGATGGCGGCGCGGAAGCTTTCGGTGGCTTCTTCCTGGTCTTGAGCGATCTGTACGGAAACAAACGCGGTGACCGAAAGGCCGAGCCGCTTGGGATCGAGCCGCGCGGCATAGCCCGCGATGAAGCCGCGGGATTCGAGCGACTGCACCCGGCGCAGGCAGGCGGAAGGCGAAAGCCCCACCTTGTTCGCCAGCTCCACGTTGGAAACCCGCCCGTTTTTCTGAAGCTCCACGAGAATCTGCCGGTCCCGCGGATCCAAGCTATCCTGCACCATTTTCGTGTCCTGAATTCGAATTTTATGCGGCATACTGGCCCGAACCCCGGGCACTATGCAAGGACATCGCGCGATTGTGCGGCTATGTTGCCGGTTCTTAGTGACTTATTGCCCCGCAGTGCAACAACGCCCGTAACAGCC
>JANQLJ010000141.1 GCA_028280665.1 Alphaproteobacteria bacterium
GGCAATAAGCCCGATGAAGAAGGTGTTCACCGTCAACGAGAGCACAAGCAGAACCCCCAGCCACAGCGTGGCGCCGCTTGGCCGCGAAGACGGGCGCGGTTGGTCGCTCATTCGAAGTCTCCCTCCTGGAAGTTCTCTTGCCAGTCGCCAGGCACGCTGAAGACGTAAGCGAAAAGATCAGCGCTTTCATCACTCGACGCCGCCGTCGATCCGGTCACGCCAACATAAAGCCCCGCCACCAGCGAGGCGGCCATCAGGGCCGCGGGCCGCACCCAACCAAACTCGGGCCAGAGAAGACCCATAACGCCGCGCAACCAACCATCGGCGCTTTTCTGCACAGCCCCCGGCGCGCCCGCAAGCACCCGCGCGGTCAGCGCCGCATGAACCTCCCCCGCCGGCGCCTGATCGAGCAGCGTGGCGAGCGCCTCGGCTTCGCGCAGCGCCGTGCGCGCGTCTTCCGAGCGGTCCAGTACGCCGCGCGCGGGCCCTTGCAGGTCCTCGGGCCAGCGCGCGAGATCGGGCCCATAGCGGTCCAGCAGGTCCGCAAAGGCCTCAGGTGTCATTTCATTTTGAGGCACATCATCCGTCGTCATTGCCCTGCTCCCAACAATTCGTTCATGTCCGCCCGCAACAAATCCCGCAGCTTTCGCCGTCCCCTCGCAAGCAGAGATTCGAGCGCTTCAACGCTTACTTCCATCATCGCGGCGGCTTCGATATTCGTGTGCCCCTGATGATGGCAAAGAACAACCGCCATGCGCTGGCGCTCGGGCAAAAGCTGCATGGCCTCATTAACACGGGCCGCAACCTCCTTTTGCTGAAGCGCCTCGCCCGGATTGGCGCCCGTGTCCACCGGGTCGGGCAAGTCCTCGCCCGTGATCTCCCGCTTCTTGCGCAACCGGTCATAACAAAGATTGAGCGCCACCCGGTGCATCCAGGTCTCAAACTTCGCCTTGCCGGGCTTCCAGTCCGCCGCATGGGTCCAGACCCGTAAGAAAACGTCCTGCGCCACCTCTTCGGCGTCGGCCTGGTTACCGAGCACGCGGCGCGCAAGGCCGACCATGCGCGGCAAGTGCCGGTCGACCAGTGCCCGCGCCGCGCGCGCATCGCCGCGCGCCACCGCGGCGACCAGTTCCGCATCGGGATCGGCTGCCGGGGCGGCGCGCGGGCGGTTGCGAGCCTGCAAGTGAGGACCCTCCAGCTTTCGCATTACCCCTAACTCTGTCACAGCCGGTGGCCCTTAGGCTATGGTGTCACTGGGACTCCTCGCCTCACCCGCGCGATCACTAAGCCTCTGCGGTTGCTGACTTACTCGCCGCGCCGCCCGCGATGACCCCTTTGGTGACGGCGCTCCATAAAGCCTGCGATCAGTTCCATTTCCGTTTCCGTAATCTGACCGTTCTCATCGAGATCGGCCCGCTCGAAGCGTTCCATGCCGCGCTCAGTGAACTCGGCTGAATCGATCACGCCGTCATCGCCGGCCACCCGTTCAAAATGACCGCCGCTGCGTGACGCACGCCGCCGTTCACGCCGTTCTTCGCGGCGGGCTTGATGGAAGGCTGCGGCCTCATCTTCCGAAAGCGTCCCGTTGCCGTCCGTGTCGGCGGAAGCGAAGGCGTCCGCGATTTGCGCTTCAACCTCTCTTTGGCTGATGACGCCATCACTGTTGGTATCGAGCTCGGCAAAGCGGTCCGCCACAAAACCCGATTCATTTGAACCCGGCTGCGCCTGTGCAAGACCGGGGGCCAAAGCCGCCGCCAGAGCCAAACCGATTAAGGGTGTCATTTTCATGTCTGTGTCTCCATCTAGTTTCTGTCATCGAAGGCCCCCCAAGACCCACAACGTCTCGTTAAACGGGCCGGGTGCGCGAACTCCGTCGCGCCCGGCGATCAAAGAAAGGTGAAGGGATGGGCGCCCCCGGCGTGCCAGTAAGGGGGGATACGTACCGGCTTTCGATCCGACTGCTTAGGGGGACAGTCCGGAGGCGCCCATCCGGGACGAAGGGCTGGCCTATCGGGGTTGAGGAGGGGTAGAGCCGGCCCTTCTTGTCTCTAAACGGCGGAGCCGCGCCGATCCGTCGCGGCCATGGCCCATTTTGCGGGGACCCGGTTTACAGCTCTTCGCGCCTTCCTATAGAACCTCCCGCAAAATCAGGAGCGCCCCATGCCGCCGAGCTTTGCTGAACACTTGCACAAGGGCTATGCCCAGAGCTTTGACATCACCGAGATGCTCGTGGACGAGCAATCGGCATTTCAAAACATCAAGATTTTCGACACGCCGCTTAATGGCCGTGTGATGGCGCTTGACGATATTGTCCAGATCACCACCCGCGACGAGGCGAGTTACTCGGAGATGCTCACCCATGTGCCCGTCTTTGATTTGATGGCACAAAGCGCGCCGGTCTCGAACGTCATGATCGTGGGCGGGGGCGACGGCGCGGTCGCCGAAGAAGTACTGAAGCACAAGGGTATTGAGAGCATCCACATGGCGGAAATCGACGCCCGCGTGGTCGAGCTGTGCAAGGAGCATTTTGCCGAGCTGAACGCCGCGGCCTTCGCCGATGCACGATTGCAAGTTCACATTACCGATGCGTTCGAGTTCTTAAAGGCACCTTCCTCCAAAGGGGCTTTCGACATCATCATCGCCGACCGGCCCGACCCGGTGGGCCCGGCGGAGGTGCTTTTCGCCGATGCGTTCTATGAGACCGTCGCGGTGGCACTCACGCCCACGGGCGTCGCGGTCTTCCAGAACGGCGCGCCCTTCTATCAGCCCGAGGAACTTAGCGAGACCTTGCCGCAACTCGCCCGCGCCTTCGCGAACTTCGGCGTCTATTACACGGTCACCCCCACCTATACCGGCGGGCCCATGGCGCTTACCTGGGGCTCAAACGGCTCGACGCTCGGGCAAGCGGACGAGGCAATGCTTCATAGGCTATTTGCCGATGCGAGGTTTGAAACCGGCTACTACACCCCCGCCCTCCACAACGCGGCGTTCAAGCTGCCGGCCTGGATGGAACGCATTGTGCAAAAGAGCTAAAAAGAAAACGGCACCATGAGCGGCGCCTCTTTCAATTCAAACGTAATACGCCTGGAGCGGCGGAAAGCCGTTAAAGCCCACGGATGAATAGGTCGTGGTGTAGGCGCCTGTGGCATAGATCTGCACCGTGTCCCCCGCTTCGAGGTTCAAGGGCAGCTCATAGGGCGTGTGCTGATAGAGAATATCCACGCTGTCGCAAGAGGGCCCGGCCAGAATAACGGGGCCTTTGGCCAGCCCATCGTCCGCGCCCGATCCCATATCAGCGCGGATGGGATATTTGATCATCTCGCCTTCGGTCTCGGCCAGGCCGTTGAAGCGGCCAATGTCCAGATAGACCCAGCGCGTCTCGTCCTCATAGGCTTTTTTCGAGACCAAGATGACCTCGGCATGAATGATGCCCGCGTCGCCCACCAGAAACCGGCCCGGCTCGACGATCATGTGCGGCAGGTAGTTGCCGAAATTTTTCGTCATCGCCGCCATCACCGCGCCCGCGTAGGCGCCGATCTCGCTCACGTCCTCGCTGTAGCGTGCAGGGAGCCCGCCGCCAATATTGATGGTGGTAAGCGAAATGTCTTCGCTTTCGAGTTTGCGGAAAAGTTCGGCCGAGGCTTCCACTGCCGCGTTCCAGGCGCCGGGGTTTTTCTGCTGGCTGCCCACATGAAACGAAACGCCGGTGGGAACGAGGTCCAGGTCCCGCGCCTTGAGGAGCAAGTCGTACGCCATGTCATGGGTGCAACCGAATTTGCGGGAAAGCGGCCAGTCTGCGCCTTTGTTGGAAACAAGGATGCGGCAGATCACATGGGCGCCCGGTGCCCGCGCGGCGATCTTCTCCAGCTCCGCCTCGCTGTCGAAAGCAAAGATGCGCACGCCATTCGCATAGGCGTGCTCAATGTCTTTGGCCTTCTTGATGGTGTTGCCGAAGGAAAGCCGCTCGGGCGCGATCCCAAGCCCCAGGCAAAGGTCGATCTCGGCGCGGCTCGCCACGTCGAAATTCGCGCCTTTGTCTTTCAGCACCGAGATCACCTCCGGCGCCGGGTTCGCCTTGACCGCATAGTGCACCGCCGCCAGCGGCAGCGCCTCGGTCAGCGCATCGTAGCGCGCGCGCACCACGTCGAGATCGACCACCAGACAAGGGGTCGCCGGCTCACGCTCGCGCAGGAATGAAAAAATCTTCTCCGTCATGGCCGTTACACCGCGATGCCGCGCTTGTGTTCCACGACGCTGATTTGATCTGGCGTGAAGGCGCGCCTCAGCGCCGGGATGGCGTCGGCGGGCTTGGCGCCACCGCACATGAAAACGTCAAAGGCGGCGAAGTCCCGCTCGGGCCAGGTGTGGACGGAGATATGGCTTTCGGCGAGCACCGCGACGCCGCTGATCCCGCCGCCTTCTTCGAACTTGTGCGTATGCACATGGAGCAAGGTTGCGCCCGCTTCCACCGCCGCTTCTTCAAGCGCCTTTCGCACCAATGCCTGGTCGTCAAGGCCCTTGGCGCCCCACATATCGACGATCAGGTGCACCCCGGCGAAGGTCAGCCCGTCGCGGGCGATCCAGTAGTCTTTCTTTTCACCGGGAACTTGGGATTGGACGAGGTCCAATTGCATTTTGTGTTGCCCGGCCCGTTTCTCCCGGGCCTGCACGGATCCCACCTCTGCTCGGGCGTCTACCGCCTCCGCTTCAGTCCTCACCGTGATCTGGGGATAGGTTTCAGCCATCTCGGCCCCCCCTCAAATCAAGGTCATTACCGAAGGGAGTGTTTCCACTCCAAAGCGCCCGGGGCGGGCCCCGAACGAGCCGCGGAATATATTTATGTTCAGCCCGAGTGCAAGTGAATTTTGCGCAATCCCGCGTGGGCATAAGTGAGGCATATGGCCTCGCCGCTTTACTCCTGTGACGGCTGCTCAACCCCGAAGAATGTTTGGAAAATATCGAGGACGCGGGCCTCCGCCGCGATCAGGCGCGCTTCGAGGTCGGCAAAGTCCGTGCCGCCCAGGCGGCCGATCAGCCGCTTGAGCGGGGCGGGCGCGGTGCCGGGCTCGAAGGGCCCGTCGAGGGCTAGGCGCAAGATGTGGTCGATGGACTGATAAAGCTCCAGCGCCTCGCGCAGAAAAAGCCCGGTCTCGGGGTCAACGATCCCGGCTCCCATGGCGTGGCTCAAGGCGTGTGCCGTTGCGGGGGTGAGGATTTCCGGATGCTCCACCCCGTGGAGGAGCTGCAGTCCTTGGGCAATGAACTCGAGCTCCACAAGCCCGCCGCGCACCTACTTGACCTCCCACGGATTTGCCGTGCCGAACTCACGCTCGAGCCGCTCGCGCATGTCGCGGATATCGGCGCGGGTCGCGCGCGCATCGCGCGGGGCGGTCAAGGTGTTCCGGATGATCGTCTCGATGCGCGCCTTGAGCGCGGGCGGGCCGGTAATGACGCGGCCCCGCGTCAGCGCCATGCGCTCCCATGTCCAGGCGCTTTCGGCGTGATAGGTCTCGAACCCGGCAAGGCGCGTTGCGAGCGGGCCCTTGTTGCCCGAGGGGCGTAAGCGCAGATCGACCTCGTAGAGCTTGCCTTCTTCCGTCGGCGCGGTGATGGCGTTCACCAGCCGCTGGCCAAGGCGCGTGTAGTAAGTAGTCGCGTAAAGGGATTTCGGCCCATCGGATTTCACATCGCCGCCGCTGGGCGTCGTCAGTGCGCAATCATAAACAAATATGAGATCGAGATCGGAGGTTGCAGTCATCTCGGCGCCGCCAAGTTTGCCCATGGCCACAACCGCGAAACTGCCCCCTTCGATCTGGCCATGAGCGGCTTCGAATGCGGTAACCACGCCCGCAAACACATGACGGATCGCCGCCTCGGCGGTGGCGGTGTAGGCGGCGCTTGCTTCGCCAGCGCCCGCGCTACCTCGCAAGATTTGCACGCCGATGCGAAAGCCGATTTCGCGCACCAGCCGCCGCGCCCCGTTCATGGCGTCTTCAAGGTCCGCAGCATCGGACATCGTTTCGGCGAACACCGTCTCGATTTCCTCTCTCGATGGCACGCGGTCGTAAAACTCAGGATCGAGCATGGCGTCGATCACGTGCGCGTGGCGGGCGAGGTAATTCGAGAGCCGCGGCGCGGTGCCGAAAACATCGGCGAGAATCTCAAGCAGTTCAGGATGCGCCGAGAGCAGCGCGAAAAGCTGAACCCCGGTGGGAAGCCCGCTCAAAAAATCATCGAAGCGGTGAAAGGCCCGGTCCGGGTCGGCGGTTTGCGAAAGCGCCTGCAAAAGCCGCGGCATAAGCTCAGTAAGCATGGCGCGCGATCTTGTGGACCTTGTTGCGCGCAGCCGCCCGTGATGCCAGCGGCGGATGGCGGCGGAGATATCGCTGACCCGCTCAAAGCCCAGCCGCTCAAGCGTAGCAAGGGTTTCGGGGTCGTCTTCCACGCCGGTGAAGACAAGGCTGCCTTCCTCGCCACCGAGCTTTTCCGCCCCGCCAAACAAGGCCTTGGCCGTCTCATGTACAAAGCGCAAGTGGCCGAGCAGCGTTTCACGAAACGCGCGCGCGTCGTCGAAACCGCAAAAGGATGCAATGCGCACGACCCCTTGCGCATCCGTGGGCATTTGGTGCGTTTGCTGGTCCTCGACCATCTGCAACCGGTGTTCGACCAGCCGCAGAAACCGATAGGTCTCGGCCATGCGGGCAGAGGTATCGTCCTTGATGTCGCCGTGATCCGCCAGCCGCTTCAGCATCTCAAGGGTTTGCGGTGCGCGCAGGTCCGGCTCGCGCCCGCCCACGATCAATTGCTGGGTCTGAACGTAAAACTCGATCTCGCGGATGCCGCCAAGGCCGAGCTTTACGTCGTGGCCTTCGACGGTAATCTCGCGGTGTTTGCCGTGACTGTGGATCTGGCGCAGGATCGAATGAATGTCTTCGATGGAGGCGAAGTCGAGATACTTGCGCCACACGAACGGCGTGAGCATGGCGAGAAACGCCTTGCCCGCCTCCCTGTCGCCCGCCACGGCCCGCGCCTTGATAAACGCCGCGCGTTCCCAGTTTTGCCCCAGCGCCTCGTAATAGTTTTCCGCCGCACCGAACGAGATCGCCGCTTGGGTCGAGGCGGCATCGGGACGCAGACGCAAATCAACGCGGAAGACATAGCCCTCCGCCGTGGGCTCGTGCAGCAAAGCCACAAGGTCTTTGGTGAGTTTAACGGCAAACTTCTGCGCCGCGCCGCCGGTGCGGGGGCCGAGCTGTTCGGGATCGAAAAAGACGACAATGTCGATATCGCTCGAATAGTTGAGCTCGCCCGCGCCGAACTTGCCCATGGCGATAACCGCAAGCCCCGAACCCGCCGAAGGGTCCTGCTCGCGCGCGGGCTCGAACGCGCCTTTCTTTGCCGCATCGCGCAGCAAGGCGTCCACGGCAACACGAACCGCCACATCGGCAAACTTACTGAGAGCTTGGGTGACTTGTTCGACGTCCCACCCGCCGCTTGCGTCGGCAAGGGCAATGAGCACCGCCGCCTTGCGCCGCGCTGTGCGCAAGAACGGCTTTAATGCCTCTCCGCTCGCCTCCTTGGCGGCGGTCTCAACTTCGCTGAGCAGCAAATTGAACGCCGCATCCGGTGGCCGCTTGAAAAACGGAAGCAGCGCATCCGCGTCGCGCTCCATGAGCCGCGCAAGGAACGGACTGTGGCCCGCGAGCGAAAGCACGGCGCGCTTCGCCGCCGGGTCGCCAAGAAGCGCGTGGCCTTCAAGCACGCGCGCAAGCTCGTCCGCCCGGTTCCGGTCGAACGGCGCGGGCATCTCTTTTGCATGCTCGAAAAAGGCTAAAGCGCTCATGGCGAGGACGCACTTTCCCTAAACCGCCGCCACCCTATCAGCCGTTCCCGGGATTGAAAGACCGGCGATGAGAACACCCCCAACGAAGAAGGGCGCCCCGCCCCGCTTGATCCGGGGAGAGAGCGCCCTTCCGTATTCAGTAGTGCGCAGGCGTGCGCTGGATTTAGCAGCCCGCCGCTTTCTTCAGGTGCGATGAAGGTTTAAAGCGCAGGGATTTCGACGCCTTGATCTTGATCGCTTCGCCCGTTTGCGGGTTGCGGCCCATGCGCGCTTTGCGTTTGGAAATCGCGAACGTGCCGAACGTGCCGATGGTGTACTTGCCATCGCTTCTTGATTTTTTGAGGCCCGCTTCGATTTCATCGAACACGAGTTCGACGGCGCGCTTGGCTTCGGCTTTCGAGATTTTGCCGCGCTTTGCGACGCCTTCAATGAATTCTGCTTTGCTCATGGATTTAATCCCTCTGACTGCGTGCGTCGGTGCGAAAGTCCGGCGGAACACGCCATTGATGAATGCGTCTCACGAAAACCAAAGCCCCGCGCATGGCGGCCCAGTTCCTCCGACGCTAGCTGGTCGGGACGGCCCGTTTCGGACAAACCCCCAACAACCGCGACCCCCTCTATCACGGATTCGGGCGCGCGCAAGCGGAATCCGTGGCCACGCATCTCTAAACCCCTTTTTTTTACTGGGAATCGTGACGGCTACCTCTGGCGATAATCGGCCGGGCCGCCACAACCGTTCGGGACGTGCAATAACAGCACCTTCATGTAAACTGTTGAAAAATCAGCCTAAGGGTTCCCGCGTGACAGAAATTACCGATCCCCTGCCGGGCGCGCCTTCCGCGCCGGCGGCAGAGCCCCGCCGGTCCATGACCGGCCGCGCTACCGCTTCGCGGGCCGGGCTGGGCGGCTGGGTGCTTTACGAATTTGCCTATGGGCCTTTTTTCATCACTTTCGTGATGTTCATTTTCTCCCCTTATTTTCAGTTGGTGCTGGTGGGTGATGAAGTACGCGGCCAGGCGCTCTGGGGATACACCGCGACCATCGCCGGTCTTTTGATCGCGGTCTTGAGCCCGGTCCTGGGCGCGCTTAATGATGCGATGGGCCCACGCAAGCCGGGCATCGCGTGGTTCACCGTCATCTGTATCGGGTCGCTCGGTCTTCTCTGGTTTGCGCAGCCCGAGCTTGCCTTCGCCATCCCCCTCGCCATGGCGGCCTACATTGTCGCGGGCGTTGCGGCGGAAGTTGCCGGGGTCTTTCATAACTCCATGCTGCCTGCCATTGTCAGCGAGCGGCGCGTGGGCGCCCTTTCGGGTACGGGTTACGCGCTCAGCTACTTAGGCGCGGTGGCGGCCTTTGCTATCTGGTTCGTTCTCTTTCAAACGCCGGAAGTTCCTGCCCTCGGGATTGACGACGAGGCGCGCCAGCGGGTCATGGCGCCCTTCTCCGCCCTTTGGCTGCTGGTTTTTATTGTCCCGTTCTTTTTGTTCACAAGCGATTTTCCGCGCTCGGGGCGCAGCATGCGCGAAGCCCTCGATCACGGCTTTAAGGGGCTGAACAAAACGCTTCGGAGCCTCAGCCATTACCGCAATGTGGCCACGTTCCTGCTTGCCCGGCTGATTTATTACGACGGCATGATGGCGATCTTTACCTTTGTCGCTGTCTATGCCGCCGGGGTCTTCGGCTGGGGACCCGAGAAGATGATGTTCTATGCGGTCGCCATGTTGTCGGTGGGATTTTTCAGCTCCCTCGCGGGCGGCGCGCTCGACGATTTTATCGGCTCGAAACGCACGCTGCTGATTACGGTCTTTATGTTCGGGTTCTTTCTTGCCGTCGGCCTTTCCATTACGCCGGAACGCGTGCCGTGGCTGCCGCTGGCGTGGCACACGAACGGCCACGACGTGCCGTTGATCGGCGGCCTGTTGCAGGCGCTCGGGTTTACGGAACTTCCCGAACGCTGGTACTTCGCCTGCGGGATTCTGACCACGTTCTTCGTGGGGCCCGCCCTTGCGTCGAGCCGTACCATGTTGAGCCGCATCATCCCGCCGGACAAGTCGGCGGAGTTTTTCGGAATCTATAACCTCACGGGCAAGCTGACCGCATTTCTGGGGCCCCTCGCCATCGGCCTTGCCACCGACATCTCGGGCAGCCAGCGCACGGGCATGGGGGTGATCTTTGTCTTTTTGTTTGTGGGGGGCGCGTTGTTGTTCCTCGTCAAGGAAGAACGCACGGAAAAGGCGGACTAGCCCCGCGGCAAATAAAGACACGCGCGAAGGCCGGAGCCGCCTTCGTTTTCATCAAGTTCGAGCCGGCCCTCGTGAAGACGCGCCACCGCCGCAACAAGACTGAGTCCGAGCCCCGCGCCCGGCGCGCTGCGGCTTGCCTCAAGGCGGACGAAGCGTTCCGTCACGCGCTCGCGGTCTGCGGCGGGAATGCCGGGGCCGGTGTCGGAAACGCAAAGGCAGATGTGCCCGTCCCGCTCTTCGGCCAAGACCTCGACCACCCCCTCTTCGCCCGCATATTTGATTGCATTATCGAGCAGGTTCGCGAGGGACTGCGAGATAAGCTCACGGTTGCCGGTGAGAGCAAGGTCTCCGGCGATGGAAGCAGAAAGCGCCACCTGCGCCGCCTCCGCCGCGGGCTCATAAAGTTCGACTACATCGCGGGCGACGGCGCCCACATCAATCCCGGTCATTTCATCGCGCAAGGCGCCCGCTTCGATCTGCGCTATGCCCAAAAGCGCGTTGAACGTCTTGATAAGGTCATCCGCCTCATCGATGGTCTGGCGTAAAGTGGCTTCGTATGACGCATCCCCTTGCTGCTCGATCAGCGCCACCTCTATGCGGTTGCGCAGCCGGTTGAGGGGCGAGCGCAGATCATGGGCGATGTTGTCCGTCACCTGGCGCATCCCAACCATGAGCCGTTCGATCTGCGCCAGCATGGCATTCAGGTTTTCCGCAAGCTGATCGATCTCGTCGCCGCTGCCGCGCAAGGGCACGCGCTGGGAAAGATCACCTTCGATAATGCGCCGCGACGTGCGGTTGACCTCGTCAAGGCGCCCCATCATGTAGCGCGCGAGCAACCCCCCGCCCAAGAGCCCCAAGGCCGCGGTGATCGCCATGGCCCAGCCGAGCGTGGTTCGGATCATGCGTTCGACCTGGCGCATGCCTTCAATGTCGCGCCCTACTAGAAGCCGGAACCGGCCTTGCACCTCGAAGACGCGCGCCCGCGCGTCGTGCGAGGGATTGCCCTCCTCGGCGCCACGTTCGAAACTGAATTCCAACCAACCGTCTTCGCCCATATCGGCTTTGGGCCAGGCGGTGAGATTGCCAACCACGGGCGTGCCGTCCGCTTGCGCGAGCAAGTAAAGACTGTCCCCCGCATTGCGGCTGCGGCGCTGAATGACCTCGGCAAGCCGTCCCACGCCGCCGCTGGTGAATTGTTCCTGCAGGCCCCTGATTTCCACCTCGATGGTTGCGTCCGTCTGGCGCTCCATCACCCCTGTGGTTGACCAGTAAACGAACACAAGCAGCGCAAATACCGAGCCCGCGAAGAAGATCATGTAGATCAGCGCGAGCCGGAAGGTGGTTGAGCTGAGAAGCCTAAGAATCGGCACGGATCGTGTATCCGGAACCGCGAATAGTTTTGAGCAGCGGCTGGCCGAAGTCTTTGTCGATCTTCGAGCGGAGCCGCGAAATGTGCACGTCGATCACGTTAGTTTGCGGATCGAAGTGATACTCCCACACGTTTTCCAGCAGCATGGTGCGCGTGACCACTTGCCCCGCATTGCGCATAAGGTATTCGAGCAGCTTGAACTCGCGCGGCTGCAAGTCGATGCGCTTGCCCTCGCGGGTGCAGCGCCGGGAGAGAATGTCAATCTCAAGATCACCCACGGTGAATTTGGTTTGCACCTCTTCCGGCGCCCCGCGGCGCACCAGCGCCTCGAGCCGGGCCGAAAGCTCGCTGAAGGCAAACGGCTTGGTGAGGTAATCATCACCCCCCGCCTTAAGGCCCTTGACGCGGTCATCGACCTCGCCCAGCGCGCTCAGGAACAAGACCGGTGTGCGCACGCCGCCTTCGCGCAGTGTACTGACAATGCTGAGCCCATCGAGCTTGGGCAACATGCGGTCGACCACAAGCGCGTCGAACCGGTCTTCCTGGGCGAGCGTCAAACCCTCTTCCCCGTTGCCCACATGTTCCACCACGTGGCCTTGTTCTTTCAGGCCGCGGGCAATGTAATTTGCCGCTTGGGTGTCGTCTTCAATAACCAAGATGCGCACAAGATGTTCCTTTCCGTAAGGAATCGGACGCGGGGGTTACAACAATACCAAAGGGAACGAACCGGGCTTCAAGTCCGCGCCGGCAGCAGCGCGGGGGGATGAGGTCGGCTGCCACCGGCGCGGGTGCATCGGCCCCAGGTTGACGGGGCGGGGACCGGTGCCTTGTTGCGGCGCCGGGCGGGATTGCCGCCAAGACGCCTGCGTTCTTTCAATTGCCTGCCTAACCTTGTTCGCTTTCAAGGCGCAGCGCGACGAACCGTTCCTGAGTTCCTTCCCGTACCAAAAGCAGCACCGCCTCGCGCCCTGCGCTGCGCGCGGCCTCGACTTGTTCCGTCACCTCCTCGGGGCTCGAAACCGGTTCGCCGGAGACCAGCAGTATAACAGATCCGGTGCGTAGCTGCTTGTCCGCCGCCTCGCTATTTGGCGCAACTGCGACAACGGACACACCCTCGTCTTCTTCCCCCGGGATGACCGAAAGCCCCGGAAGCACATTGGCCGCCGCCGGCGCGCCCGGCTTGCCCGTGGGGCCCCGGTCGGCGGGCGCGAGCGCCGCCACTTCGTCCTCGCGCAGGTCGAGCGTGGCGTGC
>JANQLJ010000019.1 GCA_028280665.1 Alphaproteobacteria bacterium
AGAAAGGGGGTGCCGAGAAGCGCCCTGTTGTGGCCCTTGTGGAGCGTGGGGGTAAGGTCCGCTCCTTCCATGTGAACAGTGCAACCAAGGCATCGGTTGAGGCATTGCTGACAAAGCACGTTGCCCCTGAGACGATTCTGCACACGGATGAAAGCAACCTGTATCCAAAGGTCGGCAAGCAGTTTGCAGATCACCAAACGGTCAAGCACTCAACAGGTGAATACGCACGTGGTGACGTGCATACCAACACCATTGAGGGCTATTTCTCGATCTTCAAACGCGGGATGAAGGGCATCTATCAGCATTGTGGAGAAGCCCACTTGCCCCGATATCTGAGCGAGTTCGATTTCCGCTACAACACGCGCCAGATCACGGACGTGGAGCGAACGGACGAAGCCTTAAGGGGCATCGAAGGCAAGCGCCTTACCTATCGGTGGGCTCACGAAGCCGGTCACGCCTAAGCAGATAGTATTGGGATCACGCAGAAAAAACGGGCAGAAAACCTAGCATTTACCAAGATTTTGGCGATTGTGTAGTTTGCAAACCCGGCCCCTTCTGGGCCTACTGACCAGCCGCTGCTTGTTTGCGCCAACGCATACTCCGGGGTTGTAGCGCTAGAATGCCTTGGGAAGACCGGCCAGCTTCAGGATGCCATTCGCCGTGTGGCGGCGTTTGCATCTTACATCGACAGTGAAGTTCTTGTCGGTGATCGGGCTATACCAAATTTCGTGGTCCCCTCTGCCCTGCCGGACAAAATGACAACCACTTTCGTTAAGCAACCGCTTCAGTTCCCGGTAATACGTCTCCGCCACAGTGCGACAACTCATGGTGCATCATGAATCTTGGGCGCACCTTATCATGATCGTCTTTGATGTGTGGAAGAACATTTAGCTCAAACAAATCTGGGGCAACCTCACAAACCCGAGTTGCCAAATCTTGGAGATTGTCGGCCTCAACAGCAAGGCCGAGTTCTTCGCTTTCGGCTAGATAACCGGCTGGCTCGCCGTCCTCAGCCTTAAGCTCCGTCACAAGGACGTTAAAGACCTTGGTAATAACCCGATGCATGCTTCCCTCTCGGCGCTCGTAAGCGCTGCGGTGGTGACCCCGCGTCCCCTAAGATCGGCATTAATCTTGGCAATTGTAGGGCTCACAGAGTAACCCATTGTAATTACACAAGAAATTCAATGCGACCTACAAAATGTAGACTCAGAAAGCTGAGTGCGTCAATCATGAGGTGTGCAGAGCCCTAACAATTCCTGTTAGACCGAGGCCTATATGTGACTCGTGTAGGAGAAACGTTAACGCCCATTAACCGCTTCCGGGCCACATCTGGTGGTCGGGTTAGTGATGGCCCTGAACACTGGAGCATGGGCGCAGGACGCCCACGCAGATTAGGACTTCTTGCCCCGCTTCGGCGGGGCCTTTTTCTTTTTGGATTCTGGGTCGGGCTTCGGCTTTGGGGGCGTCTGCAAAAGGCGACCTAGCACCTTGTCCCGTTCCATTTCTTCTTTGGATTTTTCAGCCATGGCCAATGAAACAATAGTTGTGGATCACGTAGAGCTTAAGGGCAAACTGCTAATTTCCGACAATGAATTCTATGAGGCACTTGGGCGGCTGATCGTCTCTTGGCAGCAGGTCGAAATTGCCTTGGCGGACCTATTCGCCACACTCATGCAGTCCGACGAATTCCTGTCAGTTAAGGCACACTACTCCGTGATGAATTTCAATACCAGACTGGACATGACTGACCGCGTCGCCGAACTGGCGCTACACGAGTCAGATTTGAAGGATGACTGGGGCGAACTCCACAAAAGGCTCAAGCGCTATGCCAAGAAGCGCAACAACATGGTCCATGCAGATATTGGCTTCAATCCTCTGCACGCTCTCAATGCAACTGAGAACTTCAAATATGAGCTGGTGCTCATTCCGTTCTATGTGACATTCGACATGCTGTCCGACAAGAACAAGCGGACCGGGAATACCTTCAACACTGCCAAGTTACGCGAGTGGGCTAGTCGGTTTGATCAGCTGTGGATGGACATCTACAAGCTGAATGTCGAACTGCGGAAGGAGCTTGACCTACCCGAGGAGATACTTGGTTCATCATGGTCTCAAAGAGCCCAACTGCCAGTGCCCGAACAAAAGTCCTAGAGGCCATTCCGACCAGATCCATCTCTTCCAGATAGTCTGCGCCCGCCTCAATCATCTCAGACGTGATTTCAAGTTCTAGTTTTTTAGCGTTGTTCATAGCATATACCCGGTACGTCAAGTATATAATTGGGTATATGTTCCTATAATGCCCTTAAAACGTGAATTCTGTCAATTACTAAATCGTATTTATTGGCTTATACAACTATAAGTTAGAGCCCTAAGACCCCCAAGTGACGAGCCGGTGGAACGCCTCGGACACGTGGTCGAGTTGCTCTACCGACGAGACACCGATGCAGCAACACCGAATGAATGGCTGGTTTGCGGCGAAGGCAAGCGCCGCGTCGATGGGTCTTTCACCGCGCGCGTCGCAGTCCCGGTGGAACGCCTCGACGGATGCAGGCACCTCGCCCGTGGCATGGCCCTGGCTTTTGAGCCAATGAAGGTGCGAGGCCGCGGGCACGCCGTCGCGGTACTGCCCGCTCAACAGGCCGTGGCCGAGCACGCCATAGGCCATGAGCGGCACGGGCGCCTCGGCGACGCGGTGCGGGTCGGCGATCACTGAGAAACTGTTTTGCACAATGGAAGGCTCTGGCGCGCAGGCGGTTTCTGCTGCGACGCAGTAAGCCTCGAACACCTCGTGCGGTGCGTTCGAAAGTCCCCACGCCTTGATCTTGCCTTCAGCGATGAACCGGCCCATGGCGCTCGCCTGATGGACTTGCGCGCCTTCATCATGGTCAGGCCAGTGCAACAGGTACAAATCGATATAGTCCGTACCAAGACGGCTCATGCTGCCCTCAAGGGAGGTGCGAAGTTCCGCCTCGCCGAGCGGCGCCTCGGGGTCCCGGAAGCCGCCGGCGGGGCCATAGGCCTTGGTGGAAATCACCACCTCACCGCGTTCGCGGGTATGGAGCCACTTGCCGAAAAGCACCTCGGTTACCCCGTGGGTTTCGCGCGTCATCGGCGCGGGGTAACCCTCGGCTGTATCAAAAAACGCAATCCCGTGATGGTCGAGGGCGTGGCCGGCGATGGCAAAGGCCACGTCCTCGCCTAGTTGCGAACCCCACAGGGCGGTGCCTAGGGCCAGGTGCGGAATGTCAGCCATCGGAAAGTTCCCGGTCGAACTGGTCGACATAGAGGCCGTAATGTGCGTCCGACATGGGGCTTTGATAGTAGCCCAGGACGACGATGCGCTCACCGCGGGTCACTTCTCGTACTTCGTGCCGCATGGCCGCAGGAAACACGAGCACGTCGCCCAGGCCCAGGCGGAAAACGCCGTGCTCGCCCTCGCTCGGGAAACACAGCTCCCCGCCCTCGTAGTCTTCCAGGGGCGTAAGCCCGACCGCAATCATGGCCACGCGGTAGACGTCGGGCGGAAACCAGCCTGCGTCGTTGTGCAGCCGGAAGTAGTCGCCCGTCCGGTAGCGAATGAGTTGGCCCGTGTGCTTGGGCCCGGGGTCCGCAAAGTACCGGGCAAGACGATCGAGCCATTCCGCCGCGAACGGCGCCGCGGTCTTGCGCCAGAAGTCATAGACCTCGGGTATCTGGTCAACGGCGATGCGGGCCGACAGGCTCCGGCGCGCATCATCGGCAACCGCATCAAGCGATTGCCTTGTGTCCTTGAGGACCCGGGATTGTTGCCAATCGATCGCCCCGGGGCGGGTGGCCAGGTCCCGGATCTGACCCGGCACCTCCACCTCTCCCGTCACAAAGGGAAACGCCTCGCGCCGCTCGCCTCGATCCCAAAGGGCCTGGGCTTCCTGATCGCTCAGCATCACTCGGTCACGCCTGTTTCGGTAGTGCTGCCAGTTGTGGTGGTCGTACCTGTCGTCCCGGTTGTGCCGGTCGTGCCGCCACCGCCTCCGCTGTCTTCAGCGTAGATTTTGTAGTATCCGGTCGCGCGCACGGTCAGGGTATTGGCGTCCCTGATTTCGATTTTCAGCACGCACTCCTTCGTCGTGCCGTTGACGTTGTTGGAAAACTCCCAGTTCCGGTCGGACGACAAGCCAAGCCACGTGTTGAGCGCTTGGCCCACGTTCGGCGTGTCACCGCTTTGCTTGGTGGCGCGGATCTCATAGTCGGCCACGTCCCCTGCGCCGTCGAGCCAGTCCTCATTGAAGTTGGACCACGAGCCTTGCCGGCGGAAGACTTCCTTGTCCGCCTCGAACCGCCACCCCGCTCGCGCTGTACCCGCGACTGTGCGCGTGGCGAGATTGGGTGACCCCAGCGTTCCCGAAAGCGTCACCGTGCCCGGCGATTCCGACGGCGCGACGTAGTACCTGTACGGATTGATGAGGTTGACCGCCATTACGAGCGGTTCCCGATCAGGGTCACCTTGAGCCCCGCGCCCGCGACGGTGGAACCGATCTGGTCGATGTCGATGGTGATCTCCGCATCGTCCGCAAGGCTCGCATCGGAAATCACCGGCGGCGTCGCCGCGCTTTCAGAGGTCTTCTCGCTTGCGTCGATGGTGAGCTTGGTGGAAAGGATCGACGTGCCGCCCTCGTTGATGTCCACGGTTAGGGCCGCGCCCGTGGGCGCGGTGGCGACGCTCGCCCGCACCTCGGTCACCGTGAAGGGGTAAGGCATGCGGAAGCTCGCAACGCCTGTGCCGGTGGCAAGGTCGGTGGTTTCATCCGAGCAGGCGATGACAAAGGTCTCTTTTTGCGCCGGGTACTCAATCCAGGCCGAGCCGGTCCAATGGACCTCGATGTCTTCGTCCCGGAGCCAGGCGCGCCAGCCCTCTTGGGGCGCGAGGAACTGCCAGCCGCCATCCACGTAAATGGCGATGTCGTCCTCAAAGGTCGCCCAGTCGCCGGTGGCGGTGGCGGCGGGAATGTATTGATCGCCTTCGCTCGGGCTGCCCGGCGGCCCCGTGAGATCGCGGTCGATCACTGAGAACTGGAGTGCCGCGTCGATCAGGCGCAGCGCCTCGTTCACCGTCACGTGTTTCTGGGCTTGGCTGGCTTCGAGATAGGCGAAGCCGAGGTTAGCGGAATTACTCATTGAGGGTCACCACGCACGGTTTCCCGCGCCCATAAATTTCACTCATTTGATAGATCCGTAGGCTGATGGTTGATTGGGGTGAGCCGAAGTCGGCGGATTGCTGCGCCGAGGTATAGGTCCACGACGGCGACGTAACGGCCACGGTGCGCGTAACGGTGGACCCGTCCATCACATCGACTTCGTAGGATTCTGTTTCCTCGCCGAGGGGGATTTCATCCCGTTCCCACTCATCGCCGCCGATGCGGCTGCGGCGCACCCAAACGATGTCGATATTGTCGTTGCCTTGCCAGTCGCCCTTCGCATGCACCGGCGCGTAAGGCCTGAGGCCCACGCCGGTAAAGCTCCGCACCTCCGACTTGTAGGACCGGTGGCCGATATCCACCGCCGCCGGGCCGTAGGTCCAGTTGCGGGTGAGTTGCCGTTCGTTGAGCGTAAGGCCGGTCTGCACGATGGCCGCATCGATCAGCACAAAGCGCGCACCGGCGGCCAGCGGGTCGGAGATGGCGTGCTCCGATCCGAACTGCCCGCGCAGGAACCCGCTCAGCTCATAAGTATGGGTGTCCACAAGTGCGGCGCTCAGGAACTGCAATAACTCCCATTCGCCGCTTGCCGCCTTCACCGCGGCGAGGTTGGCACCGGACAACACTTGATCGAGGGGTGCCGACGAAAGCTCGCCAAAGCCCACCCGCACCGTAAGTTTGCTGCCATGATCGATACGGCTCGTGGGACCCGCTGGAAAACTCGCGGTCGTGGTGCCGATGGTGGCGGGCGAGCCGATGCGGGTGTCGAGCTCAAAGTCCGAACTGGTCGGGCTGCGGAAGACG
Source organism: Alphaproteobacteria bacterium (assembly GCA_028280665.1). Classification (GTDB taxonomy): domain Bacteria; phylum Pseudomonadota; class Alphaproteobacteria; order JAJFIK01; family JAJFIK01; genus JAJFIK01. The sequence continues at coordinate 5,979 of JANQLJ010000019.1, forward strand.
GAGATCGCGCCGGGCCAGGGCACCACGTTTGCGCCCACGTGAGGGGCGTGCGGCGCCTCTTCGCCGGTCATGAGCGGCAGGTCCATAAACTCCACCGTCGTACGGCGGTGAAGCGGCACGGAGCCCGCACGACCGCCTATGGAAGTTCCGAAATCCCGTTTGTAGATCCCCCTGTCCGTCGCCACGGCCTTTGCGGCGCGGGCATAGCTATCGCTGATTTCGCTGAGCCGCATGGTATGAGTGCGGCCGTTGAGCGTGAACGTAAGTACATCGCCCGGATCGAAGCGAATGTCCGAGGGCGCGAGATGGGCTTCGAGCTTTTCGCGCTGAGCCCACCAGTCCATGAGCCAGACATCGACAATGCCTTGCGCTTCGTCTGCATCGATGACCAGCGGCATGTCGGTTTGTAACACACGGTCCGTGGTCACCGTTTGCCTGCGAAACTCGGCGGTGCCCGGCTGATAGTCACTGCCGTTTTCGAGGTAAGTCATTTTGGCAACCAGCGGCAGCTCGGTTTCCTGCGCGCGGGTCAGGCGGAACCGTTCCGGGTCCTCACCGCCGGGCTCTACCAGATCAAGCTGGGCCAGCGCGCCAAGCGAGGCACGGTCGCGGTGGAAGAACTTGATGGTGCCTTCGCTTTCGACCGCGTCGAATTGATAGGCAAGGCTGAGCGGCTCGATGGCATCGCGCGGCGAAAGCAGTTGAGCGAGCACATAGCCCGCAACTCCGCCCCGAAGCGCGCTTACGTCTATGTTGGAAAACCCCACTTCCGCGCAGAGCGATTGCACGAGCGCGCCCAGGCCCGAGCGCCCCGCCCGGCCCGCGACAGACCGTCCTGTGCGCCAATTGGCGGTGTCGCGCCACACGTTCGAGCGCCGGGGAAAATCCGGAAAGGGCCGCGGGTCCCATTCGGCAACGTGGATGTTCGCCACGTCGACCATCTTGTCCGAATAGACTGTCGAGGTCGGGTTGTTCGCCGCCTCGTTCCAAAACTCAAAATGCGCTTCGAGAAAGCGGCGCTGAATCTGGTCGTCCCGCCGCCCGGTGGAATAAGGCGGCAGGGCGCTGTCGTCCGAAAGCACGTCGAACACAAGCCCTGGGCGGTTCGCGCCCTTGTCCACCGCGGGGCATCCGAGCTGGGTAAACCAGACCGGTTTCGATTGCGCGGTCCATGCGGTCGCGGTCCCGGACCTGACGCCGCCGGGGCGGTTATGGTGGGCGTTCTCCCACCACCCGCGAATGTCCTTGACGCGGAACACCCAGGGCTCGCCATAACTGCCGGTGTCCGTAATGGTGGTGCGGGTTTGCGCATCGCGCGCTACGGTATCGGCATAATACCAATCGTACTCCTCGCCGCCCGCGATCCCCTCCATGAGATAGTTGAGATCGTAAGGATCGGTCCAGCCCGCCAAAAAGTCAGCGTGGCTCATCCCTTCGCGCCAGTCGGTCAGGGGCATGAAATTGTCAATGCCGACAAAGTCGATATTTCCGTCCGCCCACAGATCGTCCAGGAAGAAGTCGATGTCGCCGGAGCCGTCAGCCGGGGCGTAGGAATGATATTCCCCCCAGTTGGCGGCATAGGAGACCTTGGTCCCCGACCCCAGGATGGTTTTAACGTCGCCCGCAAGCGTCTTGAGTTCGGTCACCGCGGGATAGGTTTGCGCCGCCGAGCGCACGCGCGTCATGCCGCCGAGCTGCGAGCCGATCAGAAAAGCATCCACCCCGCCCGCCGCATCGCAGAGCTTGGCATAGTGCAGCACCATCTGGCGGTAACCCCAGTCCGCGGTGCCGGTCCAGGTCACGGTCACATCGTTCGTCCCGGCATCTACCGTGACGGAAAAGTCCGAGCTCGCGACCGACCCGAAGAAGTCCGAGACCTGGGTTGCCGCCGCCGCGGTCTTGTCCACGGTGCCCGTGGCGCCGGGCGCCGGATCGCACGTAATGCGCCCGCGCCAGGGATTGACCGGCTGGCCCGCGTCGTCGCTATAGGGATCGGTGAGGGTGTTTCCCGCGGGCACGTCGAGCTGAATAAGCGGAGCAAAAACAACGCGGTCCCCGCGCGCCTTCAAGCCCTTGATCGCTTCCACCACCGCGCGGTCGGCTGGGGTCGCCTGCAAAACGACGCCGGTTTCGTCCTCGCTGAGCATGCGTGCGGCACCGCGGGCCGTGCCGTTGACTTCCCATTCGTAAGGAAAGGTGTCCTTGATCGCGCGGTCGATGGCGGGCTTCAGGGTGAGTTGACCGCAGCGCAGATCATCGCCGGTCCAGGCCACATGCAGCGCCACGCTTTCTACATTGGGCAAGGCGTCGCTCATCAGATCGCGCGAGACGGTGAAGTTGGCGATGCCCCGCCCGTTGAACATGTTCTCAAGAACACCCAGGCCATCGCCGTCATCCCGATCGACCACCTCGGTGCCAAGCCCGAACTCACCGCCCGTGGGCGCCACGGTGATCGCGCTCAGCCGGTCTTCCAGTGTGTCGCCGGTGCCCATTTGCACGGTACTCACGGGCCGGAACACTTCGAACGTCAATTGGGGTACGCGGTTGCCGAAGCGTTCGAGCGGCAAGTCCTCAAAGACGATATAGGCAACGCCGCGATAGGCGGGCGCGCGCGCCGCACCTTCGACGCTTTCGATAAGGCTGTCAGGCGCTTGGGTTTCATCGCCCCTGTAAAGCCGCGTCGTATAGGGGCTGATGTCGAGCGGATTGCCTTCCGCCCAGACCTTGCCGATATCGCGGATGGGGCCTTCGCAAAGCCCGACGGCAAAATTGGCGAAGTAGGAAAACTCGGTGACCGTGCCGCCACCCCCGCCCCCGCTGCCCTTGCCGCCGCCGACCTTCTTGGTTTTCTTTTCCTCGCGGAACTCCGTCGCCCAGATGATTTGCCCCGCCACCCGCGCCTGGCCGTACACACGGGACACCGCCGCGCCTTCGGTCGAGGCCTGAACACGCAGGTCCTCGATCTTGCCCCGTTTGATGTTGGCGCCGCTCGACCCGAACAGCGCGCCGTCAATATATTGACCGACTGTCGAGCCGATAAACCCGCCGATTTGCGCCCCGGTCAATCCGAAAAGAACAGGCCCGGCGGCAATCTGCCCGCCAATAATGCTGCCGGCAGCGCCGAGAACGAGTGATGCCATTTTGCTAGTTCGTCAGTTTGCGGATTTTCGCTGTTAACTCAGATGCGGGCCCACGTGGCCAATCTGCCGCGCGGGATATAAGATCAAAGGCGGGAGGGATTCGCCCATGCACCTGCCGGTCCTGCCGAAGACCGGGCTTTATTGGAAAGTCGTGCCGCTTATTTTGGCGGCGCTGAGCCTTGTTCTGTTTTTCGCGGCCGCGCTGGTGCTTTCACCCTGGGATCGCGGGTGGCAACCAGTGCTGCTGCTGTTTCTGCTTTCGGTCGAGACACTCTTCTTGCCGTTCTTGCTCCTGCCTCTCTCCCTGCGGCTCCCCACCCTGCTGCCTTGGGTTGACTTCGCCCCGGGCAAGGAATTTTCCATTGACGGGCCCGGCCGGATGGCCCAACGCATTATCCTCGGTATGCTGATCGTTCTTTCGGGCCTGCCGGTGCTGACGGCGCACGACGCCGTGGCGCCCGCCTGGGTTCCGGGATTCCTCGCCGTGCCGGTCATTCTTGTTCTCGCGGCCCGGGGAACGGTGATTATCTTCGCGCTGCTGGCGCTTGCGCTTGCCATTCCCGATCTTGGCGGCAAGCGGGACGGCGCGGGACCTGCTTGAAGGACCCATTTAGAGAGCCTGCTTAGAGCGATGAAGGCCAGGTAAAGGCGGCCACCAGTTTCGCCCGCCACCACGGCGAGAGCGCGCTGGCGCCGACCGCCCTACCCGAATAGGCATGAATGAACCGTCCGCCTCCGGACAATATCCCCGCGTGCTTGGCGGGACCGTGGGCCACCATGCGAAAGAGCAGCACGTCCCCCGGCTCCGCCGCGCCCTTGTCGATCTCTACGAGGTTGCGGCGCGCGGCGGCAAGCAGCGTTTCCTCTTTGGTGGCTTCGGCCCAGTCCGCGCTGTAAGGCGGCGGTAGTTCGGGCTCGCGCCCGTAAAGCTCGCGCCACACCCCGCGCACGAGGCCCAAGCAATCGGCCCCCACCCCGCGCCGGCTCGCCTGATGGTGATAGGGCGTGCCGATCCAGGTGCGCGCGATGGCAAGCGCGTCGTCGCGGACGGTCATTTACCGCGCCACCTTGAACGTATCGTCAGGGCCGATGCCGCCCACGTTACCCGCCCCGCCGAAGCTGCCCGTATCGGGCAAGTCGCCCGCAACCGTGTTGACCGCGCCCGATTGCACGTCAATGTCGGGAAAGAACGGGCCCGTATCTATAGGCGAGCCGAGCGGCGGCATACCGGTCCCCGGCACCGTGCCGGGTGGCCGGTTTTCCTCCCGGTTGGAGCCGCCCTGATTGGCGCTATCGGAATTGGGATAGCTCGTCACATAGTCGTTGCCCGGCATGTGGGGAAAGCCGCGAAAGTTTTCGCTGTTGGAAAATTTCTGCCGGCAGATGGTGAAGCTCTTCTCGCAGCCCGCGACAACATCGAAGCCGTCGCCTGCGGCCACGTCATCGGCCATGGGCAGCCAGAGTTGAATGTGCCCGGGCGAGTGGATCTTTATCTCCATGGCGCGACCCACGTTGGCGCCCGAGGTCCAGGTCAGCTTGCCCCGGCTGAACCAGCCATTGGCGAAACTGCCGATCCCGTTCACAAAGAAGCTGCGGTTCGAATCCGGGTTCGCGGCAACGGTACCCGAACCTTTATATGTAGCACTGTCGAGATTGACCCCGCAGCGGGCATCGCCAAGGGTCGCATCGCACACACGCTGGAAGACGCGGCCCCCCACTTGGTTAAGATTGTGGGCAAGGCCCCGCACCTCGGCGGAAAAAGCGGTGGGCCCGCGGCTTACCTCGCCCAGATTGCCCATGCGCAAAATAATCCGCTGGCTGACATCTTTCCAGTTCACGTACCAGATGGTGATGGCCGCGTTGTCGTAAAGACCGCGCGCGAGGTCATCATCGTTAAGGCGCGAGGAGTTGAGCGCGCCAATCACGTCGAGATTGTCCACATTCAGGCCCAGCGAGCTGTCCACCGCAGTGGCGGTAAACCCCGTTGCCGCCTCGAAGGTGATTGAGTTAAAGGCGAGGTCCTCGTCGTGGTCGGTGAAGCCATAAGTGACGTTGTCGGACCTTGTGATCTGCCAGCACCGGCACAAAGTGGTGGCGCCCGTATCCAGGTGAGCCTGCATACCGGTGGGGAGGGTTTTCATTTTGGGTGCTTGTTTGGTTATACGATCGGCAACTGGTTACGGACGGCCACACGCTTCGTTGTGCCCAAGCTCGCACGCCCGCGCATAGTATCTGCGGGCTTCCGATGAACTTCGCTCAACTCCATCACCGTCCTCGTAAAGCTGTGCAAGATAGTGACAGCCGATTGCGACCCCGCTTATGCAGGCATCGTCGTAGTATCTTGCGGCAAGCGCCCGATCCATGCCAACGCCTTCGCCGTGGTAGTAGTAAACGCCTGCAAGCACGCATGATTCGCCATGAGCCAATGAACACGCCATGCCGAAGTTTGTTGCCGCGCCAAACGGATCGCGGTCGATCTCGTCGCCTTCTTCTTGCATCGTCGCCAGCCGGGTGCACGCCCTTATGGTCTCGGGCATTCCGCAAGCGCGGCCGTAATACTCGGCAGCACGGTCATTGTCTTCTCTGACGCCAATCCCATCATCATAGATTGAACCAAGGAGCATGCATCCTTCTGCGTGACCATGCTCGCAGGACCATTCATAGTTCTGCCGCGCGCGGAGATAGTCCCGCGCTACACCGCGCCCAAGCTCGAAATGAAGTCCAATTGCCGTACAGGACGCAATGTGCCCTCCATCGCAGGCATCCCGGCGAGATTCAAACAACTCCGCATCCGATTGCGCGACTGCAGAGGGTGCAAATGTAACAAGCCCAATAATCAGTAGTCCAATGAAACGAGCACCCATAGAGCGCCTCTCCGGGTTCAACTCCCAACGCGCCAAGACTACCTTATTGTGCGGCGGATGTCATTTTTCGTCGCAAATGAGAGTTAGCTTTTGGGCGCGCGGGGTTCTGCTCTAAACCCGCACTTCGACAATCGGGATCGAGGGGATTTCGCCCGCGTTGAAGTTGGCGAGGTTGACCTCGAGCCGGTCAGTGTCGAAGCGCACCGGCACGTCGAACTCAAAGCCCGCGGTAACCGCCAGTCCCGCGCCGGGCGCGGTGACGAAACTGATAAGCCCGGTGACTGTGTCCACCGTCCAGTCCGTGGTTTCGGTCTTTTCCACACCGTCCACCGCCACGCGCACCGTCCCCGCCACGGGCTTTTTGATCTGGCGGGTGTAACTCTCGCCGCCAGAAGTGTAAGCCTTCACCAGTTGGAAGTCCGTAGTCGAGCCATCGCCGGTCCCAAGCGTTTGATCGGAAATGCCCATACTAAGCGACGGCGCGGCGGATTTGAAATCCGCGCGGTCCTTCCAGCGGAAACCAAACAGCCGCCCCTGGCGCGCTTCGAAAAACGCAATCACGTTGTGAAGATCATCGAGGGTCTTGACCCCGCTGCCCGCATCGTATCTGCGGCGCGAATGCGCCCACGGGCTGTTGCGTTCCTCAAAGCCCGAGCCGAGCACCGCGATTTCCGTGCGCCGTTCCGGTCCGCCCGTCGAGCCGAGCGCAATGTCGGTGGGGAACCGCACGTCGTGAAAGTTCATGGGAGCGGGCCTTTAAAGATTGCGCTGACCGCGGCTTGCCATGCGGTGAAGCATGGCGGCGATCTGGCTTTCCGACCGGCGGAAGCTCTCCGCATCGCGGGTCTGCACATTGAAGACGATATTCGCGCCGCCGAGCATATGGTTGGGCACAATGCGGCCCGAGGTCTCAGGCACAAAAAGCTCACGCCCCTGTTCGCCCACCACATAAGGCCGGCCGAACGTGACCGGCCCGCCCAAGGCACCGGTGCCCGGTGGAGGTAGAGGCTTACCCGACGCACCACTGGTGAAGAGACCGCCAAGGCCTTTGCCGAAACGGGCAAAGAGTTGGTTTATGGGCCGCTCGACGAAGGCATCGAAGGCGATGCGCGAAAGATCGGCGATGATGGCGTTCACCATATCGCGCACGCTAAATTCGCCTGTGCGGGCGAATTCGACAAAGGCGCTTTCGAGATTTGAGAGAACACTCAAGGCCGCCGTGTGCAATGTTTCCGACAGCGCCTTCCCGACTTCGTCGATGCTCTTTAAGGCATCGCTATTCTCAGCTCCTAGCCCAACAATCACATCTTGTGTCGTATCCGTCATCGATTATCGCCGCCGTTCGCAAGCGTGTCGGGAAACCGGCGGCACAGCACCGCCAGCTCCGCGCCGGAAAGCGCCTGTGCGGTGAGCCGTTCCGATGCCACGATCATGTTCCATTCCTTGAGGCTCAATTTCCAAAACGCGGCGGGCGCGATTCCCATTCTAAGCGCCGCCGCTAGAAGCTCCGCCCACGGCATAGAGCTTTACGTTTGCGGACCTGATTGCGGATCTGTTTGCGAACCCGGCGCCCGCGTTCCCGCCGCGGCGAACGCCGCGGCAATGGCGGCACTCACGTCCGCCACTTGCATGGGCAAGTCCAGGACTTCCTCGCGTGTCAGGGTCTCGCCGCCGCCTTTCATAAGCGCATGCAATATGGCGATCAGGTCCTCGGCGCGCGGCGCTTTCAACTTCGCATCCAGATCGTTGAGAGAACCTGCGCCGAGAGCAGTTTCGATTTCCGCCAGCGCCCCCATAGTGAGGCAGAGGCAATAGGATTTACCGTCAAGCTCGAATGCCACTTCGCCGCGCGCGCCATTCACCATCGTGGCCCCCCTAGAGCGCGGTAAAGCTGAGCGCGCCAGCTGATTCAAGCGACAGGGTGAAGGTCGCTTCGCCGTCGTGACTGCCCGCATATTGCAGCTCACGGATCTGAAACGCCCCTTCCACGGTGCCGAAATCAGGAATGACGATCTGCCAGTTGTCGTGAGTTTGATCGAAGAACGCCTGGCGCACGCTGGCGTCGGACGCGCCGTCCTTGAAAACGCCTGACCCTGAGATGCTGGCGGATTTAACGCCCGTGCCGGCCAGAAGCTCGCGCCACTGCCCTGCACTTTCCACGTCGGTCACATCGACGCTTTGGGAGTTGAAGTTCAGCGCGGTCGTGCGCAAGCCGCCCACTGTTGCAAATGTTTCGGGCGGGCCGTCGCCATTACCCAGTTTAAGAAGGACATCCTTGCCCTTTTGTGCGGCCATGAGTGAGGCCCTCCTTTAGGTTTTCGGTTGACTAGCCGGTTTGTTCGGTCACCGCGCGAAAGCGGATGAAGCCGTGGGCCGTCGCACCGTCCGGGTCGCGGACGATCCCGCTACTGACGAATCTGAGATTGACGAGCGCGTGCCCGGTGAGCGTAAGGTTCGCATCGTGGAGCAAAGCCTCAATAGTTTCGAGGATCTGCTGCGCTTCCTTGTGACCTTCATAACGGGACCAGGCGTGAAGCGTAACCGTATGCTCGGCGCCCAGGCTTTCCTTGGTTGACCAGTCCGATGCGTCGGCATCTCCAAACGTGACAAAGGGAAACGCCGCATCAGGGGGAACGTCGTCGTGAACCCGCGCCGGATTGCCGATCAATGCCTGAAGGGCAGTATCGCCGGTGAGCGCCGTATAGAGCGCCTCGCGCAAGGCCCAGCCGCCACGGCTCATGTTCCGCTTCCTTTGAGGTCTTTTCCTTGACTGCCGAAAGCGCGCGCCACGATGGCGTCGATTTCGGGCTTAAGCCGCGTGAGCACCGGACCGATAAAGGGTCGCGGGGGTGTCTCAAGCGTTCCAAGCTCAAGAAGCTGTGCATAAAACGCATCGGCGGTAACGGAAACCCCTTTGCCATCGCCATGGACTTGGTACCCAAGGGATGCGGCTAGCTGGTCCGTCCAGTCCGCGGACGGCGCGTCCGGCACCAAAGCGGTTGACCGGGGACCGGAGGTGAGTTCTTCGCGGATTAGTTCAACAGCCCGCGCGCCGATTTCGTCGAGTGATTGTTCCGTCGCGGTCTCTACTGCCTGTTTGAGATTGGTCAGTTTCGCATCGCCCTTGAGTGTTACTTTCGCCATGCTCAAGTCCCCGCTTCGCGTTCGCAGGAAAGCATCAGGAACCGGCCCCGTTGTTCGGAGTCGGCAACGCTGCGAATGCGGTAAATCTCGCCCGCATGAGTCAAACGCATTCCGGCTTTGACATCCGTCCGATGACGGATCGTTGCACGCAAGGAAAATCGTTCCGCCGCGCGGCCCGCATGGCCTGCGGGCGAGGATTGAAACTGTTCGATTTGCGCCCAGACGGCAGCGACAAGAACCCAGCTTTCCGCCTGGCCGCCGCCCGTATCGGTGGCGCCGTCATTGCGTTCAATGGTAATGCGGTGACGCATCTTGCCGATCACAGGCGCACTCTCCGGTATGGCGCGATCAGCGCCTCGACGCCCGAAGGCAGCGGCGCGCCCGCGTCCTGGGACAGAAGCTCGCGGTTCTCGTAAACATGAGCGATCACCATAAGCAGCGCCTGACGCAGGGCGCGCGGCACGTCCGCCGCCCCATCGCCAAAGCCCGCCACATAGTCGATCTCGATACCGCCCGCGAGCCGGCCCGGCGCGGGCCACACGGCGGCAGGTGTTTTCACAAGCCGCGCGAGACCGCCCGCGGATTTAAGGTCATAGGCGCTTGCATCAAGCGCGGTCGCCTCACCATTGAGGTTGGTGACGCGCACTTCGGTGACCAATTGCGCCGGCCGCCGCGGCAGTTCCACAACGGGCCCGCGCCATTCATCGAGGGCGACGCGCCAGCTCTGAGTGATCAGCGCCAGGCCCGATGCTTCTTCGAGCGCCTCGCGCGCGGCGGTGATGATGCCGGTGATGACCGTATCTTCCGCCGTATGGTCGATGCGCAAATGGGCTTTCGCCTCGGCGAGCGTGACGGGCTCGGCGCTGGGCGCGGTCAAGAGTGTGGATGCCATCGTGTCTCTCAGTCGGGTAATCGAGGGGGGAGCGAGGGGAGGCTCCCCCCTCTCGGGTGAAGGGCCGCTCCGGCAAGAAAGCGCCCTTCAGGCGCGCGGCTAGGCAGGAGGATTGGCCGTCGGCGCCACGTTCGGATGACCAAGCACCGCGACCGCGGCCAGCGGCGCGTTGCCCGCATTCCCGGCGGGCGTCACCGTCAGGCGCACATAGCGCTTGGTGCCGCGATAGCCGATCTTGAACGTCTTGTCGTCATCGGAAAACGTGAACGAGGCGTTTGCCTCCGTCCCCAGAAGCTCCGTATCCGGAACAGCCGCAAAGCCCGAGCCCGCGGCGTCCGAATGTTCCACCAGCGCGGTGAAGGTCGCATCCGCATCTGCCAGCGTGCCGGTGGCAATGACATAGGTAAGGCTGTCATAGCCTTGCCGGTCCGTCACCGTGCCTACGGCGGCGGTGTTATCCGTAATCACCGCGGGGCTGACGCACGGGGCGGGATGAATGTTGTTGAAAAGGTCTTGCATGGTTTTCTCCTCTGCCAGCGCTATCAGGACGTGCCGAACTTCATCAGCTTGATCGCTTCGAAGTTCTGGATGCCGCCGCCAACGCGCTTGGTGGTGTAGAAAAGAACGAAGGGCTTGGACGAATAAGGATCGCGCAAGATGCGGATACCCGCGCGGTCCACAACGAGGTACCCGCGCGAGAAATCGCCGAAGGCAATCGAGAAGCTGTCGGACGCGATGGCCGGCATGTCTTCGGATTCCACAACCGGATAACCCATGAGCGTCGCCGGTTGCCCCGCCGCGATGCCGGGCTGCCAGATGTAATTGCCGTCCGCGTCCTTGAACTTGCGGATGGTGCCTTGGGTCGAGCGGTTCATGACGAACCGCGCGTTCGCCCGGTAGCCTTGCTTGGGCGTGTAGATGAGGTCGATGAGATCGTCGGAGGGGTTCGAGGCATCGAACCCACCGTCCGTTCCCGTCGCCACATAGCCGACCTTGCCCCAGGCATAAGAGCTGTTATCGACCTTGTCGTAGGACAAAAACCCGCGCGGGCGCGCGACCCCGTCGCCGTTCACGAAGGCCGCGCCTTCCTGTTCGGCGAAGACGGTCTGCACTTCGTCGGCGACCCAGGCTTCAAGATCCACATAACCGTCGTCGAGCAGCGATTGCGTCGCCGCCGGCATGGCGTAGAGTTCCATTGCAGGAAACTCGATAAGCGAAAGCGTCGGTGTTGCGGTTTCCGGACGGCTTGCGTTTTCCGCAACCCAGCCCGTGGCCGCGCCCCCTTCGCTCATGGCTTTCTTGAGGCTTGATGCGCCGATTTGCCGGACGCTGGCAATCGAGCGGATGGGCGAAACTTCCGCCAGCACCCGGTCGATGCTTTCCTCAACTTCCTTGGGCACCACATAGCCGCCTTCGGGATCAGAAGTGCCCGAGAGCGCCTTCACCTCGAACGCTTCGAGCGGGCCGGTGAGCCCTTTGCGCATGTAGTCGTTCCAAGCCGCCTTGTGCTCAGTAACGGGCACCGCGCCCGTCTCGATTCCGAGCGAGGGCCTTTTTGCATCGACCAACATGCGGTCGATGTTTTTCTTTTGCAGATCGAGGCTTTGGCCCAGTCGTTCGACCTTTTCCTCAAGCAGCACGTCCGCGCCCGAGCGCTGTTCCAGCTCCGCAAGGCGTTCGTCATTCGAGGCCTTGAAGTGCTCGAAGGCATTCAGAAAATCGTCGAGAGCCGCCTTGACTTCGGGCGTGACCGAAGAGCCCGCGGCAGCTCCGCCGTGGGATGAGTGAGACATTTTTTTCTCCTGGTTGGTGGGTGAGCTACGCGCTCAATTGACGCGCCGCATCGCGCAGCGCCGTTGTCAGGGTCACGCCGGACCCGTCAGATCTCCCGCTCTCGCCTTCGATCCGGGTCACACGCGCGCCCATGAGCAAAGGAAAGGTGACGAGAGAAATCTCCCAAAGATCGATGTCGAACAAGGTGCGCCCTTTCGGCGCCTTGGTTTTGCCTGCGCGCACGGTCTTGTAGCCAATGGAAAGCCCGTCGATGGCGCGCTCGCGCAAGAGCGCCCAAATCTCCCGCGCCCGGGGGCTCGTCAAAACAAGCCGCCCACGGACGAAAAGCCCGCGTGTGTCTTCGCGGATGTCTTCCCAAACGCCGATGGGCTCGTCCGCTTTGTGTTGATGCAACAGACGGATCGCGCTCACGGGCTTTGCCGCCAGGGTGCGGCCAAAGGCGCCGCGCTTGACCACATCCCCCGACCGGTCGCGCAAATCGAAAAGCGAGGCATAGCCTTCAAAGCGGCCGCTGCCGTCGGCTTCCGCGCAAGACGCGCAGCACGCCTCACCATCCGGCCAGGATTTAAGATCCATTACTCGTCTCCGTCTTGTGATATTTGGCGGTCGAGCTTGCGTTCGATCCGCTCAAGGCTTTCGCGGGCAAAGCCGATTTGTTCTTCGACGCGCACCAGGCGCTCGGTGAGATTGGACGTAAGCAGCGCTTGTTCTTCGAGCTGGCGAATGCGTTCGCCCGCCGCGCCGGCCCAGATGAGGCCCGCGCCGGTTTGCACCGCAATCGCAAAAATGAGGGCGATGGGCACCCTTTTATCCAGGTGCCATTCGGTGAGCCCGTTCTGTTCGGTCATGCGATCCAAAAACGTTGCCGCATGCCGCCGAAGCCGCTCGGCAATCCGGGGCTGCTTGGCAATGCGTCTTAAAACTGTCATGAAGCGCGCACCCCAAAACAGGGCAGCGCGGGTTTCATGTCTCTTCTTGCTTTCAGTTTGGTGCTTCTCGCGGCGGTCATGCACGCGACCTGGAACGCGCTCATCAAAGTGAACGCGGACCGCCTGACCGTGACCGCCTTGATGGCCGGCGCGACCGGCGTCGCCGGGCTTTTGCTGGTGCCCTTCGTGCCCTTCCCCAACGCCGAGGCCTGGCCCTTTCTGATTGCCACCACGTTCGTACACACCGGCTATCTGGTTTTTCTGGTGCAGGCCTATACCCACGGCGATTTCGGGCAGACCTACCCCATCGCGCGCGGCACCGCGCCGCTCCTCTCAGCGCTGGCGAGCGTGCTGCTCCTGGGCGAATACCTCTCCCCTGCCGAATGGCTCGCGGTAGCGCTGGTGGCGGGCGGCATCATCAGCCTTGCGGTTCATGGGCCCCGCACCCTTACGCACAACTTCAAGGGCGCCGCTTACGCCTTTGGCACCGCTTGCTTTATTGCGACCTATACATTGATCGACGCGAGCGGCGCGCGGGCGAGCGCGAGCGTCCATTCCTATGCGGTCTGGCTCTTTCTTCTGCACGGTATTCCCATCATCACCACCACCATGATCATGCGCGGGCGCGCGTTTTGGACCATCGCGCGGGCAAACTGGCGGCCCGGCGTCTTCGGCGGTGTTATCTCGTTTCTTGCTTACTGGATCGTCTTGTGGGCGCTCACATTCACCAATGTCGCGCCGGTTGCTGCTTTACGAGAGACCAGCGTCATCTTCGCCGCCGTGATCGCAGCGCTCTTTCTAAAAGAACGCTTCGGCTCACAGCGCATTGTCGCCGCGAGCGTTGTGGCGGCGGGTGTGGTATTGCTCGCGCTGAGTTAAACGGACCGGTCAGCAATCAATATCAAAGTGAATTCGATTACCGCCATGAAGGTAAAGTTCGCCTCTGCATGTCGAGGCCTGCCGGCAAGTGCGGCTAACCCTGACATTCACGGCCGTCATGTGCTGCCCGACGCTGCTACTCCCCCCGAACCCGCGATTGCATTGTGATTGAACATGCCGTGTGACCTGAGCCGCATCGCCTCGGGAAAAATGAGACGGCAAGGTGCTTTGGAGTTGATGCCATGAGTTTGCATCGCGCGTCCACGCAAGGGCTGCGGTTTGCACAAGAGCGCCCACGGCCAAGGCGAAAACGAACACCAAGACTGAGTTCTTCATTCCGGTTTCCTCCCCCCGAAAAATTGAGCCCTATTACCATAGGTTACAAGACCTATTCGACTGCCCGCAAGGGCTCCGAAACCGGCGCCTGTACCGGTTGGTCCCGAGGCGTTTGGTCCTCTCCACCATCCGCGCCATAGCCGACGGCGGCGCGTTTTTCGTTGCGGGTAAGGAAGCTCGCCGCTTCAACCCGGTTCCAAAGCGCCTCGCGTTCGACCGTCAGCGCCTCAACACCGTCGAGGTCGATGCCGAGCCGGAGCCCTTCGCCGAAGCGCGGGCCCAGCCAGTGGGTCAGCGCCTCGAGCGTGCGATGCACGAGCGGGATCACCGTCGTCCGCCAGAACGCAAGGTTTGCCTCACGATAGTTCGAGTACGTATTATCCCCCGGAATACCGAGCAGCATGGGCGGCACGCCAAAGGCCAGCGCGATTTCCCGCGCCGCGCCGTTGCGCGCATCGAGGAACTGAAGGTCCGAGGGCGAGAACGAAAGCGCCTGCCACTCCAGCCCCCCCTCGAGCAGCAAGGGCCTCCCTGCGTTCTTCGCGCCTTGATAGTTTTCCTGAAGCTCGGCCTTCAAACGTTCGAACTGATCGGCGGTAAGGTTCGGCGCACCGCTGACCCCGCGATAGACCAGCGCGCCCGAGGGCCGCGCCGCATTGTCAAGCAGCGCCTTCAGCCAGGCCCCGCCCTGATTGTAGATGTCGATGGCAGGGGCCGCGGCTTCGATGGCGCTGTGGCCGTAGTGATCGTCGGTGGGGTTGAAGGTCTTGAGGTGCAGGATGGGAGAGGTCTCGCCTTCCATCTTGAAACGATGGCTTCGTCCGCCCACGGCATATTCAAACCCTTCGGGCCAGCCGCGCGCGCCCGGCACCACCTTCATGCGGTCGGGACGGAGGGCGTAGAGTTCCTTGACTTCATCGCCCCCGGTCACGGCTTCAAGGTAAGCATTGCCGGCAATCTGCAGATGGCCATAGACCGTGCCGAGCAGGTCCTGCCCCGCCTGCAGCGGATTGGGACGGGTGAGCAGATGAAGCAGGGGATGCTCGCTCAGCTCTTCCTCGCCTTCGAACAGCACCAGCGGGATGGATGCGCTTGCGTCCGCAATGGCGCGCACGCAACGAAAGGCGATGGGGTTCGCCGCATAGCCTTCCCGCGCCAGCGCGCCGTAATTGCGCGGCGTCCACGAGGGCTGCCCGGTCATATGAACGAGGGCGAGCCCGGCGGTCGCGCTTTCTTTGCGTTCCGGCGCGCCCAGGCGGCGCAGGCTCTCAAGGAATTGCGAGATCATAAAATCCTCATCAAAAGCGCTCTCAGTCGAGCGGGCGGATGCGAGGGGTGCCCGCTTCGCCGGTGAGCATAAGTTCGGTCAGTGCCCAGACGAGTGCGTCGAGCCGGTCGGGGCTGCCATCGCGCGCGCCGCCGGTATAGCTGCACATCTGGTCTTCAAGTTCAGGATGCGTGCCCACGTGGGAAACGCGGCCGCGTTCGTAAAGCGCGGCGATGGGTTCGGCCCGCAGCACCTTGCCGCGGCTTGCGCGCACAAGCCGCAAGGGCGCGTTCGCATCCACTTGTTCGAGCACGGAACGAACCAGCTCACCCCCTTGGTTGACTTCGGCGACCAGGCGGTCCGCTTCAAACTCGTGCATGGCCTTGACCGCGCGCGCTGCCCAGGCCGAAGGCCCGAGCCCTTGCACCGAGCAGTCGGCGAGCACGTAGCCTCTTCCTTCCGCGTCGATGCCCGCGGCAACAATGCCGCATTCATCGGCGCGAGGGCCCGCGCTCACGGGCGGGTCGACCCCCACCACAACGCGGGCAAGGGGCGGGGCCTCGGCGATGCGGCGCTCT
>JANQLJ010000018.1 GCA_028280665.1 Alphaproteobacteria bacterium
CCGTGGCGATGCGTAGCTTGAAGGCCTGGTACCATTTTTCGCGGCCGAGCTTTTGCGCGGCCAGGTGCTCGGCGTTGTTTTTCCAGGCGCGCGCGGCGCCCTCGTCGCGCCAGTAGGAAATAGTGCAATTGAGCCCGCCCGGATCGCCCATGTGCTCGATGCCGAGATAGCCCTCGTGCGTGGCGGCAAGTTCTACCATGTGTTCCGCCATTTCCCCATAAGATTCATCATCCACGCCCGTGAGGGTGTTGCTGAAAATGACGGCGACATAAGGAGGCTTTGGTGTTTCGGCGAACATGGCGCGTGTCCTTCTCCGTGAAGTGCAAGGACGCACCCGCTTACGCCCCTTTGGCGGGCCCGTCCAGCCCGATTTTGCCCCGCGCGTCCCTCTCACATCCGTTGACGGTTGATCTCAGCAAGAGGGCCCGGTAGAGGGGACCCGCGACATTCCTCACCAAAGGGACCCTTCATGCCCCTGCCAAAGCCCCGTGCGGACCTAAAGCCCAATACCGCGGCGTTCGAGACCTTGCCGCTCGTCAAACCCACGGGCTTCCGCGAGTACGATGCGCGCTGGCTCTACCCCGATGAGATCAATCTTCTGGGTATCGAGGCGCTGGGCCTCGGCCTTGGCACGCTGATCCATGAGCTAGGTGTTCCCTCCAAGATCGTCGTGGGGCACGACTACCGCTCCTATTCGCAAAGCATCAAACAGTCGCTCACGGTCGGGCTGATGGCCGCGGGGATGGAAGTGCACGACATCGGCCTTGCCCTTTCGCCCACCGCCTATTTCGCCCAGTTTGAACTCGACATCCCTTGCGTTGCCATGGTGACCGCAAGCCACAATGAGAACGGTTGGACTGGCGTAAAAATGGGCGCGCACCGGCCCCTGACGTTTGGACCGGACGAGATCGGGCGGCTGAAAGAGATCGTGCTCGAAGGCGCGTTCAAGGCGCGCGCGGGCGGCGCGCTCGTAACCGTTCCAGACATGCGCGAGCGCTACATCGCCGACCTTGCGGGCAAAGCAAAGCTCACCCGGCCGCTGAAGGTCGTGGCGGCCTGCGGCAATGGCACGGCGGGGCTTTTCGCGCCGCCCGTGCTTGAGGGCATTGGCGCGGAGGTCATCCCCCTCGATTGCGAGCTTGACCACACCTTTCCGCGCTATAATCCGAATACGGAAGATATGGAGATGCTCCGCGCCATGGCGAAGGCGGTGGCGGAACACAAAGCCGACATCGGCCTTGCCTTCGACGGCGATGGGGACCGCTGCGGCGTTGTGGACAATGAAGGAAATGAAATCTTCGCCGACATTGTGGGCGTGATGCTGGCGCGGGATCTTTCGGCGCAGCACGAGGCCGCGCAATTCGTGGTGGACGTGAAATCCACGGGGGCCTTCCTCACCGACCCGGTGCTCAGGGAAAACGGCGCCAAGGTGGATTACTGGAAGACCGGGCATAGTTACATCAAGCGCCGCGCCAATGAGCTGGGCGCCATCGCCGGGATCGAGAAAAGCGGGCACTACTTCTTCAACCCGCCTCTGGGCCGGGGCTATGACGACGGGCTTGTCGCCGCCATCGCCATTTTGCAGATGCTGGACCGCAACCCGGACAAATCCATCGCCGAGCTCAGGCGCGCCCTGCCTCCCACCTGGAACTCCCCCACCATGGCGCCCTATTGCCCGGACGAAGTGAAATACCAGGTGGTGGAAAAGGCGGTCGCGCATTTCGAGGGGCTCGCCCAGAAAGGTGAAACCCTGCTCGGCCAAAAGATCAAGGACGTGGTCACCGTCAACGGCGTGCGCGTGACCCTCGCCGACGGCACCTGGGGGCTCATCCGCGCGTCATCCAACAAGCCGAGCCTTGTGGTGGTGGTGGAAAGCCCGG
Organism: Alphaproteobacteria bacterium; assembly: GCA_028280665.1. Classification (GTDB taxonomy): domain Bacteria; phylum Pseudomonadota; class Alphaproteobacteria; order JAJFIK01; family JAJFIK01; genus JAJFIK01. The sequence continues at coordinate 1,881 of JANQLJ010000018.1, forward strand.
TCTCGGACGCGCAAATGCGCGCCATGTTCAAACTAATCGACGAGCACCTTTCGGCTTACCCGGACGTTGGCGCCTACGATCAGAAGCTTTGATCCTCAACCGCCTGGCACTGGCAGGGGCTTCAACCCAGCAGCTCCCAAAACATGCGAACCGACGCAATCACTAAAAAGAGTGCGAAGATACGGCGGAGCGTGGTGCGTTCGAGCGAATGGGCGAGCGCAACGCCAAGGGGCGTTGCTACCCAGGTGGCGGGCACGATCAGTGCTAGCCCCACCAGACTGACATAGCCCAGGGAGTAGGCCGGGCGCAGGGGCTCGCCCCACCCCGCCACGATGTAGCCGATGGTGCCCGGCATCGCGATCACGAGGCCGAACCCCGCGGCGGTCGCCACGGCCCGGTGGATGGGCACGCCGAAGAGCGTGAGCGACGTGACGCCAAAGGTTCCCCCGCCAATGCCCATAAGCGTTGAAAGCGCGCCCATGACCCCCGCGAGCCCCGCGCCTTGCACCCCGCCCGGCACGCGCGTCCCGAGCCGCCAGCTTTCCTTCACAAAGCCGAGGTTCAAGGCGAACACCAAAGCGAACACCGCGAAGATCAGCGTCAGCGTGTCGCCGCTGGAATAATCCGCCACCACCGCGCCCACCAAAACGCCGAGCACAATGCCCGGCGCCCAGACGCGCAAGATGGCGTAATCCACCGCGCCGCGCTCGTGATGTTTCATCAGGGAACGGAGCGTTGTGGGGATAATCGCGGCGAGGGAGGTGGCGACGGAAAGGTGCATGCGCACGCTTTCGTCCACGTCCAACACGGCGAAGGCCTGAAACAGCACGGGCACCAGCACGATCCCACCGCCGACGCCCAAAAGCCCGGCAAGAAGCCCCGCAATAACCCCCGCCGCCAGAAGGGCCAGCGCAAGGGGCCACAGCTCCGCCAAGGCCGCGATAAGGTCCGCGATCATGCGGCGCTTGCCCGCGTGGCGATATGGGCAAGCGCCTCGTCCAGCACTTCAAGCCCCGCGCCATCGCGCACCGCCTTTTCGCTCAACACCCGGCGCCAGCCGCGCGCGCCGGGAAGGCCCTGGAAAAGCCCGATCATGTGGCGGGTGATGGTGTGAAGCCGCGTGCCGGCGGCAAGCTCCGCCGCGATGTAAGGCTTCATGCGCTCCACCACTTCGTGCCTTGAAAGCGGGTCGAGCCGGTGGCCGTAGAAATGCTGATCCACCAGCGCCAGCACATAAGGGTTCTGATAGGCCTCGCGCCCCATCATCACGCCGTCAACGTGCTGGCGGTGAAGGCTGACCTCGCGCAAGGTCTCAACGCCGCCATTCAAAATGATTTCCAGATGGGGGAACACGCGCTTCATTTTATAGACCAACCCATAATCGAGCGGTGGCACCTCGCGGTTCTGCTTAGGGCTGAGCCCGTCGAGCCAAGCCTTGCGTGCATGAATAATGAACGTCCCGCAGCCCGCGCCCGCAACAACTTCTACAAAGGCGGGCAACACTTCGTCAGGGGTCTGATCATCAATGCCAAGGCGGCACTTGACTGTGACCGGCACGGCAACCGCCTTGCCCATGGCGGCAACGC
>JANQLJ010000100.1 GCA_028280665.1 Alphaproteobacteria bacterium
CCCCCAGGCATAGGCGTAAAAGCGCAAGGGGCGGCTTGCGGTAATCGCTGACTCGAGCTGGCGCAAGGTCCCCGCCGCCGCGTTGCGCGGATTGGCGAAGACCTGCTTGCCGTCCGCTTCCTGGCGTTTGTTCAAAGCCGCGAAGTCATCGTGATGCATATAGACCTCGCCGCGTACCTCGAAGACGGCGGGCGGCGACTTGGTTTTGAGCTTGTGCGGAATGTCCTTGATGGTCTTGATGTTGCGCGTGACGTTTTCGCCTTCCGCCCCGTCGCCGCGCGTCGCGCCCAGCACCAGAGTGCCCTCTTCATAGCGCAAGGTGGCGGAGAGCCCGTCAATCTTGGGCTCGGCGGTGAATTCGAGGGTTTCGCTTTCATCGAGTTTCAAAAACCGCGCGACGCGCACGCGGAAATCCGCCACGTCTTCGTCCGTAAACGCATTGCCGAGCGAAAGCATGGGCATCGCGTGGCGTACCTTTTCGAACTTTTCCGATGGCGCCGCGCCCACCCGCCCTGAGGGGCTGTCCGGGCGCACGAGAGCGGGAAAGCGCGCCTCGATTGCCTCGTTGCGCTGGCGCAAGGCATCGTAATCCGCATCGGAAATCACTGGCGCGTCGTCTTGATAGTAGCGCCGGTCGTGCCCGGCGATTTCATGGGCCAGCCGTTCGAGTTCGGCCTCGGCTTCTTTTTTGGTAAGCTTGTCGGGCGCCTTGTCACTCGCGGCCTTCGCCTTTGCCGCGCTCATGCCTTGCGCGCCTTTCGCTTACCGGGGTCGAGCAAGCGGCTTGCCGCCGCGCGCGCTTCGTCGGTCACGTCGGCGGCGGACAGCATGCGCGCGATTTCCTCGCGCCGCGCCGTGCGGTCGAGCCCTTCAACGCGGGTCAGGGCCTCGTCTTTCTTGACAGCCTTACTGATACGCCATTGCGCGCCGGCTCGCGCGGCGATCTGCGGCGAATGGGTCACTACGATTACTTGCGCGCCCGGATGCGCGGCGAGGGCCGCCAGCCGCTCGCCGATGGCATCGGCCACCGCGCCGCCAACCCCCTGGTCGATTTCGTCAAAGATAAGCGTGGGGGCCGTCCCCACCTCGGCGAGCGCGACTTTGAGCGCAAGCACAAAGCGCGACATTTCCCCGCCCGAGGCCACTTGGGTAAGCGGGCCGAACGGCGCGCCGGGATTGGTCGCCACTTCAAACGCGACCCGGTCGATCCCGGCGGGGCCCGGCGGCGCTTCGGTGATCTTGGTGTGAAAGCGCGCCTTGTCGAGCTTGAGCGGTTTAAGCTCCTTGGCCGCCGCCCCATCGAGCCGGGTGGCCGCCTCAAGGCGCTTGTCGCTTAGCGCGTGCGCAGCCTTATCGAACGCCTTTTGTGCCTCGCGGGCGGCGGCTTCAAGTTCTGCCACGCGGCCTTCGCCCGATTGGATGGCGTCGAGTTTGGCGCGCGCATCAGCAAGGGCCGCGGGCAATTCCTCCACACGGCACTGGTGCTTGCGGGCGGCGGCGCGCAAGGCAAAAAGCCGTTCCTCGATCCGCTCAAGCTCGTCCTGATCGAAGGTAAGACCGGCAAGGGCCGCATCCAAATGGCGCTGGGCCTCGGACGCATCGTCGAGCAGCCGTGACAGTGCCTCGATTGCCGGGTCGAGCGCCCCGCCCGCTTGTTCCGCGATACGTTCCAGCCGCCGCAACGCCGAACCCGCTTTCGCTTCCAGCCCGTCATCGTCACGCAGCGCCGCCACAGCCGCTTCGAGATCGCCGGTGATCTTTTCCGCGTTCATAAGCCGCGTGCGCTTGGCCGCGAGCGCATCTTCCTCGCCCATTTCAGGATCGAGTTCTTCAAGCTCGCCGATGATGTGGGTGAGATAATCCGTGTCCCGTCCCGCATTGGCGATGCGCTCGCGGTGGGCCTCCAGCGCTTCTTGCGTTTGCGACAGCCGCTCAAAGGCCTGCCGCGTCGCGCGTAGCGGCCCATCGAGCTTGCCAAAGGCATCGAGCAGCGCCCGGTGGCTTGCGGCGTCAAGCAGCCCGCGCGCATCGTTTTGTCCGTGGACTTCCAAAAGCAGGCCGCCGATTTCCTGGAGGAGTCCCACGCTGACCGGGCGGTCATTGATAAAGGCGCGGCTGGGGCCCTCGGCGCGCTGGGCCCGGCGCAAGATGACCAAAGTTTCGCCTTCTTCCATCAGGTCGGCTTCATTGAGGCGGAGAAGCGCGGGGTGCCCGAGAGGCACGTCGAACACCGCCGTGGCGCCGCCTTCCTTCGCACCGTGGCGCACCAGTCCCTTGTCCGCGCGGTTGCCCACCGCGAGGCCGAGCGCATCGAGCAGGATGGATTTGCCCGCACCGGTCTCGCCGGTCAGCACACAAAGCCCCTGGCCGAGATCAAGCTCGAGCCGGTCGATCAGTACAATGTCGCGTACGGAAAGCGAGGCGAGCATGGCTTCGACAAAGCCTCTCTAAACGTGACGAACAGACGTGGCGAACCGGGCCGTGGCGAACCAAAGGCGGTTGCCACGGTGATTCACTTGCGCCCTAGAATATCCGTTCTATGGGATTCCACACACGGCTAATCCACGAATCGGGCCGTTCCTCGGGTTCCAGGTCTTCTTCCCTGAGCAGGCTGTAGGTATCCATATACCAGCGGTCGCCGGGATAGTTGTAGCCGAGCACCGCCGCCGTCGCGGTGGCTTCACTTTGCAGCCCCAGAGCAAGATAGCACTCGACCAGCCGGTGAAGCGCCTCGGGCACGTGCGAGGTGGTTTGGAAATCCGAAATCACCGTACGGAAACGGTTGATCGCCGCGTTAAGCTCTTCGCGGCGCTGATACCAGCGGCCCACATCCATTTCCTTGCCCGCCAGGTGGTCGCGCGTCAGGTCGATCTTGAGGCGCGAGTCGCGGGCATATTCGCTGTTGGGAAAGCGGCGCACCACCTCGCTCAAGGACGCCATGGCCTGTTGCGTCAATTGCTGATCGCGGCCCACATCGCGGATTTGTTCGTAATAGCAGATACCCACGAGGTAATAGGCATACGCCACGTCCCGGTGGCCAGGGTGAAGCGAAATGAACCGCTGAGCCGCCAGAATGGCTTCTTCGTATTCGTTGTTTTGGTAGTGCGTGAACGCCGACATGAGCATGGCCCGCCGGGCCCAGACCGAATAGGGGTGCTGGCGCTCCACTTCGTCGAATCGGACCGAGGCGTCGGCCCAACGGCCTTGCTCGATCATGTCGACCGCGTCGTTGTAGAGGTCCTCGACCGGGGTCTCGACATATTCGATTTCATTATTGCCGGCGCAGGCCGCCGCGCCGATCGCAAGGATGGCCGCCAGCGCGGCCCGGAGGAGAGTTTTGCTCATGTGACTAAAGGCACCATCAAAGACTAGAGGACGCGACAAATTCAAAGCCCGGAAATACCATTCCTCCCCCATGAAACCAAGGAAAAGCGACCAAAATTCTAACAACCCGGTGCGGCGCGAGGGCGCGTTCCTCTGACAGCCGAGCCGCCGCCGCACATGCCAGTGCCACGCGAACCCCAAGACTTCAACCCAGACACTCGTATAAAGAGAATAGACCAAAATCGACTATTCATTGTAGTTAAGCGTATGGCGTGCAACCTCCCGCACATATATGATGGCATTGAGTGCCACACGGAGGGTGGAAAATTGAGTAAGTTGCCTGGCTTACAATCCGATCGCCCCGCCGGTACCGAGCCGGGAAATGGAGCACGTCTGGCCAAGAAGGTCGATCGCCACGTTGGCGAAAGGGTGAGACAGCGGCGCACGCTGCTGGGTCTTACGCAAGAACAACTGGCCGCCGCGCTGGAAATCTCTTACCAGCAAATTCAGAAATACGAGACCGGCGCGAACCGGATCAGCGCCGGACGGCTTTTCGAGATCGCGCAGAAACTTGATACCGATATAGGGTTTTTCTTCGAGGGCCTCACGCCCGACGAGGAGACGGCAAGTCTGCCCCATGGCGGGCGCAACCGGACGACCATCGAGCTTGTAAGAAACTTCAACGAGATCGGCGATCCCATTGTGCGCAATGCAGTTTCCAGTCTGGTGCGCAGCCTGAACGACCGGCGCAGCGGCGCATCGCCCGAATAGTCCCTTAAGCGAAAACCCGCGCGTCCCTACAATGTGTGCCTACTCAGCGGCGCTGACTACATCGTATGCGGGCATGGGCGCCCGCGCGTCGGAAATCTCGTAATTGTCCGGATCTGCAAAGACCGCCCTGAGCAATTCGTTGTTCAGGGCATGACCCGTCTTGGCGCCTTCGAAACGGCCCTCGATGGCAAACCCGGCGGTGGCAAGATCGCCGACCACATCGAGCAATTTGTGGCGCACGAATTCATCGCGGTACCTGAGGCCATCTTCGTTGAGGATCACGTCGCCATCGACGACGATGCAGTTGTCGAGCGAGCCGCCCTGGCTGAGCCCCATGGACCGAAGCGTTTCCACGTCCTTCATGAAGCCGAAAGTGCGCGCGCTGGCCAGCTCGGACTTGAAGGCCCCGTTGATGAGGCGGACACGGTGATGCTGCCGCCCGATCACCGGGGAATCGAAATCGATCTCAAGGTCCACTTCGAAGGTGTCCGCAGGCCGCAAGGTTGCATGGCGGTCCGTGTTACCCACCCGCACGTCGCGCTTGATGCGCACCACTTTGCGTTTGCAGGTGAGGTCCTTGACGCCCACATGCTCTATCAGCTTCACGAAGGGCGCTGAACTGCCGTCCATAATCGGCACTTCTTCGCCGTCGAGTTCCACAATGGCGTTGTCCACACCGCACCCGGCAAAAGCCGCCATCAGGTGCTCGATGGTCAGCACGCGCACGCCCGCCTCATTAGCGATGGTGGTGCCAAGCTGGGTATCGACAACACTGTCAAAGCGCGCGGGCACAATGTCATGCGCCGTCAAATCGGTGCGGCGAAACTGAATGCCCGTGTTGGCCGGCGCGGGCGCCAGCGTCATGGTCACGTCCGTGCCCGAGTGCAGCCCGACACCCGTGCAGGAAATCTTTTCATTGAGCGTTGTTTGAAACACCGCCGGTTTGATACTGCTCACCGGTCTTTCATCCCTTCCTGTGCGAGACCGCGCGGGGCGTCTTGACCCCAAACCACGTCCTCACTCCCCCGTCACGCCGGGCAGATTGGATCCTTCCCCGAAGCCCCCCCACGCGGGCCAACTCCAACCCCCCTGGAATTGGCGGAAATCCGCCACACCCTCTTGTACAGGCAAGAGAAATCAAACCCCAATAAAGCCTTGTTACGCATTGTTACGGGTCCCTGCCAAAGCACCACCCAAAGCAAAAGGCCCCGCCGGGGCGGGGCCTTAAGGTACCGATGAAGGTACTCGTATGGGGTACTTATATAGGGACGCATGAACGCAACGACGCTACTCGTGACGAAATCTTCAGATAAGCCTCAGTTGGCCTGACGGCGCAGGAAGGCCGGGATGTCGAGATCACTCTCATCCGCCGATTCCGGGAACAGCGGCTCCTCGGATTTGGGCGCGGGCTGCGGCGCAGGCTCCTGGCGCGGGACCTGAGGCTCGTGCCGGCTGATGAGCGGGCCTTTGGGCTTGCGCAAGCCGGTCATCCGCTCGATGAGGCTGGGCTTTCTGGACACCGGCTCCACCGGCGCGCGGCGGATGATCGCCTCTTCTTCCCCGTAAGCCATGTGCTCGCGGGGGTTCACAGGTTCATGCGGTTCCAAGGATTCGCGAATCTCACCGCCCGGCGTGATCTCAACCTCCTTGTCGAGCAAGAGCGTGGCCTGGTCCGCCGCCTCGGCGGCCACGGGCACTTCTTCGGGAAGGATGCCCACGTCGTCGGTTTCTTCGGGGATGACCGCCGCCACTTGAGGTTGCCACGGCTCGCCCGCGGGAATTTCGCGCGGCGGTGCGGCAGTGGCGGCCTGAATCGTCTTAGGCGCATGAAGGGGCGCCGCGCGGGTTTGCGGCTGGGTGATAGGCCGCGGCGCGGCGGCCTCGGCCATCTCGATGCCGGTCGCGACAATGGAGACCCGTATCCGGCCCGTAAGCGTGTCGTTAAAGGTCGAGCCGACGATGATGTTGGCGTCGGGGTCCACTTCCGAACGGATGCGGTTGGCCGCTTCGTCCACTTCGAACAGCGTGAGGTCCTCGCCGCCGGTGATGTTGATGAGAACGCCATGGGCGCCCTTCATGGAAACCTCATCCAGCAGCGGATTGTTGATGGCGGCCTCGGCCGCTTCGAGGGCGCGGGCTTCGCCTTCCGCCTCGCCCGTTCCCATCATGGCCTTGCCCATTTCGTTCATCACGGTGCGCACGTCGGCAAAGTCGAGATTGATCAGCCCGGGCATGACCATCAGGTCCGTGATCCCGCGCACGCCGGAATGCAGCACCTCGTCGGCCATGGCAAAGGCATCGGCAAAGGTGGTCTTTTCATTAGCGACGCGGAAAAGGTTCTGGTTCGGGATGATGATCAGCGTGTCGACATATTTCTGCAGTTCTTCAATGCCAGTATCGGCGACGCGCATACGGCGCGCGCCTTCGAACTGAAACGGCTTAGTGACGACGCCCACGGTCAGGATGCCCTGGTCGCGGGAAGCGCGCGCGATCACCGGCGCGGCACCGGTTCCGGTGCCCCCGCCCATGCCCGCGGTGATGAACGTCATGTGGCAGCCCGCAAGCTGTTCCATAATTTCTTCAAGGCTTTCTTCCGCCGCCGCCGCGCCCACTTCGGGCCGCGAGCCCGCGCCCAGCCCTTGGGTAATGTCGGTGCCGATCTGAATGCGGCGCTCGGACATGGACTGGGCCAACGATTGGGCGTCGGTGTTGGCCACAACAAACTCAACCCCTTCGAGCGAAGCGTTGATCATGTTGTTGACAGCATTTCCCCCGGCCCCGCCGACGCCAAAAACCATGATTTTCGGCTTCAGTTCGGTGACTTGCGGCATGCGCAGATTGAGGCTCATGAATCTCTCCCGGTAACCGTCCCGCGCTCTCCGGCCCGGCGGGCCGCAGCGTTAAAAAAGGTTAACCGGAAGATCGTTACTCGTTTCTTAATGACCCGGGACCCGCGTTCATATTTTGCCAAGGCCTAGGCCGCGCTGCGCCCGGACCCCCGCCCCAGGCCAATGAGCCCCAAAAGCGCCGAGACCCGGCCCGGCGCGGCGGCGAGGCCTTCCTCAGGCGCGCGGAAGTCATAGGCGAGAAGCCCGCCCGCGGTGGCAAAAGCAGGCCCCGTTGCCGCTTCGGGCAAGCCAGCAAGCCCCCGTGGGCGTCCAATACGCACATGGGCGTCGAAGAACCGGCCCGCGTATTCGCGCAGGCCGTTGAGCTGACTGCCCCCGCCGGTAAGCACGATGCGGTGGCCCGCGACCCGTTCGACACCGCTGTCGATCAGGGCCTCGCGCACAAATTCAAAGGTTTCCTCAATACGCGGTTTGACGATGCCGATCAGCATGGAGCGCGGCACATGGTTCGCCGTGCGGCTTTGTTCCTCGCCGATGGGAGGCACGTCGATCATCTCGCGGTCGTCATGGGGGCTGGCCATGGTCGAGCCATAGAGCACCTTCATGCGTTCGGCATGGGCGAGCGGTGTTGAGAGCCCGCGTGCAATATCTTGCGTAACGTGTTGTCCGCCCACGGAGAATGTCTTAGCGAAGACCAGACGGCCTTCAAAGAAAGACGCAATGGACGTGGTGCCGCCGCCAAGCTCAACCACCGTGACGCCCAGTTCCATTTCATCTTCCACCAGCGCGCCGAGCGCCGAGGCGTAAGCCGAAAAGACGGGCCCTTCCGGCTCCACATGGCAGCGCTCGACGCAAAGGCCGATATTACGCAAGGGGCTGGGGTCGACGCTGACCTCGTTGAGGCGCACCGAAAGGGTTTCGCCCACCATGCCGCGCGGATCACGGACGCCTTTATTTTCATCCACCGAAAAGCCCACGGGGATGGTGTGCAAGGTCTGCCGGTTGCCCGCCTGCACACGGGCGTGGGCATCGCGCATCACCCGGCGCACATCGCCGTCGGTAACGTCGCCATGGAGCAAGCCGACCTCCTCGCGGATGATGCGGCTGCGCAACGAGGCGCTTGAGATGTTCACCATGGCGGAAAGGATGGTGGTGCCGGCCATCCGTTCGGCCTGACCCACGCAGGCGAGCACCACATCTTCGGCGGCTTCCATGTCGGTGATCACGCCGGACCTTACCCCGCGCGCGCCTTGATGCCCGATGCCGAGCACGCGGATGTCCGGGTTCGCGCTGTCGCCGGTGTCGTCCACTTGCGCGATAAGACAAGTGACCTTGGTCGATCCCACATCGAGAGCGGCGATCACCGGAGCCCGGCCCGTCGGCAGTTTCATGCGCTTCTTCAGTCCCACGCTCAGGTCTCCCGTTCTGCGGCCGGCAGGGTAAAGGCCGGGCTATCGGGATCGAGACGGGGGCGAATGACGATGCGATCATCGAGGCGAAGATCGACCTCGTCGATGGCGCGCGCGAGAAGGCGGTAATCACTTTCATAATGAGCAAGCGAAACCAGCGCCTGGCCGAGGTCCTGTTCGGGCAGTTGCACGACAACGCCGCTGTCGAAATGCAGATCCCAGCGCCGGTCGCTCACGCGCACCGCATAACGCACACGGGGGATAAGCTCGGGAACGGTTTCCATCGCCTCGTGAAGGGCACGCGCCTCGCGCCCGGCGCCCTCGCCCACCACATGGGGCAAGTGCGAATAGGCGGCGACGTCAGCGCCCCGGATGACCGCGCCACTTTCGCCGATCACATAAAGCGCGCCCTGATGCTGCCACACCGCGTAAGGCTCGCGCTCGCCGATGGAAACGTGAATGGTACCGGGGAGCGCGCGCACCACGGTGGCGTGCTCGACCCAGTCGAGACTTTCCACCCGCGCGCGGGCCTCGCCAAGATCGACGGCGAAAATGGGCATGCCGATTTCCACCGCCATGGCGTCCATCACCTCGCCGGGGTTGGTTTCCATGTGGCCGGAGAAGGTGACCCGCTGCACCGTGAAGCCCGCCGCTACCATCACCGCGGTGGTCTGGCGCGAGACGAAGTTTCCCGTGTGCCCGAGAAGGCCCGCCGCCCATATGGCGTAGATGCCGATGGTAAGCGCGGCGAGCGCTGCATACATCCGAAGGTACGCATGGCGCATAAAGAAGCGCCGCCAGCCGTCAAGACGACGCTGCCATACCCGCGCGGCGGAGATTTTGCGTCCGCGCGTTTTGGGTGATGCTTTTTTTCTGGCCGGGGATTTGGCGGCGCGCTTTGTTGTACGTTTCTGTCCTCGCCCTTGTCCTCGCCGAGGTGTTGCGCGCCGTCCCCTTCCGCTCACCTGTCGCATGAAGCGTCCTCAAGAATCCAAACTACAAGATCCTTGAACGACATCCCCACATACCCTGCTTGTTCCGGGACCAAGGACGTAGGCGTCATGCCCGGCTGTGTGTTCAGTTCCAAAATCGTACACGCCCCGGTTTCTTCGTCGTAGCGGAAGTCGCTCCGCGTGACGCCTTTGCATCCCAATCCAACATGAGCCTTTAGGGCGTAATCCATTAAGATTTCGGTAACGCTGTCCGGCAGCGCCGCCGGAACCTGGTGTTTCGAGCCGCCTTCGTCGTATTTGGCGCCGTAGTCATAGAACTCGGCACCGGTGGTGATTTCGGTCACCGCCAGCGCCCGGTCGCCCATGACGGCGACGGTGAGCTCGCGGCCGGGCAGAAACTTTTCCACCATGACCTGATCACCGAGGTTCCATTCCGCCGAGCCGAGCGCGCCGGGCGGGCGGTTGTCGCCGGGGCGCACAATGTAAACGCCCACCGATGAGCCTTCATTGTTGGGCTTGACCACGTAAGGCGGCTCCATCTGGTGTGCGCGGCTGGCTTCCTCGCGCGGCACCACGATGCTCTCCGCGCAGGGAATGCCCGCTTGCTGGAAGACGTGCTTTGAGCGTTGCTTGTCCATGGCCAGCGACGACGCAAGCACGCCCGAATGCGTGTAAGGAATTTGCAGAACCTCGAGCATCCCTTGCACGCAGCCATCCTCGCCCCAGCGCCCATGCAGCGCGTTGAAGACCACATCGGGTTTGAGCCCCGCGAGCGTTTGGGGGAGATCGGGCCGGGCGTCCACTTCGGTCACCTTGTAACCCGCCTCGCGCAACGCGCCCGCGCAATCCGCGCCGGAGACAAGACTCACTTCGCGCTCGGCGGACCAGCCGCCTTTAAGGACGGCCACATGGGTGGAGGCGGGATCGAACTTGCTCATGGCGCCGCCTTTCTGCCCACGCGCTTGATTTCCCATTCAAGGGTGACACCAGAGTTCTCGCGCACCCGCGCGCGCACCTCTTCGCCCAGGCCCTCAAGGTCAGCCGCCGTGGCATCGCCCCGGTTAATCATGAAATTGCAATGAAGGGGTGAGAATTGCGCATCGCCCCGGGTGAGACCCCGGCCCCCCGCCGCGTCGATCAGCTTCCACGCCTTGCCGCCCTCGGGGTTCTTGAAGGTGCTGCCGCCGGTTTTTTCGCGAATGGGCTGGGTTTTCTCGCGGGCGGCGCTGATCTCATCCATCCGTGGACGGATGTCCTCCGGCGCGCCGGGCTTACCCTGAAACAGCGCCTCGACAAAGATAAAATCGCCAGGCACCTGGCTCGTCCGGTAGGAAAAGCCCATATCTTTCAAGGGGATAACATGGCGGCGCCCGCGCCGGTCCAGCGCCACGGCCTCCACAAGAATATCGCGGGTCTCGGCGCCATAGGACCCCGCATTCATGCGCAGCGCGCCGCCGATGGACCCGGGGATTCCCACCAGGAACTCAAGCCCCGCAATACCCGCTTCGGCGGCGGCCTTGGCGACGCTCACGTCCAGCGCGCCCGCGCCCGCGCGGAGGCGCGCGCCCTCTTCCGCCCCGATCTTCGCAAAGCCCTTGCCGAGGCGCACCACAACGCCCGCAATGCCGCCGTCACGCACCAGCAGGTTCGAGCCCACACCGATACAAGTGACCGGAATGTCCTCCGGCGTTTTTTCAAGAAATTGCGCCAGGTCGTCTTCGCCTTCGGGGAGGAACACCACATCGGCGGGACCGCCCACGCGGAACCAGGTCAGCGCCGCCATCGGCTGGTTTGCGATCAGCTTGCCGCGCACCTTGGGCAAGCGCTCCAGAAGGTTCTCTGTCGCCACCGCCTCAGGCATTCGCGGCTTTTCCACCCGATTGAGAAAGCGCACCCGGCAAATCATTCGCCCACTGAGTAATGTTCCCCGCGCCGAGGCACACCACCATGTCGCCCGGGCGCGCAAGATCGCGCACCAGCCGCGGCAGATCATCAGGGCTATCAAGCGCGCTCACATTCTTAAGCCCATGGCGGTGCAGACCTTCCACCAGCGCATCGCGGGTGGCACCTTCGATGGGCGCCTCCCCCGCCTCATAGACATGAGAGACGATCACCGCATCGGCGCTGTTAAAGCAGGTGCAGAACTCTTCAAAAAGATCATGAAGCCGCGAGTAACGGTGCGGCTGAACCACGGCGATGATACGGCCTTTGTTGGCGGCGCGCGCCGCCTTGAGCACCGCTTCGATTTCCACCGGGTGATGGCCGTAATCGTCGATAATGGTAACGCCGTTCCATGTGCCGGTGCGGGTAAAGCGCCGCTTGACGCCCGCGAAATCCGCAAGGCCTTTTCTTATGACCTCTTCGGAAAGGCCAAGCTCCAAGGCGGTGACGATGGCGGCGATGGCGTTCGCCACATTATGTTCGCCGGGCATGGGCAGGGTGAGCCGCTCCATGCGCCGGAGGCCGCCCTTGACGCGAGAATTGATTTCAACGGAAAAATGCGAAAGCCCCGCATCGAAGTCCACGTCCAGCCCGCGAACGTCCGCCTGCGGAGAAAATCCATAAGTGATCAGTCGCCGGTTCTCGATCTTGGCCGCCACCCCTTGCACGTCCGCATCGTCGATGCACATGACGGTGAAACCGTAAAACGGCACATTGTCTGCAAAGGCAAGGAAGGCATCCTTCACCGCATCGAAACTGCCATAGTGATCGAGGTGTTCGGGATCGATATTGGTGACGATGGTGGCAATGGCGGGGAGCTTTACGAATGTGCCGTCGCTTTCGTCGGCCTCGGCCACGAGCCAGTCGCCCTGGCCCAAATAGGCATTGGTGCCGTGGGCGTTGATGATGCCGCCATTGATGACGGTGGGGTCCATGCCCCCCGCCGCCAGTAGCGCCGCGACCATGGAGGTTGTCGTGGTCTTGCCATGGGTGCCGCCCACGGCGATGGCGGGCTTGAGGCGCATGAGCTCGGCCAGCATCTCCGCGCGCCGCACCACGGGAAGCGCCGCCGCGCGCGCGGCCTTAAGCTCGGGATTGTCCGGCTTGATGGCCGACGAGATCACCACCACCTGCGCGCCTTGGATGTTCTCCGCGCGCTGGCCCACCTCGACCGGAATGTCCAGGCTACGCAAGCGCTGCACATTGGCGCCCGCGGTCAGGTCCGAACCGCGCACGTCATAGCCGAGATTGTGCATCACCTCGGCAATGCCGCTCATGCCGATGCCGCCAATGCCGACGAAATGCAAAGTGCCGATGCTGAGTGGCAGTCGCGCCAAGGGAGCCCCTTTCTTACACCGCTGTTTTATTCAACAAGCCCTTCGATCAGCACCGCAAAGTCCGCGGCCGCATAGGGCCGGCCCGTTTCCCTGGCCGCCGCCGCCGCCCGGGCGAGTTTTGTTCCATCACACAAAAGCGACCGCAATTTGTCGGCCAAGGCTTCCGGTGTGAATTCGGATTGAGGCATGAGCCATGCCGCGCCCGGCGCCGTCAAGGCCCGCGCGTTAACCGTTTGGTGGTCGTCCATGGCGCTGGGCAAGGGCACAAGAAGGGAGGGCCGCCCGATCACCCCAAGCTCCGTCACCGTGGAGGCGCCCGCGCGCGCGATCACCAATTGCGCCTCCGCCAATCGCCCGGGCAGATCGGCAAAGAACGGCGCCACGTCCGCGCGCACGCCCATTTCGTCGTAGTCGCGCTCCACCTCCAGGGCGACTTCCGCCCGCGCCTGCTGGGTCACATGCAGCCGCGCCTTCAAGGTTTCCGGCAGAAGGTCGATGGCATCGGGCACGACCTTTCCGAAAACCGCCGCGCCTTGACTGCCGCCAAAGACGAGCAGCTTGAGCGGCCCGTCGGCGCCCGGCGGGGTATACGGAATATCCCGGGCGGCGATCACCTCGTCGCGCACCGGATTGCCGACCACATGAACGCGGTGCTTGTGCGCCACCCCTTGCATGTTTTCAAACGCCGCGCCGATCAGCGTGACATGCCCCGCCAGCAGCTTGTTGACCCGGCCCAGCACCGCGTTGGGATCGTGCAAGGCCGTCGGCACGCCGCGCAGCTTCGCCGCCACCATGGTGGGAAGTGAGGGGTAGCCGCCAAACCCGACCGCGGCTTTTGGTTTTAGCTCTCCCAGCAGGCGAAAGGCCTGCCAGATGCCGCCGATGATCTGAAAAACGGCTTGCAGGCGCTTGAGCGGATTGCGCCCGGCGAATGTGGCCGCGTGGATCACTTCTATATGAGTGGAAGGAAACCTGTCCGCATAGGCGCGCCCGCGATCGTCCGTAATCAGAACAATCCGGAAGCCGCGGCGCGTCAGCTCCCCCGCTAGCGCCTGGGCGGGAAACATGTGCCCACCCGTGCCGCCCGCGCCGAGGACGATCACCCCGCGATCAGGCTCCACTTTAGACCCCGCCATAGCCCCGCCCCGCGCGCCGCCGCCCCAAGGCAAGCGCAAACCCAAGGATGATCCCCGTCGCCACCAAGGACGAGCCGCCATAGGAGATAAACGGAAGCGTCATGCCCGTTGCGGGCAGAAGCCCCAGATTGACGCCCATGTTGATAAAGGCCTGCAGACCGAAAAGCAGAAAAAGCCCGGCGGTCGCGAGCTGAACGAAATGGTCTTGCGCCGCAAGCGCGCGCATCAGCCCGCGCGCGACGATGGCGAGGAACAAAAGCGCCACCGCCATGCAGGCCCAAAGGCCCAGCTCCTCGCCCATGACGGCGAAGGCAAAGTCCGTGTGCGCGTCGGGCACGGAGTTTTTGACCGTCCCCTCGCCGGGGCCCACGCCGCGGAAGCCGCCATTGCGCAACGCTTCGAGAGCAAAATCCACTTGGGTGCGTCCGCCTTCCGATCCCATGACAAACACGTCGATGCGTTGGGCCACATGGGGAAAGACCATGTAAGCGGTGGCGAGCATCATTCCCGCCATCACGCCAAGCCCAATGGTCCAGCCCCAGGGAAGGCCGGCGGCGAACAAAAGCGCGCCCCACACCGCGGTGATCAGCACGGTCTGGCCGATGTCCGGCTGCAGCAAGAACAGAAACATCGGCGCGCCCAGAAGAAAAAGCGACAAGGACCGCCCCGGAAACCCCGGCAGGCGGTTGCCTTCGGAAAGCGACCAGGCCACCAGCACCACAAAGGCGGGCTTTAGAAACTCCGCAGGCTGAACAGATAATGACCCAAAGCGCAGCCAGCGCTGGGCCCCGTTGATCTCCGGCCCCACAAGCAAGGTCAGCACCAGCGCCGCGAGCGCCGCCACGTAAAGTGCCACCGCAAGATTGCGCACCTCGCGCACGGTCCGCATGGAAAGAAAAAGCAAAACGCCGAGCGCGGCGAGGGTATAAAGAATATGGCGGCCATAAAAGTAAGCCGCGTCGGGCCCACCCCGCACTTCCGCCGCGGTGCTGGTTGCCACGGAAACGAAGGCGCCGAATATGGCGAGCACCACAATGCCCGCGACGGTCATCCGGTCGATGGTGCGCCACCACACCGTAAAAGGCCGCCTGTCCGCACGCGCGTAGCTCATGAGGGTACCGCTTTTTTCGCGTCTTTCACGATGTCTTGCACGAGTTTGCGGAACGCATTGCCGCGCGCTTCGAAATCCGTGAACTGATCGAACGAAGCGCAGGCGGGGGAAAGCAGCACCACGGCGCCCGGCAAACCGCTCACCCATGCGTCGTCCGCGGCCTTGCG
>JANQLJ010000097.1 GCA_028280665.1 Alphaproteobacteria bacterium
CCGCCCTATTTGCAGAGTGTGGCACCGCCGCACTTGCCGGACAGAGGCGCGCAGCCTAGGTTAAGCGCATCTGGGCAACCCGAAACGGGAGCGTTCATGTCAGAGATTGCGAGCCAGCCCCGCGCCTGAGGCGCACAAAGCCCTCAGCCGCGCGGATGAAAAAGAAAACGCCCGGGGGTCAGCCCCCGCGCGCACGGTTTTCTGTGGCTCAAGGCATCACCAGACATGAACGTATCGAAACATGAGCAGCGCACGCTGCACGCGCTTGCCCAGGGCGGGCACATAAAGATTGAAAAGAACGACCACGGCAAAGCAGCCAAGGCAACATGCTTCACCCGCGAGGGATTCGTGCTTGCGGACTGTTCGCTTGGGGTTTTCAAAAAGCTGAGAAAGCGCAAGCTGATCCGCAGCCGGAACGGCGCGCCTTACCGTATTACGCGGGCGGGGCTGGAGGCGGTGCGTGCGCAGCTCGACAACCGGTGACTTGGGCCCTGCTGGCGCTGGCAGGTGCGGGCCCCTTTTGCTAGGGTCGCGCCCATTCGTGAATGAACGGGGTAGAGCGGACATGAGCAAACACTTTCCCGAGCGCGGCACGCCGTGGGACGCGCTTAAGGCGCAAATGGAGGAGATGGCGGCGGGCGACATCGACTGGCGCCACGGCCGCAACGGCTACAACGTCTTCTTCGCCGGGCCCGACGTACTCGAGGTCATCAAAGAAGCCTACACCATGTTCATTTCCGAGAACGGCCTCAATCAAGGCGCGTTCCCCTCGCTCAAGGTGATGGAAGACGAAGTGGTCCAGATGGCGCTCGATCTTTTCGAGGCGCCGGACGGCGCGGCGGGGGGCATGACCTCGGGCGGGACCGAGAGCATCATCATGGCCGTCAAGGCCTGCCGCGAGCGGGCGCACGAACAGGGCAAGGACACCTCAAACGCCAATATCGTGATCCCTTATTCGGGCCACCCGGCCTTCAACAAGGCGGGGCACTACTTGGGCCTTGAAGTAATCCGCACACCGATTGATGGCGAGACCCGCCTGCCCGATCTTGAGGCATTCGAAGCGGCAATCGACGAGAACACCATCATGTGCGTGGGCAGCGCCCCGGCTTTCCCCAGCGGTGTGGTCGAGCAAATCCCTGAGCTTTCGGAAATCGCGCGTGCGCGCGGCATCTGGTTCCACGTGGACGCTTGCGTGGGCGGCTACTTCGCCCCCTTTGCCGAAATGAACGGGGTCGAGCTGCCCGCTTACAATTTCAAGAACCGGGGTGTCAGTTCCCTGTCGGCGGACCTCCACAAGTTCGGCTATGCGGCCAAGGGCGCCTCCACCGTGCTGTACCGGTCCGAGGACCTGCAGAAGTACCAGAAGACCGACTTCGACGTGTGGCCTTCGGGGCGCATGGTCACGCCCACGCTCGCAGGCACCCGGCCCGGCGGCGCCATTGCCGCGGCCTGGGCGGTGATGAATTATCTGGGCAAGGAAGGCTATGCCGCGAAAGCCAAGGTCATTCTGGAAACCCGCGCGCGGCTCGAACAAGGCCTCGCCGATCTCGGCTACAAGGTCTATGGCCCTTCGAAGCTGATGATCATCAATTTCGGCAAGGAGGGGCTTGAGCTCTTCGGCCTGTGGGGCGCCATGAACAAACGCGGCTGGTGGCCCGGCGCGACGGTCGATCCACCGGCGCTGCACATGATGCTGACCCCCGCCCATGAAGCCGCCCTCGATGACTTCCTGAAGGACCTTGCCGAGGCCACCGAAGAAGCGGAAAAAGGCCAGGCGGAAGCCAAAGAAGTCCGCTACAGCTAGGCGGCTTGCCTTCGCGGGGGGCTTCCCCATAATCGATTGAAGTACGGGTTTTCGCGGGACCGCCGGGGCCGCAAGTCAGAGGCAAGAACACCGGATGCAGTTTTACAGAGACGCGGTGCTCCGCTGGGGCGAGGTTTACGTCAAGAGCACCGACGCACACCTGCCCATAAACAGCGAACTCGTGAACGCGGTGCTGCGGCAGTTCGTGCTGTACCTCGCCATATCGGTTGTCTTCTGGACGCGCTACACCACCGGCGCGCGGCCCGCCCACACCATCGGCTGGGTGCCCGCGCGGCCCAAGCCCTGGTACAAGGCGTGGAACGTTACCAAGTGGATGGGCTTTCGCTATTCGGACGACTACCCCGCGTGCGACGTACTGTTCTATTTCGAGGACAAGACCAAGGGCTCCATCCACGAGGAGATTCTCAACTCCAACAAAAAAATTCTCAATGGCCGCTGCACGGACATCAGTAAGGCGCGCGTGGAAGAAGTATTTGAGAAGGTCTTTGGTTATGGCCTTGCCGTGGACCCCACCACCTACACCGGCAAGGTGGTGCAGAAGTCGCAAATCAACGCGCGGCACGACGGGCGCATTATCGAGTGCCCCATCGATGCAGCGGACCCGGACTATTCCTACCAGCGCTTTATCGAGAATTGCTATGACGGCAAACTGGCCGAAGACATCCGCGTGCCCATCGTCGGCGGTGAAATTCCCATGGTGTACCTCAAGCGCCGGCCCACCGCGATCAGGTTCGCCAACGACAATACCGAAGCTATCATGGTGGAAACCGTGGAGGCCCTATCGCAAGACGAAGTGGACAAGCTGATCGCGTTCTCCCGGGAAATCGGCCTCGACTTCGGTGGGCTGGACGTTTTGCGCTGCCGGGAAAGCGGCAAAATTTTCGTGGTCGACGTGAACAAGACTGACATGGGCCCGCCCGTCCCCCTCAAGACCACTGACAAACTGCGCGCGCTTACGCGGCTCGGCCGGGCCTTTGTCAGCCTGGTGAAAGAACTGGCGGCCTGATGGCGATCCCTTTCGTCCGCGATATCGAGTTTGAATATGGCGAGGTGGATCAGGTCTCGCCGCTCATCCGCCGGGTGATTGCGAACAATCCCGGGCCATTTACCTACACCGGTACGGGCACCTACATCATCGGCAAGGGCGAGGTGGCGGTAATCGACCCGGGTCCCCGCGACGATGCGCACTTGAAGGCCCTGATGAAGGCGCTCGAAGGTGAAACCGTCAGCCACATTCTGGTGACCCACACGCACATCGATCATTCCCCCCTGGCGCGGGAGCTGAAAGCTGAAACCGGCGCGCCCACTTATGCTTATGGCCCCCACGGCGCGGGCAAGGACGAAGAAGGCGTCAAGGTCGAGGAAGGCGGCGATCTTGAGTTTGTGCCGGACGTCCGCGTCAAGGACGGCGAGGTAATCGAAGGCGCGGGCTGGACCGCCGAGTGCGTTTACACGCCGGGTCACACGTCGAACCACATGTGCTTTGCGCTTCGCGAAGAAAAAGCGCTCTTCACCGGCGATCACGTCATGGGCTGGTCCACCAGCGTCATTGTGCCGCCGGACGGGGACATGAACGCTTATTTTGGCAGTTTACGGAAACTTCAGGCGCGCGATGACGCGATCTACTGGCCGACGCACGGGCCCCCGGTCACGGAGCCCGGCCCCTTCATCGAAGCCTTTATCCATCACCGGGAAGCGCGCGAGCTGCAAATCCTCGCCTGCCTGACCGAAGGCATGACGCGCATTCCGGAAATGGTAGAGACCATGTACCGCGACGTGGACCCGCGGCTGCACCCCGCCGCCGCGCGCTCGGTCGAGGCGCATCTTATTCACATGGAAGCCACAGGCCGCGCCACGCGGGAAGGCGAAGGCTGGCGGCTGGCTTAGTTGCTTCCCCCCGTCCGCGTCTGGAGCGCCGCGAAGAAATCCCTGATCCGCTGGGCATTGGTGCCGAGGTCCGAAACGCCCACGCGGCTTTTCGAGCGCACGTCCACGCGCACCGAGCCGTCCGGCAGGGGCTCGACGCGGATCACCACATCGTCCTTGAAGCCGTACCAGAATGTGGTGTCCACCGCTTCGACGCGCCCCTCGCCGGTATTCGCTTCAAGAAGC
>JANQLJ010000151.1 GCA_028280665.1 Alphaproteobacteria bacterium
TGCGCAAGGCCTTTGCCTCGATCTGGCGGATGCGTTCCCGCGTGACGGAGAATTGCTGGCCAACTTCCTCAAGCGTGTGGTCGGTGTTCATGCCGATGCCGAAGCGCATACGCAGCACGCGTTCTTCCCGCGGCGTGAGGCTTGCCAGCACCCGCGTCGTCGTCTCCCGCAAGTTCGACTGGATCGCCGCGTCGATGGGCAGGACCGCGTTCTTGTCCTCGATGAAATCGCCGAGGTGCGAATCTTCTTCATCGCCAATGGGGGTTTCGAGCGAAATAGGCTCGCGCGCGATCTTCATGACCTTGCGCACTTTTTCGAGCGGCATGGCGAGCTTTTCCGCAAGCTCCTCCGGCGTCGGCTCGCGGCCAATCTCGTGCAACATCTGGCGCGAGGTGCGCACCAGTTTGTTGATCGTTTCGATCATGTGTACGGGGATGCGGATGGTGCGCGCCTGGTCCGCGATCGAGCGCGTGATCGCCTGGCGGATCCACCAGGTGGCATAGGTCGAGAACTTGTAGCCGCGGCGGTATTCGAACTTATCCACCGCCTTCATCAGGCCGATATTGCCTTCCTGAATGAGATCGAGGAATTGCAGGCCGCGGTTGGTGTATTTCTTGGCGATGGAAATGACGAGCCGCAGGTTCGCCTCCACCATTTCCTTCTTGGCGATGCGCGCCTCGCGTTCGCCCTTTTGCACCGTCGAGACGATGCGCCGGAACTCGGAGATTTCGAGCCCGGTTTCCTGGCTGACGTTTTGAATCTCCGCGCGGATTTCCTTCACCGTGTCGCGCTCGCCGGAGATGAATTCCTTCCAGCCCTTGCCCTTGAGCCGGCCCACGCGGCGCGCCCAGCCGGGGTCGAGCTCGTTGCCGAAATATTGCTCAAGATAGTCGATGCGGCTTACCCCATGCTTTTCCGCAAGGCGCAAGAGCCGCCCTTCGAGGGACACAAGCCGGCGGTTGATGCCGTAAAGCTGATCGACCAGCGCTTCGATCCGGTGATTGTTGAGGTGAAGCCCCTTCACCTCGTCGACGATTTCCTGGCGCAGTTTGGCATAGCGCTTTTCCTGCGCGGGGCTGAGGCTTTGGTTTTTGAGCGCGGCCTCGACCAGCGCGTCCTGTAGCTTACGCAGCTTTTTGTAGTCGCCGGCGATGGCGTCGAAACTTTCCAGAACCGCGGGCTTGAGGGTCGCTTCCATGGCGGCGAGCGAAAGGTTGCTCGCATCGTCCTCATCATCATCGTCGTCGTCGCTGGTGGCTTCGCCGCTGCCTTCCTTGTCGCCGTCGCCGCCATCGCCGTTAGCCGGGCCTTTGTTTTCCGGTTGAGGCGCCGCGGGTTGCGGCGCGGCCTTGCTTGCTTCAGTGAGGGAGGCGGGCGGCGTGCCGCCGTTCGCCTGAATGACGCGCGCGGCCTGGGCCGACTGGGCGGCGCGGCTGGCCTGGCCTTCCGGCGTTGCGCCATAAGTGGCGTCGAGGTCGATAATGTCGCGCAGCAAAATCTTGCCGTCGTAAAGCTCGTCCCGCCACACGATGATGGCCTCGAACGTGAGCGGGCTTTCACACAAGGCGCCGATCATGGTCTCGCGGCCCGCCTCGATGCGCTTGGCGATGGCGATCTCCCCTTCGCGGGAAAGCAACTCCACCGTGCCCATTTCGCGCAAATACATGCGGACCGGGTCGTCCGTGCGGTCGAGGGTTTCCGAGCCCTTGCCCGTGGTCGTAGCGGCGGTCGATTTCTTTTCGACGACTTCTTTGCTTTCGCTCTCCTCGGGTTCTTCGTCGATGACGTTGATGCCCTGTTCGGAAAGGAAGGCCATGGTGTCTTCGATCTGCTCGGGCGAGACCTGATCGGACGGCAGCACGCGGTTAAGTTCTTCAAGCGTGACAAAGCCGCGCTGCTTGGCGGCCTTGATCAGCTTCTTCACGTCCGCATTGTCGAGATCGAGCAGTGGCGCATCGCCGCCCTCCTCGGACTTGGCGGTCTTCTTTGTGGCTTTCTTTTGCGCGGATTTCGTTTGGGAGGCTTTGGCGGTACTGGTCACTGACGCGGTTACTTTCTTTTGCTTGGGTTTCTGAGCTGTCTTTGGCGCGGTCTTTGCGGCCGCCTTCTTCTTGGCCGCGGGCTTTTTCTTCGGCGCGGCTTTCTTTGCCGGCGCCTTCTTGGCTTGCGTCTTCTTTACCGCCGGTTTCTTTAAGGTTTTCTTTGCGGCCTTCTTGACCGTCTTCTTGGCCGTGACTTTCTTTGGCGCGGCTTTCTTGGTGCGCGCCTTGGTGGCGGTCTTGGCCGCGGTCTTGCGCTTGGGCGCCACCTTCCGGGCGGGTTTTTTGGTCTTGGCGGATTTTTTGACCGCTTTCTTCACCGAGCCTTTGGCGGCGATCTTGCGGGCGGGTTTTGTATGCTTTTGTTCAGTGGCACGCGCCATCTTCAAGTCCATCTTTTCAAGCCGGTTCGACGTCAATGCGTGCGCTCACGCACGCCCCGGACCTTCAAATCAATCAGCTAATGGGGTTGTCCCGCTCTCCAAACCATGCGCGCCCTTATGACACGCGGACCACTTCACCGCGTTCATGCTTTGCCAACAGTTGTTGCACCGTCCGAAGCCGGTTGAGGTTTTCTTCGGTCGCGTCATCGGCAAGGGCATGTTCCGCTTCTTGCAGATCCTGGAGCAGGGCCGCCGCCAAATTGTGACGTGCCAGGACTTCGAGCCAATGCTCCTCGGCCTCTTCGATCGGCGCATCCTCGCGCGCAAAGGCCAAGCATTTAAGTACGTCCTGGGCCGCCAGCCGGTCGGCGATATCCCCGAATCCCCGCGCATTCAAGTGGCCTTTCAGGCCCTCCCTGTCAAGGCCCGGGGCCGTGCCAACCGCCTCAAAAAGGGCTGTTTTCAGGGTATTCAGCTCCGGGTCGCGGATTTCGCAGGCGGCAAAATCCTCCACGTGGCGCTCCAGCACCTCCGGGTGATTAATCAACACAAACAGAAGAAGCTGTTCCCGGTGGCGCCCGCCGAGCGGGGTATCGGACTGGCGCAAGGGGTGCAAAGAGGCAGATTTCCCCCGGTTTCCGCCCTGGGCGAGGGCCGAGTGCTTGAGCCGGTCGCTGGCGCCCGAAAGGATGGGGGCAATGTTGGCGCCCTTCCGCTCAAAGCCTTTCGGGCCTTTCGGGCCTTTGGGGGCCTCGATGGCGGCGCGAAACCGCTCTTTCAAAGCCTGGGCGAAGTGAAAGCGGCTGCGCTGTTCGCGGATCAGCCCCGTCAGCCTGTCAAGCTCGGCCTCCATCTGGGCGCGGCCCTCGGGCGTGTCGAGGGTCGCGGTCATCTTGGCCGTGCGCCAGATCATCTCGGCCAGCGGCGCCGCCTTTTCCAAGACGCCGCGAATGGCGGCGCGCCCGCCTGAGCGTAAAAGATCGTCCGGGTCCTGACCTTGGGGCAGCATGACGAATTTGAGCGAATGCCCGGTCTTGAGCATAGGCAGGCCAAGTTCGAGCACCTTGCGCGCGGCGCGGCGGCCCGCCGTGTCCCCGTCAAAACAGATGAGCGGCTCGGGCGCGAGGCGCCACAGGCTTTCGAGATGATCCGCCGTCAGCGCGGTGCCCATGGGCGCGACCGCGTTGGCAAACCCCGCGCGGGCAAGCGCGATCACATCCATATAGCCCTCGGCGGCGATCACCGTTCCCGCCTCGCGGATGGGCTTGCGCGCGGCGTCGAGATTGTAAAGTACGCGGGATTTATCAAACAGCGGTGTTGCCCGGGTGTTGATGTATTTCGCCTTGGCATTGGGCGACAGCGCGCGGCCCCCGAAGGCAATCGTGCGGCCTTCGGGATCGCGCACGGGAAAAATAATCCGGTTACGGAAGAAATCGCGCGGGCGCTCGTCGCCGTCCGTGCCTGCGAGGATGCCCGCTTCCTCGACAAGCGGCCGTTCGAACCCACGCACCTCAAGATGCTTTAACAGCGCATCGGGCTTGTTGGGCGCAAGACCGAGGCCGAAACGGTCCCACTCTGCTTCTTTGAGGTCGCGGCCCGCAAGATAGTCGCGCGCCGCCTGGCCTTCGGGCGCTCGCAAGGTTTCGCGGTAGAATGCCGCCGCCGCGTCAATCACATCATAGAGCGTCTTGCGCCGCTTGGCCCGCGCGGCGGCCTCGGGCGAACGCTCGGGCACCTCCAGGCCCACCTCACCCGCGATGCGCTTCGCGGCTTCCCAAAAGCCGAGCTTCTCGTATTCCATGACGAAGCTGAACACGTCGCCATGCGCCCCGCAGCCAAAGCAGTGATAGCCCTGCCGGTCGGTGAGCACATGGAAGCTCGGGGTCTTTTCGCCGTGAAACGGGCAGCAAGCCCAGTAATCGCCCTTGCGCGGGTTCGATTTTGCCCGGTCGAATTCAAGCCGCGCTCCCACGATCTCCTCGATGCGGGCTCTGCGGCGCAATTCGTTGATGAAATCGTCCGGCATCGGGGGCTCTCGGGGGCTCGCAATCGGGCGCTATAGCGTCTCGTCGGACCGTTCAGTATGGGGCTGATTCGGCATCAAGCGAATCACTATGACGGGGCGCCCCCGCCAAGCCAACGGCCCCGCGCCCTTTTCCCCGTGTTCCACAGGGTGTGGAGGGCCCAGAGGCACCTTCGGCGGCGCCCCAGGATGACTAGATAGTCACTGCTGCAACCGCTCGCGGACGATGGCCGACGCCTTGGAAAAGTCCATCTTGCCGGTATAGCGCTCCTTGAGCGCGCCCATGCACTTGCCCATGTCCTTCAGGGTTTCGGCGCCAAGCTCGGCGAGCACATCCTCGCAACAGCGCTTGATTTCGTCTTCGCTCATTTGCTGGGGCAGGAAGCTCTCGACGATTTCCTTTTCCTCGCGCTCCTGTTCGGCAAGGTCGAGGCGGCCCGCTTCCTCGTAAAGGCGTAAAGACTCATCGCGCTGTTTCGACATCTTTTGCAAAATGCCGAGGATTTCCTCGTCCGAAACACCGCCCATGCGGTCTTCCGAACGCGCGGCGATGTCGCGGTCCTTGATGGCGGCGAGGATCAGCCGCAGGGTTGCAACCTTGCGCTGGTCTCTTGCCTTGATGGCGGTCTTGAGCGCGTCGTTAAGTTCGTTCCGCATCCGTGTTTTCCCGTGCCGCGCCGGCAATCCGGCCAAGCGCAAAATGAAGACCCGGGATCTCCTTCCTCAACGTTCCCAAACTGTCACAATTGCCTTTAGTTTATTGAGGTTTTCGGCCCTTCAATAATCGCTTGACGGCGACCGACTCGATCACTAGCTTCCCGTCAATTTGCGCGCGAGGCACGCCCGATGTGGGCGCTTCGCCCCTCGAAAACAAGGGGGCCGTGTTTACGCCCCCCGCGCCATCGAGGCAAGCCCCGCGCCGCCGCCAACCTTAACGCCCATGAGGCCCGACCATGCCAGCGACCCCGCGCACCGCCCCCCAAAAACCGACGGGGGCCGTGGTGTTCGCGGACGGCACCGCCATTTTCGGCCACGGCTTCGGCGCGGCGGGCACGCGGGTGGGCGAGCTGTGCTTCAACACTTCGATCACCGGCTATCAGGAAATTCTGACCGACCCGTCCTACGCGGGCCAGGTGATCACCTTCACCTTTCCGCACATCGGCAACGTGGGCGCGAACGACGAAGACATCGAAACCGTCAACCCCGCCGCGCTGGGGCTGATCACCCGCGCGCGCGTCACGAACCCCGCCAACTTCCGCAGCCAAAGCCATTTGCATGACTGGCTGGCGGCGCGCGATCTCGTCGGCCTTGCGGGCGTTGACACCCGCGCGCTGACCGCAAAGATCCGCCGCGACGGCTTTCAGAACATCGCGCTTGTGAATGCGCCGGACGGCAAAATCGATGTTGAAGCGCTGACAGCCCAGGCGAGCGATTGGCCGGGGCTCGAAGGCATGGATCTCGCCCGTGAAGTTTCCACCACGCAAACTTACGAATGGCGCGAGACCCCTTGGAAGCTCGGCGAGGGTTACGGCGAGATGGCGGACGGCGACATTCACGTGGTCGCCGTCGATTATGGCGCCAAGCGCAACATCTTGCGCTGCCTTGCGGGCCATGGCGCCCGCGTGACCGTGGTGCCCGCCACCGCCACGGCGGAAGAGATCATGGGGCATAACCCGGACGGTATCTTTCTCTCGAACGGTCCGGGCGATCCGGCAGCGACGGGGGAATATGCGGTCCCGGCGATCAAAGGTATTCTCGATACGGAGCTTCCCCTGTTCGGCATTTGCCTGGGCCATCAGATGCTGGCGCTGGCAGCAGGCGCCAAAACCAAGAAAATGCACCAGGGCCACAGGGGCGCGAACCACCCGGTGAAGGACCTTTCCACCGGCAAAGTGGAAATCACGTCCATGAACCACGGCTTCACGGTGGACGCGGAAACCCTGCCCAGCGGCGTGCGCGAAAGCCATGTGTCGCTGTTCGATGGCTCCAATTGCGGCATTGCCTTCGAGGGGCGCGACGTCTTTTCCGTGCAGCATCACCCCGAAGCGAGCCCCGGGCCCCACGACAGTCACTACCTGTTCGAGCGTTTCGTTTCCGCTATCAGAAGGAGAGCGTGATGGAAGTCACCGTCACCGTGGAGATCGATGCGCCGCGCCCGCGCGTGTTCGAGGTCTTCAACGATTATGAGCACATTGCCGATCGCATCTCGGGCATTAAAGCCGCGACCGTGCACACCCCCGGCCCCGCGCGCGTAGGGACAAGCTGGACCGAGACGCGCGAGCTTTACGGCCGCGAAGCCTCGGAGACCATGACCATTGCTACGTTCGACCCGCCCAACGGGCTAACGGTCACCGCCGAAAGCCACGGCAACAAGTACGCGAGCTACTTCACTTTTGAGGATACGGAAGGTGGCGGCACCCGCGTTGCCATGCGCTTCACCGGCACGCCGCAAACCTTCATGGCGCGCGTGATGGGCTTCGTCATGGGCCGCGTGATGCTCAAATCCATCGTCGGGCTGCTTGAAAAGGACATGCAAGACTTGAAGGCGTTTATTGAGGGGGCGGAGTGAGGAAATTGGACCGGCACGAAACTAACTATAAAACCCCGAAAGCGCGCTCATCCTACTTGCGCATTGTCGATTTGACCTAACGGAGAATGGAATGAGCTATGAAGAAGATATCGCAGAATATCTAGCTCCATTTGTCTTTGACATACTCGCCCGACATGGAAAACCACTCACCCTTGAAGACATCCATAACTCCTCACATACACGTGGGCTGGGGCTAGTAACACTAGAAGACGTTGAGTTTACCACCAAGTCAGGCGTAGAGAGCGAACTGTTTGTTGAAATTGAAGATCGCTTCACCGGCAATCTCTATACACTTGCTTCAAATGCCGATGAGTTGGTTGATAGAGCGCGGCGAAATCAGAAGAGCACCTTCTGGAAATTCTGGAAGGCAAATGACACGTGGCTTCCAACTGCAATAGAGAAGATAAAAGAAAGCTACGGCCATACCGAAGACCCGCAAACACCAACATCGACGACAGCGCCAGCAAGCGATCGCATCGTCGAATTCACTGATAACCAGGAAGGTCTATTAGACGCCAAGGCAAAGACAGACGAAGCACTTGAAGCGGTAAAAGCGCTGAATGATCCCGGCCACTTCGATGAAGAGGTTGAGCGAGTTATCCGCGAAGTAGAATCAGGCCGCGCCCTTCTCGAATCACAGCAAGTCAATATCGACCTCGTAGAGCGCCTTCTGTTTGAGGGGTTGTCTTGGCTTGGAAAAAGGTTCGCTGACAACGCTGTAAATGC
Organism: Alphaproteobacteria bacterium; assembly: GCA_028280665.1. Taxonomy (GTDB): domain Bacteria; phylum Pseudomonadota; class Alphaproteobacteria; order JAJFIK01; family JAJFIK01; genus JAJFIK01. Next base: position 7,762 of record JANQLJ010000151.1, read on the forward strand.
CGTAATCACGACCGCAATCATAGCAGTCGCGGCCTTACTCGGCATCCCAATACCAGGATAACCCATGCCCAAACGTGACGACATACACAGCATACTGATCATCGGCGCTGGCCCCATCATCATCGGGCAGGCCTGCGAGTTCGATTATTCCGGCGTGCAGGCGTGCAAAGCCCTGCGCGAAGAGGGCTACCGGGTGATCCTGGTGAATTCGAACCC
>JANQLJ010000170.1 GCA_028280665.1 Alphaproteobacteria bacterium
CTGCAGCCCGCGCTCACGCCGGTCTCCAAGCCCTGAGGCGCCGCCGGGGAGCCTTCACCCATTTTCACCTTATTGAGGCCTGGCGATTGCGCTGCAAAACGCAATTGTTATGCTCTATTACGCTATAGTGCGAAGGGGCGTTGCAAAAACGCGCAACAAAAAGACGGCAACCCATGACTGACGGGCCCGACAGCCTTGACGATTTGCGTGGCGAGATCGACCGCCTGGATGCGGCGATGCATGATCTCCTCATGAAGCGCGCGGGCGTCGTGCGGCAAATGGCGGGGGCAAAAGGGGCGGCGCCCTCCATGCGCCCGGCGCGGGAAATGGAAATCCTGCGGTCTCTTGCGGTGCGCCACACGGGCGAGATGCCGCTCGCGAGCGTCGTCCACATCTGGCGCGAGATCATGGCGGCGAGCCTCGCGCTCCAGCGGGACTTCAAGGTTTATCTGCCTGGCGGTGAAGATGCCCATGGGCTTTGGGATCTGGCGCGCTTTCATTTTGGCGCGGCGACAAAGCTCGTGCCCCTGGGAACGGCGGCCGAGGTAATCAATACGCTCAAGGATGGCGATATCGGGGTGCTGCCCGCGCCAACGCTTGAAGACAATGCACCCTGGTGGCCGCGGCTCTTCTCCGCGGAAGCGAACGGCCCGCAGGTGATTGCGCGATTGCCGCTTATCGAAGGCGCGCCGGGTTACGACTTCCCGCGCGCCTTTGCGCTTGCAAATTTGACGCAGCGCCCCACCGGCGATGATGCAACGCTTGTGGTGGCGCTCGTGGAGTCCGATGCCGATGAGGCAAACCTCGCCGCGCTGCTCGGCGGTCACGGCATGAGTGCGCAATTGCTCGGCACCGCGCCGGATGACGGTGGGCGGCGTTTCATGTTGTTCGAAACGGACACCTTCATTGCCGGGGACGACCCGCGCCTTGGCGAGATCACAAAGCCTGCATCCGGGATCGTCGATCTTAAGGTGGTAGGGGGCTATGCGCGGCCCATCGATATTGCCGCGAGTACAGGAGCAAGCGCGTGAGCGATCCTCTTTTCAAGCGCGTTGCCATTATCGGCTTGGGGCTCGTGGGCTCGTCCCTTGCCCGCGCCGTAAAGGCTGAAGGACTTGCCGGGGCGGTTGTGGGCGCTGACGCCTCACCGCAAGTCCGTCAGCAGGCGGAGGAATTGAAACTCTGCGATGCCCTTGAAGCCGATCTTGGCCGCGCCGCCGCGGGCGCCGATCTGAATGTGTTGGCAACCCCGGTGGGAGCCATGGGCGCGGTGGCGAAAGAGATCGCGCCGCACCTTGGGAAAGACGCGATCCTCACGGACGTGGGCTCAGTCAAACAAGCGGTAATCAATGCCGCCGGTCCCCACGTGCCCGCGGGCGTTCATTTCGTGCCGGGCCATCCCATTGCGGGGACGGAACAGTCCGGTCCCGCCGCGGGCTTTGCCGCGCTTTTTCACCAGCGCTGGTGCATCCTGACGCCGCCGGAGGGCACAAACGAAGACGCCATCCAAAAGCTCACTCAATTTTGGAACAGTTGCGGCAGTCAGGTGGAGGTGATGAGCCCGGCGCATCACGACCTTGTCCTCGCGATCACCAGCCATGTGCCGCACCTTATCGCTTACAACATCGTGGGCACGGCGGCGGACCTCGAAGGGGTCACGCGCCAGGAAGTGATCAAGTATTCCGCCGGCGGTTTTCGCGATTTCACGCGCATCGCGGCTTCCGATCCCACCATGTGGCGCGACGTGTTTCTGGCCAACAAGGACGCGGTGCTCGAAATGCTCGGTCGGTTTTCCGAGGACCTGACGGCGCTTCAGCGCGCCATCCGCTGGGGTGACGGGGACGCGCTTTATGATCTTTTCACCCGCACGCGGCAAATCCGCCGCGGCATTATCGACGCGGGCCAGGAAACCGGCGAGCCCGATTTCGGCCGCCGCCACGAAGACGACTAGTCCACTTCGTAATGGTGCACGGATGTTTCCTTGATGAGATGGGCCTCGTCCGGGTGAACCACCGCGTCTTGCCAACGCGCGCCGGTAAAGGCGATGAGGGCGGGAAGGTCCCGCCACACCTGGATCATGGAAAAGCCGCACGGGTCTTCAGGCCGCGGCCAGCCCACGATCAGCCGCTCCATGCCGTCCGTGGCTTCCAGCGTGGGGATAGCGGTTTCCTCAAAGAACGCGCGGAAGGCGGCTTGCTGGCCTTCGTGAACGACGGCGCGGTAAACCCTCAAGATCACGAGCCTGCCCTCAATATAGCGGCGGCAATTGCATCATTTCGGCGGGGCCGAGATAGACGGTGCCGTCTTCAATGCGCAGCGGCGCGCGGATGCGCCCTTCCGGGTCGCCGCCGATGGCGGCGATGACATCAAGCACGGTTTTCGAAATTTCCGCGTACTGAGGATCAAGCGCGCCTCCCGCGACCAATGCGTCGATGGCGCGGCCGTGCCCGCTGACAAAGACAGTGGTTTCACCTTCAAGGCGGTTTTGGTTATCGAGCTGATAGACACCCGTGCCGGCAACCTCGATCTCGCTCCAGCGGATCGCCGCCTCGTCGAGATAGAGAATGCCGTCATTGTCGTGCCAGCGCGGCAGAAAATCAGGCGCGATGGAGCCGATGCCGGTCTCGGGTACACCGGCGGCCAGAATGCGCGCCTGCACGAACGCGATATCCGAGCCGAGCCCTTCGTAAGGGTGCCCGTTCCAGGTGATGTCTTGCGCGTCCAGCACGATGGCATGGTGATGGCCGTCTTGGGGCAGGTCGTCCGTATCGCGCACGCGCCGTGTGTGGGCCTGAAGGGTGCCCACGTCCAGGGTCTCGATGCGCTCGGGCACGTTCGGGCCATTATCCAAAAAGATCTGCCGGGTAAGCGCGATCCCGCTCGTCTCAATGGCAAGGCGTTCAAGATCACCGCGGCGCAGGACGAGGCTCGCGCGCTGGTCTTCGGCCCTGCCGGTAATCACTTCGCGCCGCCCGAAGCGCGTGAACTCAAGGCGCTGCTCGCCCTTGATCACCAGAACCGCGTGGTTGAGCCGGTAGGGCAGCACGAAACCAGTGAGGCGTTCGGCCTGCCAGCTCCATCCCACGGCGGGGTCGGCCAGGTGCGGGCGCACGATCTCCACCTGCATGCGGTAGGGAAAGCCCTTGACGCGGAAGCGGTCGAACTGGGCGACGCGGCCCGCGGCGCGCTCGCCCGCGAACCACCCGGTCACTTCTTCGCGCAGTTCCGCCGCCGAGGCCTGCCATGCCCAGTAATAGGCCCCGGCCAGCACGATCAGGATCGCGACGGGAATGAAAATCCGGAAACGCATGACGCCTTGTGTTCCTGCCTCCGTTGGGCGATTTGAAGGCATGGTCCCATGTTCGCGGGCCAAAGGGAATGGTGCGCCAGGGATGCATTGGATTTTTGGTTACGGCTCGCTCATGTGGCTTGTGGACGGCGGCTAGCTGCCTTGGGCCACCAGGCGGTCGGTGGCGGTCTCGATACGGGTTTCAAGCTCGGCCATGAAGTCCTTGCGGCTGAGCCCCGGCGCGATGGGCGGCAGGAACTCGATCGTGATGGTGCCGGGCCTGTAAGCGTAGCCTCGCCGCGGCCAGCACAGGCCCGAGTTAAGCGCCACCGGCACCACCGGCACATCAAGCGCACCATAAATCGCCGCGACGCCGGATTTGTAAGGCTTCTTCACGCCGGGGGGGGTGCGCGTTCCTTGCGGGAAGATCACAAGGGTCCGGCCACGCTCGCATTCAGCCTTGGCATCTTTGAGCATCTTTCTGAGGGCGGCGGCATGCGCGCCACGGTCGACGGAGATCATGCGCAAGCGCCAGGCCCACCAGCCGAAGACGGGCAGCCACATGAGTTCTTGTTTGAGGATGATGGCGGGATTGTCGAAATAACGGCTGGTAAAAATCGTCTCCCACATGGCCTGGTGCTTCAGCGCCACGAAAAAGGGCCCATCGGGAATGTTCTCTTCGCCTTTGATGACCGTCCGTACACCGATGATATGCGAAAAGGCGCCAAGCGCTAACTTGCACCAGGTGCGAATCCAGACAACGCTCCAACGATGGGGCATGAGGAACAGCGGGACGCCCGCAATGCCCATGACTGCAATCGAGCCATAAAGATAAGTGGCAAAAGCAAAGGAACGTAGAGCTGACAAAGCGGGGCCTTGGCTTGGGTGGTGCCGGTTCAACCGCCAAAGAGTATGGCGAATCGGATGCGCATCAGCGCGAGTTCGTACTTTGTATATTCCCAGGCCAAAATGCGAAAGGTCCCCGGCTGCCACCAATTGCTTGTCCGGTAGCCTTCGGGCTCCACGCGCAAGGGATAAAGGCGTAAAGTTGGCGCGCGGTTGCGAAACTCAAGCAGCGCGCGGGGCATGTGATAGTACGAGGTCACGACCCAAAGCCCGTCAAAGCCGTGGGTCTCGGCCCAGCGGGCGGCTTCTTCCGCGTTGGCGGTGGTGTTGCCCGCGGCGCGGTCGAGATCGACGCAGCAGGCAAAAAGCTCGTGCGGGTCCTCCACAAGATCGTGCAAGTCGCCCCGGGGGGTCATTTCATTGACGCCGGTGATGAGGAGCCGTTCGCCGCGGCCTTCAGTGAGAGCGGTCATGCCCCATTGAAGGCGGTTGGGCCCACCGGTCAGCACGACAATGCCCAGGGTCTCGCCTTCTTCCGGTCCTGCCGAAGAGGCGCCCGCGTTTTGCATCGTGAAGTTGGCGAACCCGATGGCCCAGAGAAGAAACAGCAGAACGAAGACACCGCCGAACACGTGAGGCCCGCGCCGGCGTACCACTGCAACCCGTTCAACTATCCCCGTCCGTCTCACCATCTGGTCCCGTCTTTTCGAGGGCCTCTACCGCGCTCCAAAGATCCTCGTGCACTTCCACCGGCAGAACATGGGCCGGTAGCCTCGCGCCTTGGGTCGCGGCGCCCTTGCCGGTGCGCACCAGGATGCGGCGCGCGCCCACCGCCGCCGCTGCTTCAAGGTCACGCAGGGCATCGCCGATCATGACCGTCTCGCGCGCGCCCGCGCCAAAGGTGCGCATGGCTTCTTCCAGCATGCCCGGCGCGGGCTTGCGCCGGGGCCCCGCGTCCCATGGCGGATCAGGGCAAATGAATGTGGCATCGAGGTGGCCGCCGCTTTCGCGCAAAGCAGCGATGAGTTTTTCCTGGATGCGCGCAAACATTTGATCGTCATAAAGACCGCGCCCCAATCCCGACTGGTTCGACACCAGCGCAACCTTGTGGCCGCCCGTGTTCAGCCGCGCCACGGCTTCCGCCGCCCGGGGGATCATGACAAGTTCGTCCGGGGTCTTCACGTGATCGGCGCGGTCTTGGTTAAGGACGCCGTCGCGGTCGAGCAAAACCAGCATTAGGGCTCATCCATAACAGCATCGACTTCAATTTCGACGCGCCAGGCGGGGTCGATAAACCCGGCGACCTCGACGAAGGTGCAAGCGGGTTTGATGTGGGCAAACACCTCGCCATGGGCTTTGGCGGCGGCTTCCCAGTCTTGTGCGTCGGTCAGCATGACGCGCGTGCGCACGACGTCTTCCAGTTTTGCCCCGGCCGATTCGAGAGCTTCTTTTGCGATGGTAAGGCAGTGTAAGGTCTGGCCGTAAACGTCGCCGGGTGCCGCGGTCGTGCCATCCTCTTCAATCGGCGCGGTTCCCGCAACGAAGACCTGATTGCTGGCGCGCACGGCGCGTGAGAAGCCGACTTTCTTTTCCCACGGCGAATTTGAAGAGATTCGTTTCCGCGTCATGGCGCGATCCTAAAGCCTTTGACCAAGGACGGACATGGCGGTGAGCCGCGCCGTCATGACCGAGACGCCCGCGGCGAGCAGCGGCACGAGCAAAAGCGCAGGGTATGTCTGCCAGGTGACGCCCAATCCGGGCAGGAAAAACTCACCGCGCCCGCCTGCAAAGATCGTAAGCGAAAGCAAAAGGACCGCGGCCACCACGGCGCCGATCAGCCCCGCGCGCAAGCCCACCCACAAAAACTGCACTTGAAACTCGCCGGCGATGAATTTATCACGTGCGCCGATAAGGTGCAGGACCTCGATGATCTCCCGGTTGGCTTCCATGGCCGCGCGGGTGGCAAAGACCACAATGGCCACCGTTGCCGCAACAATGAGAAAAAGCGCGGCAATGGCGAGCGCTTCAAGGCTTCCCGCAAAGGCGCCAAGGCGCGCCTTCCAGCGGAAATGATCATCGACCTCGGCGCCGGGCACCGCGTTCGTAAGGCGCTGGGTTAGGGCGGTCAGGTCCGGGTCGCCGCCCGGCGCAAGGCGCACATCAATAAGCTGCGGCACGGCAATATCTTCGGGCAGAGTGACGGCGCCAAGCCAGGGCTCCAGCAGCTCGGCGGCGGAGGTGGCGGGCACGCGGGCCGCCGAGGCAATGCCGGGCGTTGCTTCGATGATCTCGAGCGCGCGCGCGATTTGATCCTCCATGGCCATCTCTTCGCGGGGCTTGATTTGCACGGTGATGACGCCCGCAAGGTCCGCCGACCATTCCTCGGCGATGTTCGACACGGTCAAGGTGATCCCAAGGGCGATGCTGGCGAGAAAACACATCACCGCAATGACCAGATGCAAGGGCCAGCGCGCACCGTCCGCAGGCGGAACAACCGCCGAGCGGATCGCCGCAAGCCTATCAAGAAATTGCCGTATGTACGCGAAAAACCTTGTCATGGAAGCGCGCCTTCGGACATGCGAACCACCGAAAGCTGGCCCTGATCGATGTGCATGTGCATGGCGTCCTGGGCACGGTCGACGAGCGCCATGTCGTGGGTCGCGATCATAATCGTCGTGCCCATGCGGTTAAGCTCCATGAACAGCCTAAGCAGCTTGATGCCCAGCTCGGGGTCCACGTTACCGGTGGGTTCGTCCGCAAGCAGAAGATCGGGCTGCGCCACCACCGCGCGGGCGATGGCCACGCGCTGCTTCTCCCCGCCCGAAAGCGTGGGCGGGGTTGCGTTCATGCGGTCGCCTAGGCCGACCCAGGTCAAAAGCTCGCGCACGTCGCTCAGATAGCCCTCGCGCGGCGCGCCCGTCACCATCAGGGGCAGGCACACGTTTTCCAGCGCGGACATGTGGTCGAGCAGGCGGAATTCCTGAAACACCACGCCGATGCGGCGGCGCAAGGGCGGCATCTCCGCGCGGGGCAGCACGTTGACGTCCTCGCCGAACATGGTGATGTGGCCGCGGCTCGGGCGGTGCGCCAGATACATGAGCCGCAACAGCGAACTTTTGCCCGCGCCCGAAGGGCCGGTGAGAAAGCTGATGGACCCGGTCTCAAGCTTGAACGAGATATCCCGCAGCACTTCCGGGCCCATGCCGTACCGCATGCCAACATTTTCAAAACGAACCATAACGAACCTTAAGGGAGGGTCCTGACCTGAGAGCGGGCTTTCGCCTATAGTGGAAGCTCCCAGCCGCGCGGGGTTCCGTCAAGGGGGCGGGAAACAAGCGGGCGGTAAAGAGGAAGGACGCAAAGGATGATACGGGCCGTTTGGGCTGCCCTCTTGTGCCTGGCGCTTGCCGCGTGCGGCGAAGGGCAGGGGATTGAGGACGTGGAACCCCCGGGTGCTTACCTTTTGGTGCTCGGCATCGCACAGGACGCGGGCTACCCCCAGGCCGAATGCTACCGCCCCCATTGCCTGCCGGGCTGGGAAGACCAAGCCCTGCGGCGCACGGCAACCGCGCTTGCGCTGGTCGATCCCGCCTCGGGGCAAAAGTATCTTTTCGAAGCAACGCCTCATATGCCCGAACAGCTTTACCGGCTTCAGCGCGAAGCGCCCAATGATACGTTTTCCCTGGGCGGTGTGTTCCTCACCCACGGTCACATCGGCCATTACGCGGGGCTTATCCATTTCGGGCGCGAGGTGATGGGCGCAAGCGGCGTTCCAGTTTATGCCATGCCGCGCATGCGTGCGTTTCTCTCAGGAAATGGACCGTGGGACCAACTAGTGCGCCTTGGCAATATCGAGCTTCGCCCCCTTGAAGACGGCGAAGCGCAAGAGCTGCCCGGGGGCATCCGCGTGACACCCTTCCTTGTTCCGCACAGGGATGAATATACCGAGACCGTGGGCTACCGCATCGACGGGCCGAACCGGTCGGCGATCTTCATTCCCGACATCGACAAGTGGGAGCGCTGGGATACTGATCTTCCCGCACTCATCCGCGAGGTGGATTATGCCTTTCTCGATGCGACCTTTTATGCGGATGGTGAGCTGCCCGGCCGCGCCATGGCCGACATCCCCCATCCCTTCGTGGTGGAAAGCATGGCGCTTCTTGAAGGGCTCTCACCGGACGAGCGCGCGCGGGTTCATTTTATCCACTTCAATCACACCAATCCTCTGCTCCGCGAAGGCTCGCCTGAGCGGGCCGAGGTGCGCGCACGGGGCTTTTCCATCGCCGATGAGGGGATGCGCCTGCCGCTTTGAGGCGCTGGCGCTTGGCCGTTGATCCCGGCGCGAAGGTCGGCCATTGTCGGGGGCACTAGAAATGGTGAGCCCTCGGGAAACGTGCCTCCATGATCTTGACCTGCCCGTCCTGTTCGACGCGCTATCTGGCCGACCCGGCGAGCCTTGAGCCCAGCGGTCGGATGGTGCGGTGCGCGAATTGCGGCCACTCATGGTTTCAAAAACCGCCCGACGACATGCCGCGGCCGGTTGCCGGGGCCGCCGCCGATGGTCTTGCGTCGCTTTCGGGTGCCGGAATGGCGGGGGAGACGCGCGGGTTTCCCTTCGCCATTTCCACAATCGTGCTTTGGCTTTTGCTTGGCGGCGCGCTTATCGGGTTCGGCGCGCTCACCTACCAGTATCGCGTGGAAATCGTGCGCGGTTGGCCGCAAGCGGCAACGCTCTATACGCTCGCCGGGATCGAGGTGAACAGCACCGGCATGGAGTTCCGGGACGTTACCTACAATCTTGAATCGGAAGACGGGCTGAGCGTCTTTGCCGTGCGCGGCACGGTGGTGAACGTTACCGAGCAAGCGATGCCCATACCGCGCATTCGCCTCACCTTGCGCGATGAGGAAGGCGAGGAGCTTTATCACTGGACCATCGTGCTCGATGAAACCCGGCTCGAACCCGGCGCGGCCACGAATTTCATCACCAGGCTTTCCAGCCCGCCGCCGGGCGCGCGCGATCTTGAAGTGCGCTTTGCCGAGGGGCCCGAATGAGTGGGCCCCGAATGAGCGGGCGAGTAGGTGCGAGCGATGTCATCATCAGCGCGGACGATGTGGGGGCCCGCGTGCGCGCCCTTGCCGCCGAGATCAAATCCGCGAGCGCCAATGTCACGCCTGCAAACCCTCTGCTGCTCGTTTGCATTTTGCGCGGGGCGTTTATCTTTACCGCCGATCTTCTCCGCGCGCTCGAGGATTGCGGCGTTCCCGCAGAAGTGGATTTCCTGGGGCTTTCGAGCTACGGCCCCGCCCGCGAAAGCCAGGGCCGTGTGCGCGTCACCCTCGATCTCGACACGGACGTGAAGGGCCGGGACATTATTGTCGTTGACGACATTCTCGATTCGGGCCGCACGCTGGGCTTTGTGAAAACCTTGCTCGCCAGCCGGGGTGCCGCCCGGGTGCGGGCCTGCGTCCTACTCGACAAGCCCGAACGCCGGGAGGTGGACGTGGAGGTTGAATTCAAAGGATTTCAGGTGCCGGACGTTTTCGTCGTGGGCTATGGCATGGATGTTGCCGGTTTGGGCCGGGGGCTGCCTTATATCGGGACGGCGCCGGACGCCTCGCAAGAGGATTGAAGGGCGGCGCAGGCTCCCCCGAAACGAACGAGGTGGGGTGCCATGGCAAGAATTCTAATCGCCGCGAAAGACAGCCCGGTGCGGAAAGCGATCCACGGCGCGCTGGCGGGCGCGGGCCACAAGGTCAGGTGCGTCGATCATGGCGCCGCCGCTCACGCCGCGTTGCAGGCAGAACCCGCCGAGCTTGTCATTTGCGATGCGTTCCTGCCGGTGATCGACGGCGTTGCGCTCATGATGATCGGGCGGCAGGACTGGCGGGGCTTGCCGTTTTTGCTCATGTCCGAAGACCCAAATCTGGCTGAGGCGCTTTCCTCGATTGAAGTTGCCGTCGACGGCGTGATTGCAAAACCGTTCAGCGTTCATGCGCTCAGGCATGAAGTGGCGCGGCTTTTGCCCATCGGGTCAGAAGCGGCGTAGCAGACGTTCAAGATAATCAAGTTCGATCTCGGGCCGGTCCCGTTCCCCGGCGCGGCGGCGCAGCTCTTCGAGGATTTCCCGCGCCCGCTGCATTTCCCGCTCGGTGGGAACGCGCACGCTGTCGCCAAAGTCGGGGCCCGCGTTGGGCGAGGTCCGCCCCAAAGGATCACGCCCACTCGAATGGCCTTGTTGCCGGCCGCCGAGGCGCTCGGCCATTTGTGCGAGCAATTGTTCGGACAGCGCATCAAGCGCATTGCGCAAAGCCTCAACCGCTTGTTCTTGCGGCGGCACGGCGCGGGAGCGCGAACCCCCGCCCAGCGCGTCGCCGGAACGCTCCATTTCCCGTTGGGCATCGCCCATGGTGCCGGGCACATCGACGCCTTGTTCGAGCAGCTCGTTCAAAATGCCGCGCAGGCCTTCAAGAATGCGCGATTGGTCTTGGGCCAGTTGGCCCGGCGGGCGCGGCGGGGTGCCGTCCGGCGCGGTGGGGCCGTCTTCCGGCAGCTCGTGGCCATAGGGCCAGTCTTCCGGCGGCGGCCAGCCGCCCCAGTCCTGCCACGGGTCGTCCCGGGCGTAAGGGCTGTCTTCTTCGCCTTGCGCGCCGCGGAAGGTCTCGTCGAGCAATTGGCGCTGGCTGCCAAGCACGCCGCTAAGCCCTTCAAGGGCGTCGGCCATGGCTTGTTCCTGGGCGCTCATCCCTTCGCCGCCTTGCATGGGCGCTGCGTTTTCGAGTTGCGACAAGAGGTCCGAAAGCCCTTGCAGCATTTCCCGCGCGGATTGGAGCGAACCGGTCATGGCCAGCTCTTCGATACGGTCGAGCAGGCTTCCCAAATCCTCCGTGTTCATCATTTCGCCCGGGTCGGATGTGGTTTGCTGCGGCTCTTGCTGTCCCAGCGCTTGCAGATACTCCGAAATAGCGTCGCGCAGCCGCGCCAGTAACTCGGCAATCTCGGCGCTGTCCGCACCGCGCGAAAGCGCATCGAGCAAGGCTTGTTCCAGCTCGCGAATGCGGTCGAGGGCAAGCGACAGATCGCCGTCCTCAAGCCGCAGCGCCACGTCCCATAACAGGTGATAGGTGTCGCGCAGCTCGTCGGCATTGGGCTCGTCCGCCAGCCGCCACACCGCCGTGCGCATGGCGAGATACGCGGTGGTATCCTCGATAAAAAGATCAGGCCGCCCGGTCAGTGCATCGAGGGTCAGCGCCACGTCAAGCGCGGCGCCTTCTTCCTGCGCGAGGATCTGGCGCTGCTCGGCGACGGCGGCGGCAAGGGGGTTCAAGAACTCACGGATCGGCAGGACCAGCGACCGGGGGCGGCTGAAGCCCATGCCGCCCGCATTGTCGCGCGCGGCAAGTTGGATCATCACGTCGCGCCCCGCCCAGGGGTGCTCGCGCCAATCGAGGGTGGGGTCGTCTTCGGCCGAGGTGGGGCTGGCGCTTGGGAGCGCGAGCGCGGTGACGCTGGGTTCGGTCGCGGGGAACAGCGCGTCTTCGCGGGGGGAGCCGTCGCCCGCAAAGAAGCCATCACGAAACGCGCCTTCGTCACCTCTCATGTCGCCTCTCACGCCGCTTCTGAGGGGTACGAGCGTCAGCCGCGCTTCAATGCCGGTCACGCCATAGTCGTCTTGCACCACATAAGGCAGCGCCATGAGCCCTTGGGGCGTTGCATAAGGGTCGGGCGCAAAGGCGATCTCGGGGCTCACGTCGGGGATCAACTCAAGGGTCCAGGCAAGCTCATCATGGGCGGGGGAGGTGATCGAGACCTCGCCATCCCCGGTAATGCGCCCGCTGATCCCCCACGTGCCCGGCGCGATTTCCTCGATAATGGGATCGCTCAGATTGCCCGACAGCACCGGCATCTCGTCCGTGCCCGCCACACGCACGGTAAGGGCCGAGTCTTCCGGAACGGCGACGTTGCCTTCGTGGGCGATCATGCCTTGTTCGTCAGTGAGGAAGAGCGGGGCGTGGCCCGTATAAGCGGGCGGGGTAATCCATGCATCGACGCGGGGGGCGGCTTCGTGCTCGCTTTGGGTCTGTGGGTTGAGGCCTGTAAGTATCAGCGGCACCGCCTGGGGCCCGGCGAGGACCCAGCCCGTCACAAAGACGACCAGAAGCATCAGCCTCAGCGCGCGCGGGTCGCGCCGGACAAGATCGGACCGCGGCATGGTGAGCTTAAGACCCTGGAACTGGCGGCGCAGCATGGCGCGATAGGACGCCCACAGACGAATGGACGCTTCGTCCCCGCTTCCCACCGCAAGTTCATCCGCATACGCCGTAAGGGGCCGGTGCTTGAGGTCGTTGTCTTCCTCAAGACGGAAAAGCGCATCGTCAACGCCGGGCCAGTGAAGGCGCCGGGCGCGGCGGTAAAGGCTCCACACCACCGCGCCCCCGAGAACCAGCAGGGTTATGCGGTGGAGCTGCACGGGGAAAAACCGCCACAGGTCATAAAGCGAAAGAACAAGTGCAAGGCCCACATAGCCGCTTGCAGGCCACAGCAGGGACCATAGCCGCTCGGCAGTCAGCGTTGCCTGCATGACCCGGATGCGCCATCTCACGGGGCGGGGAACCTGGCCGATGCCGCTCATGCGCTTTCTTCCTCTTCGCGCCCCCCCGCGATGGTCAGCGCAGGGCCCGCCCAGGGCGGCAAGCGGTCGCGCGCGATCATCTCGTCATAGGTGGGGCGCGGGCGCACTACTGCATAGTGTTCGCCTTTCACTAGAACTTCCGGCACCAGGGGCCGGGCGTTGTATTCGCTTGCCTGCACCGCGCCGTAAGCGCCCGCGGAAAGAATTGCCAAATGCGTGCCTTCTTCAAGGGCCGGCAGCTCGCGCGCTTCGGCAAAAACATCGGTGCTTTCGCACACGGGCCCCGCCACATCATAAGGCGCGCGCGGCATTGCGGGGCCGGCTTCTTCAAGAGGCAGAAGCTCGTGCCAGGCATCATAGAGCGCAGGTCGCATCAGATCGTTCATGGCCGCATCGACAATGGCGAATTTCTTGGTCCCGCTTTCCTTGACGTACAGCACCTGGGTGACCAGCACGCCCGCATTGCCGGTGATCATGCGGCCGGGCTCGAAGATCAGACGCACGTCAAGCTTGTCCGTTACCTCCCGGATCATTTTGGCATAAGCGTCGGGCGCCGGGGGCGGCGTCTCGCCGGCAACGTAAGGAATGCCCAGCCCGCCGCCGAGATCGAGGCGCTCAATAGTATGGCCTTGGGCGCGCAGCTCGCGCACCAGATCGGCGGCCCGCCGGAAGGCAGCTTCGAAAGGGGTGAGGTTCGTGATCTGACTGCCGATATGAAGATCGACGC
>JANQLJ010000011.1 GCA_028280665.1 Alphaproteobacteria bacterium
CTTCGGCTCGCCCTCATTTCTTTTGGGGAGTTTTTATTCGTCATGCTCCGACTTGATCAGAGCATCCAGTACGAGCTGCTCTGGACCCTCCGGTCAAGCTGGAGGGTGACTATCTAAAATTATTCAGTACACGGATTCATCTTCCACCGGATAACCGCCGCCGCGGCCTCCTCCACCACGGCCTCCACCACGGCCACCACCCCGGCCGCCGCCGGGACGGGGCCCGCGTCCGCTTGGCCGGACCCGCTCGGGCTCGGGAAAGCTGCGGCGGCTTTGTTCGAGTTCTTCAAACCCCGCCATGCGTGCAAGGCCTTCTTCGCGTTCCGCGTCAGTTAGCGCGGCGGAGAGGATGTCGAGTCGCTCGCGGCGGCCCGTGTGAATGAAATCGCGGCGCACGTTGGCCTCAGCGAGCAGCAGAAACATCGCCGCCTCGGCACGGTCAGCGGGAACGCCCTTGCCCGCAAAATAGAGATCCGCCATGGCGGCTTGCGCATTCACATCGCCCGATTGCGCCGCCAGCGACACCCAGAAAGCCCCTTCCCGCGCCTTCTGAGCGGCCTTGCGGGGGTCGTCTTCCGCATCGCTTTGGCGGATCAGGCAATCGCCAAGATGATACTGCGCCACTTCATAGCCCGCGCCTAAACCCGCAACCAGCGCGAAATAGGGAATGGCCTTGGCCAGATCGCCGGCCTGTTTAAGTTCGACACCGCGCGAGACGCTGTTGCGGCTGCCCCCCACCCCTCCCATGCCACCGCCGCCGGGCATGCCGCCGCGGCCCATGGGCGAGCGGGCCCCCGCGCAGGCCCCAAGGGCAAGCGCGCCCGCGCCAAGCCCCGCCAAAACCATTCGTCTGGATGCCATGAGCCCCGCCTCCCCTGCCGGTTGGTATGCGGTATTAAACGGGAGGCGGGCGGTAAATCCGTCGCTAGTCTTTCTCGGGCGGCGGGGCGAGGCGGATGAAAAGCTCGCGCAGGTGATGAGCGTCGGCGTGGTTCGGCGCGCCCATCATCAGGTCTTCGGCCTGCTGGTTCATGGGGAACATGGTCACTTCGCGCAAGTTCTCCTCGCCCGCCAGAAGCATGACGATGCGGTCGATCCCTGGCGCGATGCCGCCATGGGGCGGGGCGCCGAACTTGAAGGCGTTGATCATGCCGCGGAACTTGTCGTCCACCATGGCCTTGTCATAGCCCGCGATCTCGAAGGCCTTGTACATGATCTCGGGCCGGTGGTTCCGGATGGCGCCCGAGGAAAGCTCTACTCCGTTGCACACGATGTCGTACTGGTAAGCCAGCACGTCGAGCGGGTCCTTGGTTTCGAGCGTTTCCATTTCCCCTTGGGGCATGGAAAAGGGGTTGTGGGAAAAGTCGACGCGGCCCGCCTTTTCGTCGAACTCGAACATGGGATAGTCGACAATCCAGCAGAACTTGAAGACATCCTTTTCGCCAAGGTCCAATTCCGCGCCGATAAGATCGCGCGCGCGGGCGGCGAAGTCGTGGAAGGTTTTGGGAACCCCCGCCACGAAAAAAACCGCGTCCCCGTCCTTGAGACCCAGTTGATCACGTAAGGCCTGAGTGCGTTCAGGGCCGATGTTCTTAGCGACCGGCCCCGCGCCTTCGCCGTCGCGGAAGAAGATGTAGCCAAGCCCCGGCTGGCCTTCTTTCTGGGCCCAGCCGTTCATGCGGTCGCAAAAGGCGCGGCTGCCGCCGGTGGGTGCGGGGATCGCCCAAACCTGCGCCTTCTCGTCGCCTTCAAGGATCGAGGCAAAGACCTTGAAGCCCGAACCACGGAAGGTCTCGCTCACATCCACCATCTCAATGGGGTTGCGCAGGTCTGGCTTGTCGGTGCCGTATTTGCGCAAAGCCTCAGCATAGGGAATGCGCGGGAACGGCGCGGCGCTCACCTCGCGGCCGTCCGCGAATTCATCGAACACGCCATGCATCACCGGCTCAATGGCCGCAAAAACATCCTCTTGGGTGACAAAGCTCATTTCCAGGTCGAGCTGATAGAATTCGCCGGGGCTCCTATCCGCGCGCGCATCTTCGTCGCGAAAACAAGGGGCGATCTGAAAATAGCGGTCAAAGCCCGAGACCATGATGAGCTGCTTGAACTGCTGCGGCGCCTGGGGCAGCGCGTAGAACTTGTTGGGATGAAGCCGGCTCGGCACGAGAAAGTCGCGCGCGCCCTCGGGGCTCGATGCGGTGAGAATCGGCGTCTGATATTCCGTAAAACCCTGGTCGATCATGCGGCGGCGGATCGAGGCGATGATCTTCGACCGAAGCTCGATATTCGCGTGCAGCCGGTCCCGGCGCAGGTCGAGATAGCGGTACTTGAGCCGCGTGTCTTCGGGATAATCAAGCTCGCCAAAGACCGGCAGCGGCAATTCCTCCGCCGCGGAAAGAAGCTCAAAGGACCCGATGCGCACTTCCACCTCGCCCGTGGGCAGCTCGGGGTTCACCGTCTCATCCGACCGCGCCACCACCTTGCCCGTCACGGTAATCACGCTTTCGGCGCGCAGGCGCTCAAGCTCGGTGAAGATGGGATTTTCGGGCTCGATCACGCATTGGGTAAGGCCGTAGTGATCGCGCAAGTCGATGAACAAAAGCCCGCCATGGTCGCGCTGGCGGTGCACCCAACCCGATAGGCGCGCCTCTTCGCCGACGTCCGCTTTGCGCAAGTCGCCACAGGTATGGGTCCGGTACTGATGCATTCCCTCTGGTCCCCGGGATTTAAGTCTTGGGCGCCGCGCCCGGCGAAGCGGGCGCAAAGGCACACGGCTTGCCCCACTTTGTCAAGGGCGGCGAACCGCGCTATAGGGAGCCCCATGCAAATTGTCACCAAGACCCGCGAGCTGGCCGCGCTCACAAAGGCCCTCGCGAGCGATGCGTACGTTACCGTCGACACCGAGTTCATCCGGGACACGACCTACTGGCCGAAGCTGTGCCTCATTCAGATCGCCGGCGCCGAGCGGGAGGCCATTATCGACCCCCTCGCCAAGGACCTTGATCTCGCGCCATTCTTTGAGTTGATGGCGAACGGCAAAGTCACCAAGGTGTTTCACGCCGCGCGGCAGGACCTTGAGATTTTCTTTCACGAAACTGGCGCCCTGCCCGCACCGCTGTTCGATACGCAGATCGCCGCCATGGTCTGCGGCTTCGGCGATCAGGTGGGCTATGAAACCCTGGTGCGCAAGGTGCTGGACCAGACCCTCGACAAGACCTCGCGCTTTACCGACTGGTCGCGGCGGCCGCTGTCCGACAAGCAACTCAATTATGCCCTCGCCGATGTGACGCACCTGCGCCCCATCTATGAGGCCTTGCACGATCAGGTGGAGCAGCAAGACCGCACGCCCTGGCTGGCCGAAGAGCTGGCGGTGCTGACCAGCGCCGAGACCTATCAGCTTCATCCGGAAGACGCCTGGAAGCGGCTCAAGGTCCGTACCGGCAACAAGCGCTATCTTGCGGTCCTGATCGAGATTGCCGCCTGGCGCGAGCGCGAGGCGCAGACCCGTGACGTGCCGCGTAACCGTGTCTTGAAAGACGACGCACTTATGGAAATCGCGGCGCACGCACCCAAGTCCGCCGAAGACCTTGGCGCCTTGCGGGGCGTGCCTAACGGGTTTGGCCGCTCCGCCGCCGGTAAGACGCTGCTCAAGGCCGTGGCAGCGGGCCTTGCGCGCGATCCCCAATCGCTGCCCCGGCTCAAGCGGGGCGAGCCGCTTCCCAACGGGATTGGGCCTTTAGTGGAACTCTTTAAGGTTCTGCTGAAAGCAAAGTCCGAGGAACATCAGGTCGCCCCGCGCATGATCGCCACCGTAGCGGACCTTGAGAAAATCGCCGCCGATGACAAGGCGGACGTGCCCGCCCTCTCCGGCTGGCGGCACGAGATCTTCGGCAGCGCCGCCCTTGAGCTCAAGCACGGCAAGATGGCACTCACCATCAAGAAGAACAAAGTGAAGCTGATCCCCTTCGATGGCGGCCGCGCCGCGGCGGAGTGAGTTTCAGTCAAACTCGATGCGCGCCTCAAGGCCGAGGACGCTTGCAAGGTTCTGAAGCCGCTTTTGAACGATCTCGCCCGCCAAGGGCCCTTGCGAACGGTCAAAGGTCAGAACCAGCGACTTGTTCCCAATCTTGAGCGCGCTGTGGGGCAAGAGCCCGGCCACCGCGCCGGAAATTTGATAGGCAAGCCGCAAGGCGAGCCCCGCCGCTTCAGCCTTTTGGGCAATGTCCAATTCCAGCAGGCGCCGGGCGGGCTTGAACGGGGCTTGCGAGATGCCGGCGCCATAGCGCGCGGCCATCGCTAACGCGAGAAACGCGCGCGCCTGATGAGTAAGCCCCGCAACCGGCATGGTGAGCACGCGCTCAAACGCGCGCTCGGCGCG
Organism: Alphaproteobacteria bacterium; assembly: GCA_028280665.1. Lineage (GTDB taxonomy): Bacteria > Pseudomonadota > Alphaproteobacteria > JAJFIK01 > JAJFIK01 > JAJFIK01. Next base: position 4,379 of record JANQLJ010000011.1, read on the forward strand.
GTAGTCCGGATGATAACGCCAGCCGATGTCCGAGAGAAAGCTGACCACTTGCTGAAACCGCTTCAGATCGTCCGGCCATCGGTCAAAGAGCGGCGCGAGCCACCGGTTAAGTTCCGGCGCGTGACCGGGCGAGCGCGCGAGCTGAACGTTGAGATCGGCGGCGGCGGCCAGTAGCGGATCGGTACCCCGCTCCGCCTCGTCGATGGCCTCGAACAAAACCCCTTCGCGCACGCCATAGACGGACGTGACCACCGTGGCGACCTTGCTCACTTTGATGAGCCGTTCGAGTACCGCCGCGCCGAAGGGCATCGCTTCCAACCGGCGCGTTGAAAGCTCCCCCACCTGGCGCAAGCTGCGTGCGCTCATGGGCTTAAGCAATGCGGCGAGCGATTTCGCTTTCCCCGCCGGGGCGGCATAGTTCTGCAATATGCGCAGCGGGTGGTTTTCCTGTTCCATGGCGATGGACGTGAAGTTCCGCCACGTCCCGCCCACAAGATAGAGCGTGCGGCCCTTGAGCCCGCCGAGCCATTCGGCCTTGTGCAGTTCGTCCTCGATGATCTCTTGCGCGGATTTGATCTTGCCCTTGGCCGCATCCATCAGCCGCAAGGGACCAAGGGGGAGTGTCGCGCCCTCGCCTAGCTTGCCATCGCGCACTTCCATAAGCTCAAGGCTGCCGCCGCCAAGATCGCCCACAAGGCCGTCCGCATCGGGAATGCCGAACAAAACCCCGTGCGCCGCAAGCCGCGCTTCCTCGGCGCCCGTCAGCACACGGATTTTTGCGCCTACGGCCTTTTCAGCTTTCTTGGCAAAAGCCGCGCCGTTCGCCGCATCGCGCACCGCCGCGGTCGCCACCACCTGAAGGCCCGGCACATTCATGCCGTCCGCCAGGGTCCGGAACCGGCCCAGCGCCTCGAGCGCGCGGACAGTGCCTTCCTTGTGGAGCTCACCGCTCGAGACCATGCCGCGGGCAATGCCGCACACCACCTTTTCGTTGAACAAGGGCCAGGGGTTGCGACTCAAACGCTCGAAAATCACCAGGCGGATCGAGTTGGACCCGATATCCACCACGCCGAACGGGCTGCTGGTTTGGCTTTGCGGGGATGCGGCGGGACCGGCCTCCGCGCTCATCGGCCCCTATAAGTATCGGCAACTGATGGCGGCGGGTCGTATTTAATGGCACGGCCCCGGCCCGAAAGACTCGGGTTATTCATAAAGTAAGCATGGGCGTTGAAGCGCCGCTCGCCCTCGCGGGGCTTCACGCGCTCATATGTGCCGTCCGGCATCAGAACCCAGCTTTGTTCGTTGTCTTTCAGGTTCGCCACCATGATCTGATCGAGTACCTGCCGGTGTACCGTGGGATTCTGCACCGGCACAAGCGTTTCGACCCGGCGGTCCAGGTTGCGGGGCATCCAGTCGGCGGAAGATATATAGACAAGCGCTTTTTCGTTAGGCAGGCCGTGGCCGTTGCCAAAGCAGATAATGCGGGAATGCTCCAAGAACCGGCCGACGATACTTGTGACGCGAATGTTCTCCGAAAGGCCGGGAACGCCGGGGCGCAGGCAACAGATGCCGCGAATGTTAAGCTCGACTTGCACGCCCTCCTGACTCGCATTGTAGAGCGCATCGATGACCACGGGATCGACCAGCGAGTTGAGCTTGGCCCAAATCTGCGCGGGGGCACCGGCGCGCGCGTGGCCGATTTCTTCGTCGATGTGGTGAAGCAGCCGCGAGCGAAGCGTAATGGGAGAGACGGCAATGGCTTCAAGATCGCGCGGCTCCGCCCCGCCGGTAATGAAATTGAAGATGCGCGCCGCATCCTTGGCGAGCACCGGATCATCGCTGAACATGGAAAGGTCGGTGTAGATCTTCGCGGTAATGGGATGGTAGTTCCCCGTGCCAAAGTGCACGTAAGTCCGCAGGTGCCCGCTCTCCCGCCGCACCACCAAGCTGATCTTGGCGTGGGTCTTCATTTCAATAAAGCCGTACACCACTTGAACGCCCGCGCGCTCCATATCGCGCGCCCATTTGATATTGGCTTCCTCGTCGAACCGTGCCTTGAGCTCGACAAGCGCGGTGACCGACTTGCCCGCCTCGGCGGCTTCGATCAGCGCGGCAACAATGGGCGAATCTTTCGACGTGCGGTAAAGGGTCTGTTTGATGGCCACCACATTGGGGTCGGCGGCCGCCTGGCGCAGGAACTGCACCACCACATCAAAACTCTCATAAGGATGGTGGACGATCAGGTCTTTTTCGCTGATCGCGGCAAAGCAATCGCCGCCGTGTTCGCGCAGCCGCTCGGGGAACCGGGCGTTGAAAGGCGTGAACAGAAGATCGGGCCGGTCGTCGGTGATAAGCTGGCTCAAGTCGGCAACGCCGAGGATACCGCTTACGGTGACCACCGTCCGCGAGGGCACTTCAAGTTCGCGCGCGACAAACTTCTGAAGGTCCCGCGGCATATCTGCGGAGACCTTGAGCCGGATCACCTCGCCACGGCGGCGGCGCTTGAGGGCGCTTTCAAAAAACTGCACCAGGTCTTCGGCTTCTTCTTCGATCTCGATATCGCTATCGCGAAGAATGCGGAACGCGCCTTTGGCAAGAACGTCGTAGCCGGGAAAGAGCTTGTCGAGAAAGAGCCCGAGAATGTTCTCAAGCGAAATGTATCGCGCCTGCTGAGAGCCTTTCTTGCCGCCGGGTTCGGGCACGCGCACGAAACGCGAAATCTGACCGGGAACAGGCAACAGGGCGTTGAGCAGGTGACCGTCTTTACGGCGGCGCAACTGAAGCGCCAGAGAAAAGCCTTGGTTCGGAATAAAGGGAAACGGGTGCGCGGGGTCGATGGCAAGCGGCGTGAGCACGGGAAAGACCTGTTCAAGAAAATAGCTTTCGATCCAGCGCCGGTCGATTTCGCTCAGCTCTTCGACACCGAGGATGGAAATGCCTTCGGCCCGCAGCTCCTCGCAGAGCTGGTGCCAGCGCTCTTGCTGTTCGGCCATGAGCGCGCCCGCCGCCTGATTGATCTTTTCAAGCTGCTGGGCGGGGGTCAGCCCCTCGGGCGTCACCGCCTTAACGCCCGCGTTCACCTGACCCATAAGGCCCGCCACACGCACCATATAGAACTCATCCAGGTTCGATGCGGAAATCGACAGGAACCGCACCCGTTCGAGAACCGGGTGATTGGGGTTCTTCGCTTCTTCCAGCACCCGCGTGTTGAAGGCGAGCCACGACAGCTCCCGATTGATGAAGCGGTCCTTGCTGGTCATCGACGCGGCGGGCCCCCGCGCGGCGGCGCGGCGCGGCTCAAGCGGTTCGACTTTCATTTGGTCAGACACGAGGCGTTATCTTTCGTCCGGGAAGAAACATGTCGCTTTTGTAACAGGTCTCTTTCACCAGTATATGACAGTCACCTTAATCCTTGGCTTAAGGCGTGTCATTCGAGATTGCCAATTTCTTCAAGGACTTCCGCGGCGATGGGTACGGTGGCGCGCTGCTGGGCGGCCAGGGTGCGGCGCCCCAGGGCCCCCGCCACCAGGTGCACGGCCCGGTAGCTGCGCTCCATGCGGGCGAGCAGAAATCTGAGGGTGGCGGGCTCGGCCTCGACCCCCAGATCGGTCAGGCGCTTGGTGAGAATGGCCTCAATCAGGACCTCGTCCGGCGGTCCGATCTCGGCAATGGGGACCGCGTTCAGCCGCGAGGCAAGATCAGGCAAAGCGACTTTCCATTTGGAAGGCGCTTTGCGGGCGGTCAGCAGCATGGTGCTGCCTTCCTCGCGCGTCATGTTCACGGCGTGTAGAAGCGCGCCTTCGTCGAAAGCCTCGTCCCCCGTCCGGTTGACCCACAAAGGGCGCGCAAGACCGCCTTCGATTTGCGCGATGCTTAAGTCAGCCAGGTGCACCGCCTTCGCGCCCGCCCGTTCAGCCCAGATCACCGCCAGATGCGACTTGCCTGCGTGGGCCGGACCGGCGATGCAAACGACAGGCGCGGGCCAGTCGGGCCATTGCTCGACCAGGCGCATGGCGGCTTCATTAGCGGGTGCGCGGGCGAAGGCGGATGGCGAAGTGTCGGCGGGGCGGACAAGGTCGAGTGTGAATTGGGGGTGCTTCATACGGGCGCTGATCGGGGATCAATCCTCTACCGGCAATATGGTGCCGGGCCGGTCGCCCAGCCCTTGGGCGCGGCGCGCTTCGATTTCTTCCGGCGTCAGTTCTTCATCGAAGATGCCTTGCAGGTCGTCTTGCGTCAGCACCGGGGCGTTCGGCTCGCCGCGGGATTCAACCGTGACCGTCTCAACCGGGGGCATCATCCGCGCTTGGCCGCCCATCAGCCCCGCCGAAGGTTGCGAGGGCACATTGGGAAGCTCGCGCACATTGGCGCCGCGCACGCGCATATCCCAGTATCCGCGATGCCCGCTCAAGGTAACGCCGCTCTGATTGAGGGTGATTGAAAGCTGTTGCGCCGAGCCCGCGAAAGTAACCGCCACTTCCGCCCCTTGCGCGGACAAGGCATTGGTTTCATAGCTGTCGACGATTGCCGAGCTTTCAAGCGCGCGGCGTATGGTCTCCCACTCCTCCAGCGAGTTGAACAAGGCGGTGGCCTGAAGACGCCGCAATGCGTCATAGGAAACGAGCGTCCGCGATTTCCATTCTTCCTGCAGTTCACCGGACAAAAGCGTAATCGCGCGGGCGGCCATGTCGCCAAAAGGGTCTTCTTCGGTGTCCTGAATTGTTTCGGCCTCGTCATCTTCGACGGGCAGAACCCCTGAGACGCGCGTGTCGATCACCCGGCCCACACCGCCAGCGCTCAATTCCGTCAAGCGGACATAGAGCGTCGCAAAGCCGTCCGCTTCTTCGACCAGGATCGCGTGCGCCACATATATGTTGGAGACGTTGTAGCGGTTCGCGAGAAACTGCAGCGCTTCCCAATTCCCTTGAACCACGTCGCTCACCGTCACCACGGTCACGTCTGAGAGATCGCCCAAAGGCAAGATGGTGGGGACGAGTTCGTGGGTGAGGTCGGTCCGGTACCACGCCGCCGCCCATTCGTTTTCATCTTCCCAAAGCTGGCGGTCATAGCTGACTTCGCCATCGTTGCGCTCGAAGACCGGCAGCACCAGCGCGGGCGCCGCCTGGCTTTCGGAGAACGCAATGCCTTCGTTGCGCAGGAGGGCCCGTACCCGGTCGCGCCGGAACGAATAGCTGATGTCGGCGAGGTAACGGTTCTGCGCGCCCGCGAGCGTCGAGAAGCGCTCGTTTTCAACTTCAAACCCCACCTGCAAATCCAGAAGCTCGTTGAGCCGCGGGCGC
>JANQLJ010000035.1 GCA_028280665.1 Alphaproteobacteria bacterium
CCGCGTGAAGGACCCGGGGCAGAAGATGCCGGGCCACAAATGGCTTAATGCGGACGCCGCCGCCAAGCAGGAGCCGGTGCTGGCCGCGCAAGGGATGGAAGGAGCGTTTTTCTACCACGACTGCCAGATGCGCAGCCCGGAGCGGCTGGGGTTCGTATGCCTGATCGACGCGAGCCGCAACGGCGCACGCATCGCGAACTATGCGGAGGCGGTGGGCTTTCTTCACGAAGACGGGCGCATTCTCGGCGCGGAGGTTCTGGACCGCCGCACCGGCGCGCGGCTGACCGTCCGTGCACGGATTACACTCAATGCCGCGGGGCCCTGGGCCGACAAATTGCTGGGGATTGCCGAACGCCAGCCCCCCTCGCGGCAACTCATGCGTTCGAAGGGGCTTCACCTCATCACAAAGCAGCTCACATCGCGCCATGCGGTAATCGCGTCGATCCCCGAGGAGATCGGCGGCGGACATTTGTTCCTTTTGCCTTGGCGCGGCAAGACCATCATCGGCACCACCGATACCGCCTATGACGGCGATCCGGACGAGCTTACCGTCGCCCCGCGTGAGATCACCGCGTACCTTGCCGTCATCAACCGGACGGTCCCGGGCGCCGCGCTCACCCGCGACGATGTCGTCCACGCCTATGCCGGGCTGCGGCCGCTCATCCAAGACAAGGCCGAGCCTGAAAACCCTTATGCCGCCAGCCGCAAGTCCGAGGTGGTGGATCACGAAGAAGATGAAGGCCTGAAAGGGCTTTTCTCCGCCATCGGCGGCAAGTGGACCACCTCGCGGCGGGTAGCCGAGCGCGCCGTCGATCTTATCGCCGCGCGGCTGGGACTTGACGTGCCGCCCTCGCACACCGCCCAGACCCCCTTGCCCGGCGGGTGTATTCACGCGCTCGCGCCCTTTCTGAGCGCCATGAATGATCGGTACCCTGAGCTTTCCGGCGCGCGGCTTGACGAGCTTGCCTTGACCTATGGCGCGGAAACGGATGCCGTGGCGGGGCTCGCCAGTGAGAGCGCGGCGCTGGCCGAACGGCTGTCGCCCGCCCATGGGGAGATCGGCGCGCAATTCGTTCACGCTGCCCGCGCCGAGATGGCGTTGACCCTTGAAGATGCCGTCTTCCGCCGTACCGGCCTTGGCACCTTGGGCCATCCCGGCAATGACGCGCTGGCGCACGCGGCGCGGCTCATGGGCCGGGAGCTTGACTGGGATGACGAGCAGGTGGAGCAGGAACTTCAAAGCGTGCAGCGCCTTTTCTACGCCGAGGCCTGATAGGATGCGCCCATGACGGTCACGGTAATCGCAAACCCCAAATCCGGCGGCGGGCGCACGCAAAAGCGCCTGCCCGAGATTGTGCAGAAACTCGAAGCAGCGCTCGGCCTCGTGCGCCTGCGCACCACCGATGCGCCGGGCGATGCCACCTCGCTAACGCGCGCATCGCTTAAAGAAGGCGCGGCGCTGATTGTCGCCGTGGGCGGCGATGGCACGGTCAACGAATGCGTCAACGGGTTTTTTGAAGGCACAAAGCCGGTGAACCCCGCCGCCCATTTGGGCCTTATCATGAGCGGCACTGGCGGTGACTTTCGCCGCACGTTCAATCTGGGCCCGGGGCTCGATGATTTTATCACCAGCATCGCCAAGGGCACCATACGCACCATCGATCTGGGGCGCATCTCTTATGTGAACTGGGAGGGGCGGGACGAGACCCGGCTCTTTGATAACATTTCGAGCTTCGGCCTTTCGGGCATTGTGGACAAGGCGGTCAACAATGCGAAAATCTCAAAGCTCTTCGGCGGCACGTTTTCGTTTTATTGGTGCACCCTCACCGCCATGCTGCGCTACAAGCCGCAGGCGGTGCGCATCCAGGTGGACGATCACTTCGACGAGGTGCTCGCCATCAACAACGCCGCCATCTGCAATGGGCAATATTTCGGCGGCGGCATGTGGATCGCGCCCATGGCCGACCCCGCCGACGGCATCTTCGAGGTGGTCATCATCAAGGACGCGACCTTCGCCGACATGCTGAAAGACACGGGCTCCATCTATGAAGGCCAACACCTTCAGAACCCGCGCGTCGTCACGACAAAGGGGCGGCGGGTTACCGCGACGCCCGTTAACCATGAGGACGTCCTTATCGATGCGGACGGCGAGACGCCGGGCAAGCTGCCCGCGACTTTTGAAATTCTGCCTGGCGCCCTTAACCTCAGGTGTTAGCGTTTGATGGTAGAGTGAACCCTTGAGCTAAGGGGCGCGGGCGGACCCGCGCGTGGGGGCATGGCGGTAGATCGCAGCGAAACGAAGTGGAACGGCTGGGGCTGGACCGAACAGCTCGACGAGCTGTCACACAATGAGCGCGTGTGGGACTGGATCGCGGGCGAGCTTGGCATGGCCGAGCTCCTTCCCACCCCGCCCGTGCCGCTTGAAGAGATTGTGCTGGCGCCGTCGCGGCTTGACCCCACCGACCTCAATGCGCTGGCCGAAGTGGTGGGCGAGGCATGGGTCAAGGTCTCGCGCCATGAACGGGCCTCCCACGCCCGCGGCAAGAGCTACCATGATCTATTGTATCTGCGCGCGGGCGATCTTACCGGGGCGACGCCCGATGCGGTGATCTATCCCGCCAATCCACTCGAAACCCTTGAAGTGATCCAGCGCTGCGCCGAACGCAATATCGCCGTGGTGCCTACGGGCGGCGGCTCGTCGGTGGTGGGCGGCGTCACCGCAACAGCGCGTGAAGGCCAGGCCGCGGTCATCGCGCTCAACACCACGCGCATGAACCGTGTACTGACCATCGATGAAGAAGCCATGACGGCGGTGGTGGAAGCGGGCGTCTATGGCCCCGACCTTGAAGACCAGCTTGCCGAGCACGGGCTGACCCTTGGCCATTACCCGCAGAGCTTTCAGTTCTCGACCCTGGGCGGCTGGATCGCCGCGCGCGGCGCGGGCCAGCAGTCGAACAAATACGGCAAGGCGGAAAGCTGGCTCGTGTGCGCCAAGCTCGCGACCCCCAAAGGGTTCTGGACCACCGAGTGCTTTCCCGCCTCCGCCGCGGGCCCCGACCTCAACGATCTGGTGCTGGGCTCGGAAGGCACCATCGGCGTCATCACCGAAGCCACGGTTAAAGTACAGCGCAAGCCCGAGGCGAAAGACTATCGCGGCTATCTGTTCAAAGACTTTAAGACCGGCGTCGCCGCCGCGCGGCAAATGGTTCAAGCGCGCCTGCCCCTTGCCATGGTGCGCCTGTCGGACGAAAACGAGACGTATTTCTTTCGCGCTTTTTCCGAAGCGCAAAAACCGAACACATTCTTCCGCCGCCTGAAAAAAACATTTGAGAACTGGTATCTTTCTTCAAAAGGCATGCCCGCGCGGCCCTGCCTTATGATCGTCGGCGCGGAAGGCGCAAAAGCAAATGTGGAGGCGGCAAGCCGCGCAGCGGAAGCGGTTGTCAAGCACCACAAGGGTCTTGCCATCGGCAAGTCCGCCGGCAAGCGCTGGTACGAAGGCCGCTTTCACGGGCCTTACGCGCGCGATCCCATGCTGGACCACGGGCTCGGCGTCGACACGCTTGAGACCTCCACCAGATGGTCAAACATTTTACATCTGCACGAGGCCATGGGCCCGGCGATCGAGACCGCCATCGGCGACACCGTGGCTGGCGAAGGCGCGCGCGGCATCGTCATGGGTCATATCAGTCATTCCTATACGGACGGTGCCAGCCTCTATTACACATTTGTCTTCCCCCGCGATCTTGCGCGCGAAGTGCCGCAATGGATCACTATCAAAAAAGCGGCCACCGAAGCCATCATCGAACATGGCGGCACCATTTCGCATCACCACGGCGTGGGCACCGATCACGCGGGCTGGCTGGTTGAGGAAAAAGGCCCCATCGGCGTCGGCGTTCTGAAAGCCATGAAAGCCGAACTCGACGACAAAGGCATTATGAACCCGGGCAAGCTGGTGCCTTGAACCCTCGCGCCCCGTGGTGCACTGCAACAAGGGGTGAAAGGAGGCGGGGAGACAGCCGGGCAAATCACTAGCTAGACTCAAAGGCCTCTATAAGCCGGACCCTCGCGGGGTGCGGCACTTTGAGGAAGGAAACGAGGCCTATGTTCAAGACCATCAATAACCTTTTCGGGTTCTGCGCGCCGCTCGCGCCGTTTTCCGGCTGGTTCATACGTCTGCCCTGGGCGGGCGT
>JANQLJ010000045.1 GCA_028280665.1 Alphaproteobacteria bacterium
CGCTTGCGGCCCGCCTTGGCGAGCTTGATGTTGGGGTGATCAGGGTTCGACACTGCGCCCACGGTCGCCATGCAGGCACCCAGTACTTTTCGCTGTTCGCCTGAGTTAAGGCGCAGAATGGCGTAGTTCATGTCGCGGCCCACGAGCTGAACGTAAGCGCCCGCCGAGCGCGCAATCTGCCCGCCCTTGCCGGGCTTGAGTTCCACATTGTGGACAATGGTGCCCACGGGAACCGACGACAGCGGCATGGCGTTGCCCGGCTTGACGTCCACGCGCGCGCCCGCCACCACCTTGTCGCCAACGCCCAGGCGCTGGGGCGCGATAATGTAGGACAGCTCGCCGTCGTCATATTTGATGAGCGCGACAAACGCCGTGCGGTTGGGGTCGTACTCCAAACGCTCAACGGTCGCCGCGACGTCGAACTTGCGGCGCTTGAAATCGACCTTGCGGTAGGTCCGCTTGTGACCGCCACCAATGCGCCGCGCCGTGATCCGGCCCTTGTTGTTCCGGCCGCCCTTTTTGCTGAGCCCTTCGGTCAGGGTTTTTTCCGGCTTGCCCTTGTAAAGGGCCGAGCGGTTCACCTGAACGAGACCGCGCTGGGCCGGGGTACTCGGTTTATATTGCTTCAGTGCCATGACGAAACCGTCCCGCTAACTCTAAAGGCCCGAGGTCACGTCGATGGAATGACCTTCCACCAGCGTTACCACTGCCTTTTTTGTGTCACTCCGCCGATAGGGCCGCCCGCGGAAGCGCTTGGACTTGCCCTTGGTGAGGATTGTGTTCACCGCCTTCACCTTGACCTTGAAAAGCTCCTCGATGGCGCTCTTGATCTCAGGCTTGGTCGCAGCGGTCGCCACTTCGAAGATCACTTGATTGTTCTCCGATGAAAGCGTCGCCTTTTCCGTGATCACCGGCCGGCGGATAACGTCGTATGCATTCAGCGTACTCATTTCAGCCGGGCCTCCAGTTGCTCGACCGCCTGGCGCGTCAGCACCAAGGTTTCGTGACCCAGGATGTCGCGCACATTGGCCCCTTGCGCGGGAAGCACATCCACATGGGGAATGTTCTTCGCGGCAAGCAGAAAGTTCTTGTCCACCTCGGCGCCGTCGATGACAAGCGCGCTTTTAACGCCCATCTTCGCAAACGCCGCCTTGAGGTCTTTCGTCTTGGGCGCGCCCAGCTTGGCGTCATCCAGAACGATCAGGGTTTTCGCGCCCGCCTTGGAGGAAAGCGCATGGCACAGGCCGAGCTTGCGCACTTTCTTCGGCAGGTCCGTCGTATGACTGCGCACCACCGGGCCGTGCGCCTTGGCGCCACCGCGGAAGATGTTCGACTTGCGGTCGCCGTGACGCGCACCGCCCGAACCCTTCTGGCGGCCAAACTTCTGCCCGACCCGGGAAATCTCGCTGCGCGTTTTGATCTTGCGCGTGCCGGCGCGCGCTTTGTTCGCCTGCCAGGTCACCACGCGATGCAAAATGTCGGCGCGGGGGTCAAGGCCATAAATGGCGTCATCAAGCTCGATGGCGCCCGCCTTGCTGGCATCAAGTTTAAGGACGTCGAGTTTCATTACGCGTCATCCTCTTTTTTGCTTTCGGCTTCGCCTTCAGCGGGCTTTTCGTCTTCTTCTTCGGCCTTTTCTTCCTCGGATGGTGCTTCTTCCGTCGCCGCTTCTTCAGCGGCTTCTTCCGCAGGGGCCGCTTCGGCTTGAGGTTCTTCCGCTGCCGTTTCTTCGGTTTCTTTTTCTTCAGATGCTTCGACTTCCGCCTCTTTCACCACCGCGCTGGCATCATCGGCGGAACGGAACGCGCCCGGCAGCGGCGCGCCGTCGGGCAGACCCTTTTTCACCGCATCGCGCACCATGACCCAGCCGCCCTTCGAGCCCGGCACGGCACCTTTAACGAGGATAAGCCCCCGGTCGGTGTCGATACGAACCACTTCGAGGTTCTGGGTCGTGACATTGGCCGCGCCCATGTGGCCCGCCATCTTTTTGCCCTTGAAGACCTTGCCCGGGTCCTGGCACTGGCCGGTGGAACCGTGGCTGCGGTGCGAGATCGAAACGCCGTGGCTGGCCCTGAGACCCGCGAAATTGTGGCGCTTCATGGCACCCGCAAAGCCCTTGCCGATCGAGGTGCCGCTTACGTCCACCTTCTGGCCCGCCACGAAGTGGTCGGCGGTGATTTCCGCGCCCACGTCGATCAAATTTTCCTGGCTCACGCGGAACTCGGCGACTTTACGCTTGGGCTCCACCTTCGCCACGGCAAAGTGACCCCGCAAGGCGTTGGTCGTGTTCTTCGCCTTGGCAAGGCCGGACCCAAGCTGCAGCGCGGTGTAGCCGTCCTTATCATTCGTGCGTTGCGCCACGACCTGACACTTGTCCAGCTTGAGGACCGTCACGGGCACGTGACGACCGTCATCCCCGAACACGCGGGTCATGCCAACCTTCTGTGCGATAACTCCTGAGCGCATGGCGCTGATCGCCTCCTACCTTCTTCCCGAGCCCGCTTAGAGCTTGATCTGCACATCCACACCCGCGGCGAGATCGAGCTTCATCAGCGCGTCCACCGTTTGCGGCGTGGGATCGACAATGTCCAAAACCCGCTTGTGCGTTCTGATCTCGAACTGCTCGCGGCTTTTCTTGTCGATGTGCGGGCTCCGAAGAACCGTGAATTTCTCAATCCGGGTAGGCAGGGGGATGGGTCCGCGCACGTGCGCGCCGGTCCGCTTCGCCGTGTTGACGATCTCGCGCGCCGAATTGTCGAGCACGCGGTGATCGAACGCCTTGAGCCGGATGCGAATGTTTTGTCCTTGCGCGGCCATCTTGTCTGTCCTGCTTAACCCAATCTCAAATGCGAACCGGACCAGGAAATCCTGATCCGGCTATGCAAGTCCTCACTCGATAATTTTAGACACGACGCCTGCGCCGACGGTGCGGCCGCCCTCGCGGATGGCGAAGCGCAGCTTCTCTTCCATCGCGATGGGGACGATCAGCTCAACGTCCATCTCAACATTGTCCCCCGGCATCACCATCTCGGTCCCGCTCGGGAGCTGCACAACGCCCGTCACATCCGTCGTCCGGAAGTAGAACTGCGGGCGGTAGTTGGTGAAGAACGGCGTGTGACGGCCCCCTTCGTCCTTCGTCAGGATGTAGGCCTCGGCCTTGAACTTGGTGTGCGGCGTCACCGAGCCGGGCTTTGCCAGAACCTGGCCCCGCTCGATCCCGTCCCGCTCGATACCTCTAAGCAGGCAACCCACATTGTCGCCCGCCTCACCCTGGTCGAGGAGCTTTCTGAACATCTCAACGCCCGTCACCGTGGTCTTGGTGGTCTCGCGGATGCCCACGATCTCAACTTCCTCGCCCACATTCACAACGCCCCGCTCGATCCGGCCCGTGGCCACCGTGCCCCGGCCTGAGATCGAGAACACGTCTTCCACCGGCATCAGGAAGGGCTGGTCCTTGGGACGCTCGGGCTGCGGGATGTACTCATCCACCGCCGCCATCAGCGCCTTGATGGACTCCTCGCCCAGCGCCGCATCGCCCCCCTCAAGGGCCACAAGCGCCGAGCCCTTGATGATGGGAATGTCGTCGCCGGGGAACTCGTAACTGGAGAGCAGCTCGCGGATCTCCATCTCCACAAGCTCCAAAAGCTCCTCATCGTCCACCTGGTCGACCTTGTTCATGTAAACCACGATCGCCGGCACCCCCACCTGGCGGGCGAGCAAGATGTGCTCCCGCGTCTGGGGCATGGGGCCGTCCGCCGCCGACACCACAAGCACCGCGCCGTCCATCTGCGCCGCGCCCGTGATCATGTTCTTCACGTAGTCCGCGTGGCCCGGGCAGTCCACGTGGGCGTAGTGGCGGTTCTCCGTCTCATACTCAACGTGCGCCGTCGAGATGGTGATCCCGCGGGCCTTTTCTTCAGGCGCCTTGTCGATCTGATCATACGCCTGGAAGTCGCCATAATACTTCGTGATCGCCGCCGTCAGGGTCGTCTTGCCGTGGTCAACATGGCCGATCGTACCAATGTTGCAATGCGGCTTCGAACGCTCAAACTTTTCCTTGGACATCTTTCTTC
>JANQLJ010000064.1 GCA_028280665.1 Alphaproteobacteria bacterium
CCGCCCGAGATAATCGCGCGGCAAGGGCGCCGCCGGGGACAAGATCGAAGCCATGAAGGCGGCGGGCATTGCGGTGGCCGACAACCCCGCGGCCATCGGCACGACGCTGGTGGACCTTCTCAAGGCCTAGAAACCCGCCGCGCAAGGCCTATGTGCATGGCCGTACATTAGTGATATGAGACGCGCGCGGGCCAGATGTGAGAGAGCTGAGGGGGCGCCGGCTCCGCGTGACAAGGCAGGGGACGGGAAGCCGTCCCGAGGCAAGATGACAGACCAGACCGCGAAAAGCGCCCTCAATCAGGTTTTTGACGAGACGTCATTTCTCTTTGGCGCCAACGCCGCCTTTCTCGAAGATCTTTACGCACAATACGCCGAAGACCCCTTAAGCGTCGATACCAGTTGGCGCAGCGTCTTCGATCAGCTCGGTGACGAAGCTGTGCATATCCTCGCCGAATCCCGGGAAGGGCAGGCGACGGCCGAAGCCCGCGCGCCCGACTATGGTGACTTGCTGGGCGCTTACGAAAATGGCGCCGCCACCGCCGAGCCTTCGCCCGCGCTTTTAAGGGCCAAGACCGCGCAGCGCATGCCGGGCGCGAGCGTTGCGGAATTGCGCGCGGCCACGGTCGATTCCATTCGCGCGCTCATGCTCATCCGCGCCTTTCGCATTCGCGGGCACCTGATCGCCAATCTCGATCCCTTGCAGCTCGAGCCGCCGGCCTATCATCCCGAGCTTGACCCCAAGACCTACGGGTTTACGGAAGCCGATTTCGACCGTCCCATTTTTATCGACAATGTCCTGGGCATGGAGACGGCGTCGATCAACGAGATTCTCAAGGTCGTAAAGCGCACCTATTGCGGCACCTTCGCGGTGCAGTTCATGCACATCGCCGACCCGGAAGAAAAGGCTTGGATCCAGGAACGCATCGAGGGCCCGGATAAAGAGATCGCGTTCACCGCCGAGGGCAAGCGCGCGATCTTCAACAAGCTTGTGGAAACCGAAGGGTTCGAAAAATTCCTCGGCGTTAAATACACCGGCACCAAGCGGTTTGGCCTTGATGGCGGCGAGGCGCTGGTGCCGGCCCTGGAACAGATCATCAAACGCGGCGGCGCGCTGGGCGTGAAAGAGATCGTGCTTGGCATGCCTCACCGGGGCCGGCTCAACATGCTCGCCAATGTGATGGGCAAGTCCTATCAGGCGATCTTTCACGAGTTCAAAGGCGGCGCCTCGCACCCGGACGATGTGGAAGGGTCAGGCGACGTCAAATATCACCTGGGCGCCTCATCCGACCGCGCGTTTGACGGCAACAATGTGCATCTTTCCTTAACCGCGAATCCTTCACACCTCGAAGCGGTGAACCCGGTGGTGCTGGGCAAGGCGCGCGCCAAGCAAAGCCAGTGGGCGGTCGACAAACCTCTCGAAGAAGCGCCCGACCGCGGTACGGTGCTGCCGGTGCTGCTGCATGGCGATGCGGCCTTCGCTGGCCAGGGTGTGGTGGCGGAATGTTTCGCCATGTCCGGGCTCAAGGGCCACCGCACTGGCGGGACCATCCATATTGTGGTGAACAATCAGATCGGCTTTACCACTGCGCCGCGGTTTGCGCGCTCCTCGCCATATCCTTCGGATGTTGCGCTGATGGTGCAGGCGCCGATCTTCCATGTGAACGGCGATGACCCGGAGGCTGTGGTCTATGCGGCGAAGGTCGCGACCGAGTTCCGCCAGAAGTTCCGGCGCGATGTGGTCATCGATATGTTCTGTTACCGCCGGTTTGGCCATAACGAAGGCGACGAGCCTTCGTTTACCCAGCCGCTTATGTACAAGCGCATCAAAACGCACCCCACGACGCTGAAAATCTATGCGGACCGCCTGATCGCCGAGGGCCTGCTTACCGATGAGGGCGTGGGCGAGGCGATCCAGCATTTTCAGGAGAGCCTGCAAACCGATTTCGAAGCGGCGGACAACTACCGCCTCAACAAGGCGGACTGGCTTGACGGCAAATGGTCCGGCCTTGGTCAGGCAGTGGGCGATGACCGGCGCGGCGAAACGGCGGTCGAGGTCAGCACGCTCAAAGAAATCGGTAAAGTGCTCACCCGGTTGCCCGAGGGCTTTAACGGCCATCGAACCCTCAACCGCATCCTCAAGGCCAAGCAAGCTATGTTCGAGACGGGCGAGGGGCTTGATTGGGCCACCGCCGAGGCGCTTGCGTTCGGATCGCTTATTCTGGAGGGGCATTACGTGCGCCTCTCGGGCCAGGACTCAGGGCGCGGAACGTTCTCGCAACGGCATTCCTATTTCGTCGATCAGGAAACCGAAGCGCGCTACCACCCACTCAACCATCTCGCCGCGGGTCAACGGGGCGAATTCGAGGTTATCGATTCCTTTCTTTCGGAATTCGCGGTGCTCGGCTTTGAGTACGGTTATTCGCTTGCCGATCCCAAATCGCTCATTATGTGGGAAGCCCAGTTCGGCGATTTCGCCAACGGCGCGCAAGTGACCATCGATCAGTTTATCTCGTCGGGCGAGCGCAAGTGGCTTCGCATGTCCGGCCTCGTGATGCTATTGCCGCACGGCTACGAAGGCCAGGGGCCGGAGCATTCCTCGGCGCGGCTTGAGCGTTACCTACAGCTTTGCGCCGAAGACAATATGCAAGTGGCGAACTGCACGACGCCCGCCAACTACTTTCACATCCTGCGGCGGCAGATGCACCGTAATTTCCGTAAACCTCTTATCCTCATGACGCCCAAATCACTGCTCAGGCACAAACGGGCGGTCTCGACCCTTGAAGACATGGGGCCGGGCTCATCTTTCCACCGTGTCTTGTGGGATGACGCGGAGCTAAAGCCCGGCAGCTCGGTGAACCTGCGCCCCGATAGCGAGATCAAGCGCGTGATCCTCTGCTCGGGCAAGGTCTATTACGATCTTTTTGAAGAACGCGAAAAGCGCGAGGTGGACAACATTCAAGTCCTGCGTGTCGAGCAATTCTATCCTTTCCCGGCAAAATCGCTGATGACCGAGCTGTCGCGCTTTCCCGAAGCCGATGTTATCTGGTGCCAGGAAGAACCAAAAAACATGGGCGGCTGGACCTTCATGGAACCCAACATCGAATGGGTCTTGGACCGCATCGAGGCGCGAACGAAACGTGCGCGTTACGTAGGCCGCGGTGCAATGGCGTCCACCGCGACCGGCCTCATGAGTCAACATCTGAAAACCCTCAACGCCTTTCTTGACGAAGCGCTGACGCTCTAGCAGAAAGCGGCCCAAGAACCCGCGCGGAAAAGGATTGCCTCATGGCGACGGAAATTACGGTACCTCAGCTGGGTGAATCGGTTACCGAAGCGACGGTGGCGGCTTGGATAAAACAAGTGGGCGAAGCGGTGAAAGCCGATGAGCCGCTGGTCGAGCTTGAGACCGACAAGGTAACGCTCGAAGTGCCTGCCCCTGCCGCCGGCGTGCTGACGGAAATTCTGGCGCAGGAAGGCGATACGGTTGAGGTCTCGGCCCTGCTTGGCCGCATCGACGAAAGCGCAACAGCGGCGCCCGGCGCCGCCAAGCCTGCCCCGAAACCCGCTACCCCTGCGACGGCTCCCGCGTCCGCCGCCGCAGAAACGGCTTATCCGCCCTCTCCCTCGGCCCAGCGGATCATCGAGGAACGGGGCCTTGATGCGAGCCGGATACCAGGCACGGGCAAGGATGGCCGCGTGACCAAGGCGGATGCGCTGGCGGCCCTTGAGATGAAAGCCGTCCCAAAAACGAAACTGCCCGAACCTTCTACCGCGTCGCGGCCCAATGCAGACCGCGAAAAGCGCGTTGCCATGACGCGGCTCCGCCGCACCATTGCCCAGCGCCTCAAGGACGCACAGAACACCGCCGCCATGCTCACCACGTTCAACGAGGTGGACATGAGCCACGTGATGAAACTGCGCGCTGAGTACAAGGAAAAGTTTTTTGAGCAGCACGGCGTCAAGCTGGGCTTCATGGGCTTCTTCGTAAAGGCGTGCGTGAATGCCTTGCGCGAGCTACCGGACGTGAATGCCGAGATCGACGGCACCGATGTGATCTACAAGGATTACTATGATATCGGCATTGCGGTGGGAACGGAGAAGGGCCTTGTGGTGCCGGTGGTACGCGATGCGGACCGCCTGTCGCTCGCCGAGGTCGAAGCCACCATCGGTGACTTCGCCGCCCGCGCCCGCGACGGCAAGCTCAGCCTTGACGAGCTGCAAGGGGGTACCTTCACCATCTCCAATGGCGGGGTTTACGGCTCGCTTATGTCCACGCCTATTCTCAATCCGCCGCAAGCAGGCATTTTGGGTATGCACAAGATCGAACAGCGCCCCGTGGTGGTGGATGGCGAGATCACGATCCGTCCCATGATGTATCTTGCGCTCTCCTACGATCACCGTCTCGTTGACGGTAAGGGCGCGGTCACCTTCCTCGTGCGCGTCAAGGAAGCGCTCGAAGACCCCCAACGCCTCATACTCGAACTCTGATTCCCAGAAAGGACCGGACCGATGGCCGCACCCTACGATGTGATTGTGATTGGCGCCGGACCTGGCGGCTATAACTTCGCCATTCGCGCGGCGCAGTTGGGGCTTAAAGCGGTTGTCGTTGAAAAGCGCAAGACGCAGACGCTAGGCGGCACCTGTCTCAATGTAGGCTGCATCCCGTCCAAGGCGCTGCTGCACGCTTCGGAACTTTTCGATGAAGCCAATCACGGCTTTGGGAAAATGGGCATCGAGGTCAAGGGCGCGGAAGTGAACCTGCCCGACATGCTTGCCTTCAAGGACCGCGCCGTGGACGGGCTCACCAAAGGCATCGAGTTTCTGTTCAAGAAAAACAAGATCGATCATGTCTTTGGCGCGGGCCGCATTGAGGCCCCGGGCAAGGTGGAGGTCGAGCTTACTGGCGGCGGCACCGAGACGTTTGAGGCGAAAAACATCGTCATCGCCACGGGCTCGGACGTGATTTCACTCCCCGGCATTGAGATCGACGAGGAGCGTATTGTC
This sequence comes from Alphaproteobacteria bacterium, assembly GCA_028280665.1. GTDB lineage: Bacteria > Pseudomonadota > Alphaproteobacteria > JAJFIK01 > JAJFIK01 > JAJFIK01. The sequence continues at coordinate 5,005 of JANQLJ010000064.1, forward strand.
TCTTCCACCGGCGCGCTTGCACTCGCTCAAGTCCCCGGCCACATGATAGTCGTGGGCGGCGGGGTGATCGGGCTGGAGCTGGGCTCGGTGTGGCGGCGTCTCGGCGCGCAGGTGACGGTGGTCGAATTCCTGGACCGCATTACACCCGAAATGGACGGCGAGGTTTCCAAGCAGTTCCAGCGTATCCTCAAAAAGCAGGGCATGGAGTTCAAACTGAACTCCAAGGTCGCTGCCATCGACAGCTCGGGCAAGACGCTTAAAGTTGCGGTCGAACCCGCCGAAGGGGGCGACGGGGAAGAACTTGAAGCCGATGTGGCGCTCGTCTCCATCGGCCGCAAGCCGTATACGGAAGGCTTGGGGCTTGAACACGCAGGTGTCGCCACAGACGATCGGGGCCGGGTGATCGTCAATGAGCATTGGCAGACCAACGTCCCCGGCATCTGGGCCATTGGCGATGTGATCGCGGGGCCCATGCTCGCCCACAAGGCCGAGGACGAAGCGGTGGCCTGCGCCGAACGCATGGTGGGCAAGGCGGGGCACGTGGATCACAACATCATCCCCAACGTCATCTACACCTACCCGGAGGTTGCCGCGGTGGGCAAAACCGAGGAACAGCTCAAGGCCGAAGGCACCAAGTTCAAGAAAGGCAAATTTCCTTTTGCCGCCAACAGCCGCGCCAAATCGAATGATACGACGGATGGCTTCATCAAGGTGCTTGCCGATGCGGCCACCGACCGCGTGCTCGGCGTTCACATGGTGGGCGTCAATGTGAGCGAGATGATCGCCGAGGTGGCGCTTGCCATGGAATTCGGCGCCGCGGCCGAAGACATCGCCCGCACTTGCCATCCGCACCCAACACTGTCGGAAGCCTTGCGCCAGGCCGCCATGGATGTGGACGGCTGGGCCATGCAGATGTGACGAGACCGCTTAAAGGCGAATGCCGAAAGCGCCCAGCACCTGCACGTAAATCCAATAGCCTGCGCCGGTGGCGAGAATGGCGATGAGGAAGGCCGCCCAGGCGGGCAGTTCCGTCCGCATGAGAAGCGGCAGGCTCCCGAGGAATATGAACGAGGGGACGATCAGCCACATGATCGCGACGCTCAGCTCTGCCACTTGTTCGCGGTCTCCGGTCTTCACCTGAAGCCAGGCGAGTGCCAGGAGCGAGGTCAGCGGGATGGACGCAAGCAGTCCGCCGAGCAGAAGCGAGCGTTTGCCGAGCTCGCTTATGGCGACGACGAGCACGGCGGTGATGAGCGTCTGGAAGATCAGGTAGTACATCGCCTCGTCCTATTTCCGCTTCACATCTCTCTGGGCCGCGTCGTAGACATCCAAGAGACGCTTTGTGTCCACTTCCGTATAGACTTGCGTGGCGGCGAGGGAGGCATGGCCCAAAAGCTCTTGAATGGTGCGCAGGTCTCCGCCGCCTGAAAGCAGATGCGTCGCAAAGGAATGCCGGAGCGCATGGGGCGTCGCGCTTTCAGCGAGGCCCAGCGCTGACCGCAAGCGCTGCATCAGCCCCTGAATGGCGCGGGGGTTTAGACGCTTCCCGCGCACGCCAATGAACAAAGGCCCGTCCTGTTCCAGTTCTTTCGGCACGCGGGTGAGGTAATCGGCAATCGCCTCACGCACCACGGGTAGCACCGGCACCACGCGTTCCTTGCCGCCCTTACCTTTGATGCGCAAGGCTTCGAAACGCTCCCACGCCTTGCCGCCCGCGCCGAGGGGAACGTCATCGCGGTTAAGCGAGAGCGCCTCGGAAATGCGCAAGCCCGCGCCGTACAATAGCGTCAGCACCGCCACGTCCCGCGCTCCGGTCCAGCCCTCGTCTTGCGCATTTTCGATCAGCGCCTCGGCGGCGCCGGGTGTCACCGGTTTGGGGACCGCATGGGGCAGCTTGGGCGCGCGGATCGCATCAATCGCCGGGTTGGACACAAGACCTTCGCCATCGAGAAAATGAAAAAAGCCGCGTACGGACGAAAGCATGCGCGCGACCGACCGTGACGTAAGGCCCTCGCGCCTCAGACCCGCGAGCCAGGCGCGCAGATCGCGCGCGCTCAGCCCCCGCAGTGTCTTGAGCGAAGGGGGCTTGCCATGGTGGCCTGAAAGAAACGCCAAAAATCGCGAGAGGTCGCGAGTGTAGGCGGCAAGGGTGTGGCGGCTCACTTGCTGTGCGCCCGCGAGCGAGGCGCGCCATTGTTCCGCGGCAAGGCGCAAGTCGTCTGCGGCGGTAAGCCCGGGGGTGGGGTTTTTTACGCCTCTGGCAGGCCGAGCCATGCGCGCACCTGGCGCTCGATCACGCGGGCCAGAAACTCAAGAAGATCGGTTCCCTGACGGGCGTCGAACGTATCGGGGGCGTGGGAGCCGAGCGCGAGAAGGCCCGGCGGCGCGATGGGACTGAAGGCAAGCCGCACGGCGGCGTAGGACCGTATATCGCGGCCGCTAGGGCCGAACAACATGGCGGGCCCGCGGGTGTCGGCCTCAAGCAGCGTATTGCCGACCTCGCCCAGCACCGCATCCACCGCGCATTCGGGAACGATGCGCACGCCGAGCTTTTCTGCCTCGGTCATATTGTCGATCATGCCTTCGTGGGTTTCCTCAACGCACAGCATGACGCGGTCAACGTCAATCATGGCGTTAAGGCGGCTCGTCACGACCCGGATCATCTCTTCGAAATTGCGGGCTTCGAGAATGGCAAGAACCGCGATTTGCATCCGCGCGGCAACCGCCGCGTTGACGCGCAAGGCGTTCATGGCGCGGTCGCGCTGGCGGATCAGCTCCTCGTTTTGCGACTTGAGCCGGTCGATGGCAAAGCGCTGCATGTCATAGCCGGTGCCGCCCGCCTGATAGGTTTCAGGAATAATGGCGCCGAGAAGCTCCAAGTCCTCGGCAACGATCTCGGGGTGCGCACGATTGAAGGCGCGTACTTCGTCCGCAGTCGGACGGTTCACACTCGTAGGCTCGGTGAGCGGCTCATTCCCCTTCGGAAGCGTATCTGACGGCATGCGGCGCTTAGCCCTTGTTCAGAATCGTCTGACCTGTAGTTTTCCAGTCTTTGAGGAACGCGTCGAGCCCTTTATCCGTCAGCGGATGTTTAACGAGCGCGTGAAGCACTTGGGGTGGCACTGTTGCAACATCGGCGCCGGCCAGCGCAGCATTCTTAACGTGGTCGGCATTGCGAATGGAGGCCGCCAAAATCTCAGTATCGAAGCCATAGTTATCGTAAATGATTCGAATATCTTCGATCAGCGCCATGCCGTCTTCGCCGATATCGTCAAGCCGGCCGATAAAGGGTGAAATGAACGAAGCGCCCGCCTTGGCGGCGAGCAGCGCCTGGTTTGCCGAAAAGCACAAAGTCACGTTCACCATGATGTCGCGGCCTGAAAGGGCGGCGCAGGCCTTGAGCCCCTCGAAGGTAAGCGGCACCTTGACCGCGATGTTGGGCGCAATGCTGGCGAGATGAAGCCCTTCTTCGATCATCTGGGGCGCCTCGATGGCGGTCACCTCGGCGCTGATGGGGCCCGGCACCATGTCCGCAATCTCCCGCACGATGTCGACAAGGGGCCGGGCGGCCTTTGAGACAAGTGACGGGTTAGTGGTCACGCCGTCGATGAGCCCCGTTGTGCTCAACTCGCGAATGGCCTCCACATCCGCCGTATCGATAAAGAACTTCATCTCCCGGGCCTTTCGCTGGGCTCAGCCCCATTTGCGCTATAAGAGAAGTTACCATGGGGGCTCCGGCCCCGATGTCAAGAAAGCCCATGGCCGAACAACTCGCGAAAAAACAACCGAAAACTCAAGGCGCCGCGTGTGTCGCGGTGGCGGTGCCCCTGCCGGTGCCGGCGCCTTACGACTATCTCGTGCCCGAGGGGGTGAAGGTCAGCCGCGGCGACGTGGTGGAGGTGCCCATCGGTCCGCGCCACACGCTGGGTATCGTATGGGGCCCCGGCACCGGCGATGTGGATGAGGCGAAGCTAAAACCGCTTACGGCCGTTCTTTCGGGTCAGCCCTTGCCGCCTGTCCTGTGCGATTTTCTTGACTGGCTCTCAAGCTACACCCTCACCCCGCCGGGCCAGGTAATGGGCCTTGCGGTGCGGTCGGCGGGCGTCTTTGAGACGTCCAAAATGCGCACGCTGGTGACCGCCGGCGGGCCCCTGCCCAAACGGATGACGGAGGCGCGTGCGCGCGTTCTTGAAATCGCGGGCGATGGCTTTGCCCGCACGGCCTCCGACCTTGCCAGCGAAGCCGGCGTCGGCACCGGCGTCGTGCGCGGGCTTTTGGAGTTCGGCACCCTCATCGCCCACGAGGTTCCCGAGGACGAGCCGTTCGAGGCGCCGGACCCAGATCACGAAGGGATGGCGCTTTCCGCCGCCCAGGCCGCGGTGGCGAGCGAGCTTGAAGCCGCCGTGCACGACCAAAGCTACAGCGCCCATGTGATTGACGGCGTGACGGGCTCGGGCAAGACCGAGGTTTACTTCGCCGCCGTGGCCGAAGCCCTCAGACGCGGCAAGCAAGTGCTCATCCTGGTGCCGGAGATCGCGCTCACGGTACAGTTTCTTGACCGCTTCGAGACGCGCTTTGGCTGCCGCCCGGCAGAATGGCATTCGGACTTGAGCCAAAAGGAGCGCCGCCATGTTTGGCGCGGCGTGGCGGCGGGGGAGGTGCGGGCGCTCGTTGGCGCGCGTTCGGCGCTGTTTCTGCCGTTTCCTGAGCTCGGCCTCATCGTGGTCGACGAGGAACACGAACGCGCCTTCAAGCAGGAAGACGGCGCCGTCTATCACGGGCGCGACATGGCCGTGGTGCGTGCGCATTTGGGCGACTTTCCCGTTGTGCTCGCCTCCGCCACGCCGTCGCTTGAGACCATTGTGAACGTGGAACAAGGCCGTTTTCGCCGCCATCACCTGGGCGAGCGGCATGGCCCCGCCGCGATGCCCGACGTGGCGGCGGTCGATTTGCGCAAAGACCCGCTTGGCAAAGGGGAATGGCTCAGCGCGCCTTTGGTCGCTGCCGTTACCCAGATCCTCAAGCGCCGCGAACAGGCGCTTTTGTTCCTCAACCGCCGAGGCTATGCGCCGCTGACCATCTGCAACGCTTGCGGCCACCGGCTGATGTCGCCGGAAAGCTCAACCTGGCTGGTGGAGCACCGCTATACAGGACGGCTTATTGACCACGTGACCGGCTTTTCCATGCCCAAGCCCAAACTCTGCCCGGCGTGCGGGGCGGAAGACACCCTCGCCCCTTGCGGGCCCGGCGTTGAGCGCGTGGCCGAAGAGGTGCAGGCGCGCTGGCCCACCGCCCGGCTTGCGGTGATGTCGTCGGACGTGATCCACAGCCCCGCCGAGGCCGAAGCACTGATCGAGGCCATGGCGGGCGGGGCCATCGATATCCTCATCGGCACGCAAATGGTGGCCAAGGGCTATCATTTCCCTGAGCTTACTTTGGTGGGCGTGGTCGATGCGGATCTGGGGCTCAAGGGCGGGGACTTGCGCGCGGCGGAGCGCACCTTCCAGCTCCTCCAGCAGGTGGCGGGCCGGGCGGGCCGCGGGGGCAAGCCCGGCCGGGTGCTCTTGCAGACCCGCCAGACCGAAAACCCCGTCATCGGGGCGCTTGTGGCTCAAGACCGCGATGCCTTCCTGAAGGCCGAACTTGCCGACCGCAAGGATGCAGGCATGCCGCCCTATGCGCGGCTGGCGGCCATCATCCTTTCAAGCCTTGACGGCCCGGCAGCGGAAGAGGTGGCGGCCAAGCTTGCCCATGCCGCCCCGCGCGCGCGCGGGGTGGACGGTTGGGGGCCGGGCCCCGCGCCTTATGCGGTCGTGCGCGGGCGGGACCGCCACCGTTTCCTCGTGCGCGCTGAAAGGGCGGTGGGGATCCAAGCCT
>JANQLJ010000090.1 GCA_028280665.1 Alphaproteobacteria bacterium
AGTGCAAGCCGTCGCGGCCGCGCGGCCGGTAGGGGCCGGGCGCCCGCAGGCTTTCGAAGAAAAGAAAGGCCACCGCGTTGGCGGCCAGCATGAGCGTCACGCGGACGACCCCAAGCCTCAAGTCTTCGTATGAGAGCTGGAGACTGAGCAAAGACTGCTGCACGCCAAAGCACATGAAATAAGCGGCCAGCAGCCGGTTGGGCCAGGGCCGCCCGCCGCCTTGCTGCCTCACCAGATGCAACGCGATCAGCAGGGAGAGAATGGCGGTCGCGAAAGAGGCATTTGTGAGCATGTCGATGACGAAGGACCTGGGCATGGGGAAAAGCGCTCGCTTTAGTGGTCCGAAATCGGGTCTTCGGTCGTCCTGAAACGCGATTGTGGACGATTCGCGCTTGCGTCTTCCCCAAATGATCCTCCCCACATCACAGGAGGATCCATCGATGATAGGTCAATTTCTCAAAATAATCGGCGCCTTGATGCTGGCCCTGATGCTGTTCGGCGTCACGCTCGGGAGCCCGGCTCATGCAGGCACCGCGGCGGTTCATCAAGGTGAAGCTATTGACGAGGCGCGCGGGCGCACCATTCCCTATCTCATCTGGGGGCCGTCCGACGGCACGGGCGAGGCGGCACCCGTGGCCGGGAACAGCGTGTTCGAGCCGGTCATGGCGGTACCGAACGGCACCTTCGCCGAGGGGCCGCACCCGCTCGTCGTTCTTTTTCACGGCACCAGCGGGAACTACCGCGCCATGGGCTGGATCGGCTCGCGTCTGGCGGCGGAAGGCTACATGGTCATTGCGGCCAACCATCCGGGCTCGACCAGCCTGCAAGTCACGTTGCAGAGCATGATGCAAACCTGGTCCCAGGCCGAGGACGGCTCGTTCCTGATCGGCCACTTGCTTACGTCGGAAACCTACGGGCCCCTGATCGACGGGGACCGCATCATCGCCGCCGGGTTTTCCCTGGGCGGTTACAGCGCGCTTGCTATTGGCGGGGCGGTGATCCGCATGGATCCGTTTCAGGACTTTTGCCGGGAACGGCCAAGCTCGGAAACCTGCATTCTTTTTGGTGAGGAGCTTTATGGCCCCCTGGCCGAAGCGCGCGATCAGGAACGGTATCTGGGCGATCCCCGCATTCGCGCCGTGGTGAGCCTTGCCCCCGGCCTTGTGCCCTTCATGGACCCAGAAAGCCTTCGCGCCATCGATGTTCCCGCGCTGGTGATTGCGGGCAGTCAGGATGAGATGCTGCCGGTGGAACGGCATGCACGCGGCCTCTTGGGAGCAATCCCGCAAGGAACTTATGTGGAGCTCTCGAATGCCTCGCACTTTAGTTTCCTGGGCATCTGCACCCCTGAGGCGCCGGAGCTCTTGGTGGAAGAAGACGCCACATTCCTTTGTGACAACCCAGAAGGCGGCGACCGCGGCGAAATGCACGATCTGACCACGGCACTGATCGTAACGTTCCTGAAAGCGCACGAACTGGCGGGCCAGTAGATCCGTTGCCCGTGAAGGGCGGCATTACGGTTAACGGGCGCGGGGTACTGGCTCCAGTTTCTTTCCCGGGCAAGCTCTCTTTGCGTTATAATCCCATTGTGCGCGGGGTTTGCGTGACGGGAGCGTGATATGCGTGGGTTACTTCTTTTAGTACTTCTAGCAGTTGCCGCTTGGTTTCTTGCGGATTTGGATCCGCGCACCGCGCGGCTGAAGGATCAGATTGAAGCGGCTGTAACAAGTCAGATGGCCGAACAGAGCGCTGCGCCTGAGGCGGACGACGATCCGTCAGAAACGAACACTTCAGAAGATGGAGATGGATTCGACGACGTGGCAATTGGTGGCGCAGGAGACGAGCAAAACCTCGACCAATACCGCGCGTGGATTCGTGAAGCGCGAGAGAGACATCCGTACCCTGAAAGCGAAGAGCGCATGTATGCGGTGATGATGTGCGAATCGGGTGGCGATGCGGTGATCGTGAACCCAGCCGGACCGTATTCGGGATTGTTTCAATACAGCCCCGCCACGTGGAGCGGCGATTGGAACACATATCGCAACGAAGACATTCTCGATCCCCGAGCGCAGATCTTTGCGACCGCGCTTGCATGGAGCAATGGCATGCAGAGTCAATGGGGCTGCTATAGCCGCGCTCACTAGCGCCCTTCTTCCGTCGACAGTCAGCGAGAACAAGCCTGTGCGTGGCAGCATTTCGATGAAAGTGTGAATCAACCGCAAAAACGTTCAGGTGCGGTTCATGTTGCGCGGGCTAGGGTAACCACGAATTCGCTAGGCAGGGCGCCAACTCCCGTAAGGAGCCCGGCGCTATGGCATCGTTCATTGCAAAAACTTACGGCGTCCTTGCGCTTGGCGCCGTCATGCTTATTGGCGCGAGCGCGGTTGCGCCTCAATCCGCACTTGCCAGCTATGGCCGCACGACCGAGGCGCGGGTCTATACGGACCTCAATCTCAGATACGGTCCCAGTACGGATTATTACGTGATCCTGACCATTCCGCGTCACGCCTATGTGGATATTCTCAGGTGCCAGCCCCGGCGAAACTGGTGCGAAGTGCGCTACCGGCATTACACAGGCTGGGTCGCGGCGCGTTATCTCTATCATCCGCGTTATGACCGGTCCTATGACCGCTGGTACGACCGCGACCGTGTCAGCTCTTTCGACTACTTCGCGCATATCGGCGATTGGGATTACGACCGGGGGCGCCGCTACCGCCACTGCCGGTGGGGCGACGATTACTATCGCGGCCTTCGGCAGGGCGGCTACCGCCATCACGAGGGCTGGCGGCAGCGGTCTCACCGCCGCCACGGGCGCGGGTCTTACTATTACGACGATTAGAACGGGCGTAGGGGCAGGTCATCTTCCCTTGGGCATCGCTCAGAAACAGGCGCGTCTCCGTGAAATGGCGGCGCGCCTGTTTCGCATTGCCGGGGGCCGTCCCCTCTTGATCATCGGGGCCGCAGGCTCTTTTATGTTTCTTCCTTAGAAGGAAGAAACCGATGATCAAAGTCTATGGCCTGAAAGTTTCCTATTTCACCGGCAAGCTGGAGGCCTATCTCCGCTACAAGGAAATCCCCTACGAGTTTTGCGTGGCGACGGCGCGGCACTTCCAGACCATCCTCAAGGAAAAGACCGGCGCGATGCAGGTGCCCGCGGTAGAGCTCGAAGACGGGCGCTGGATGACGGACACCAGCCCCATGATCGACTGGTTCGAGGCGCAGTACCCGCAAGCTCCCATCCTTCCCGCGGACCCGGTGCAGGCGTTCCTCTCCCGCCTGATCGAAGACTATGCGGACGAATGGATGTGGCGCCCGGCCATGCATTACCGCTGGAGCTTTCCCTCAAGCGCCATCCTCCTCGCCCGGCGCATTACCGACGAGCTGGCCGCCGATGTGCCCGGCCCCGGCTGGGTCAAGCGCTGGCGCGTGAGAAAGCGTCAGTACACCAACTTTGTGAAGAACGACGGCATCACCGAAGAAACCCGCAAGCAGGCCGAACGCAGCTACACGCGGCTTTTGGAGATTCTCAATCCCATCTTCGACAGCCGGGCTTACCTGTTCGGAGACCGGCCCACGCTTGCGGACATCGGCCTCATGGGCCCCTTGTTCCGGCACTGTTCCATGGACCCGGACCCCGCCGCGATCATGCGGGAGGAGGCACCCGCCGTCATGGCCTGGGTTTACCGCCTGTGGAATGCGCGCGCCTCGCGGCTAGGGGACGGGATGGTGGACGGCGTGCCGGACGATATTCTGCCCTTGCTCCGCGAAATCGGCGAGACGCATCTGGAATACCTCTGCGCCAATGCGGCGGCCTGGGGCGCGGGCGAAGTGCAGTTCGGCGCCGATATTCAGGGTGCGTCATATGTGGGTGTACCCACGTCCCAATACCGGGTGTGGTGCCTTGAAGAATTGCAGCGGCACTATGAGGGCCTGGCTGAACCAGCCAAGGCGGAGGTGAAAACCCTGCTCGATGGGCAAGGCGCGCTCGAGCCGCTCCTGCGCGTGGGCAATTCGGTCAGCCGTTACAACGAAGACGACATGGTGCCCTTCGGACCCACCTCCATCTCCGTCTATCCTGATGTGAAGTAGTTACTCTTCGATGGCGGTCATCAGCAGGCGGATGAATTCGTCCTGCTGGCGGTAGTCAATCCAGCGCACCACCGCCACAATGTCGTGTGTCGGATCGATGAAGATCATATTGGTGCCCGCGCCCAGATACATCCACGAGCCCTCGGGCGCGTGGGTGCCGCGCGGATAGACGTGGCCTAGAAAGAAATTCATATAGCCGTAATAGGGCTGCTGATCCGTGGGGGTCAGCGATGCGGCGTACCAGGCATCGGAAAGAAGCTGGGTGCCGTTCCAATTGCCCCGGTGAAGTCCTAGCAAGCCAAAGCGCGCCTGATCGCGGGCGGAAATGAACATGCCGCCGCCCCAATGCCCGCCGCCGGAGATGGACTGGATCTGCTCACCGTCAATCTCGACATACGAGTTCTCATAACCTTCCCAGTGCCAGGTATCGCTCGCGCCGATGGGATCCATGATCCGTGTGCGGAGAATATCCGGCAATGGCCGCCGCCACACTTCGAGCGCGGCAAGGGCGAGCAGATTGACCCGCGTGTCATTGTATTCCCAATGGGCGCCCGGTGCTGGTGGCCCCGCGGCAAGGTCGGCCCAGGGCTCGTCGCCTGGCCGGTCGGCCCAGTCGGGCTTGCCGAACAGGGTGCCGGACCAGCCGCTCGTCTGGCGCAAAAGCTGGTCCCAGGTGATCGGCGCATTGTGCGGGTGCTCGAAAAGGTAAGGCACATAATCGCCCGCGCGGTCATGGACATTGGCGATCAGCCCGTCATCTACCGCAAGACCCACCGTGTGGGAAAGAAACGTCTTGGAGACCGAAAAGGTCATGTCCACTTCAAAGGGCTCGCCCCATTCAGCAACAATGCGCCCATGACGCAGAATGATCCCCGTGGGCGCGCCGCGCGGCTCGATCGGCCCGATGGGTGAGTTGAGCGGCTCGCCCGCGCGATTGATCGATTGCACCAGCGCCAGGTCGCGCGCGTCGAACGCGCCTTCCGTATCCCAATCGAACCGGGTTTCGTGCTCCACGGCGAAATCGATGGCGGCTTGCAGGGCGGCGGGATCGAAGCCCGCGTCCTCCGGCGCGATCGTTTCCCACTCTGTGCCGGGCGGGGGAAAGTAGGGCTCGCTTTCTTGCGCGCAGGCCGAAACTGCCCCTGCCGCTACGAAGACCGCAATCAGCGCTGCTGATGCACTAGGCATGATGCGCATGACCAAATCCTTCCTACGCCACCGCTTTGTAGGGGGTGTAGTCGTAGCCCAAATCCCGCGCCACCGCCTCGTGGGTGATGGCGCCCTTGTACACATTGAGCCCGTGGGCGAGGTGGGGGTTCTCGCTCATGGCTTTCTCGGCGCCTTTTTCGGCAAGCTGAATGGTGAAGGGCAGGGTGGCGTTGTTGAGCCCTAGGGTCGAGGTGCGCGCCACAGCGCCCGGCATGTTGGTCACGCAGTAATGGATCACATCGTCCACCGCGTAAGTGGGTTCGGCGTGGCTGGTGGGCTTTGAGGTCTCGAAACAGCCACCCTGGTCGATGGCGATGTCCACCATGACCGAGCCGCGCCGCATATGCCGCACCATGCCGCGGGTGACGAGCTTGGGCGCCGCCGCGCCGGGGATCAGCACCGCCCCGATCACGAGGTCCGCATTGTGCACGTGCTCCTCGATGGCGGCTTGGGTGGAATAAATCGTCCGTACACGGTTATCGAATTCGTCTTCGAGCGCCCGCATCCGGGGGATGGAGCGTTCGATGATGGTGACATCCGCGCCCAGCCCCACGGCGATGAGCGCGGCATTGGTGCCCGCAACGCCGCCGCCGAGCACGGTCACCCGGCCGCGCGGCACGCCCGGAAGCCCGCCGAGCAACACCCCCGCGCCCCCTTCGGCCTTTTGCAGGAAATGCGCGCCCACTTGAGATGACATGCGGCCCGCGATCTCGCTCATGGGCGTCAGAAGCGGCAAGCCGCCTTGATCGTCGGTCACGGTTTCATAGGCAATGGCGGTGGCGCCTGACTTAATAAGCCCGTCCGCTTGCGGCGCGTCGGCGGCGAGATGCAGATAGGTGAAAAGCGTCTGGCCCTCGCTCAGCATGGCGCATTCTTCAAGTTGCGGCTCTTTCACCTTCACGATCAGTTCGGCCTTCTCAAAGACCTCCCCAGCGCTTGCCGCGATATGGGCGCCGATCAGGCGGTAGGCATCGTCGGAAAAGCCGCAGCCCTGGCCCGCATGGGTTTCCACGATCACCTCGTGGCCGCGGGTGATGAGCTCCTGGGCGGCGATGGGGGTAAGGCCCACCCGGTACTCGTGGATCTTGATTTCCTTCGGCACGCCGATGCGCATGGTCGCTATCCCTTGTCCCTTGTTTTCTAGGCTGACGGGGCCTCTTCAGTGGGCCCTTTTCCCGGCTTTTGGCCCTTATGAGCTTTGATTTTTGCCCTGTCCAGCCACAAATGGGGGAAGGCGGGACTGACATTCTGTCGGCAATAATCGACCCGTCCGGGCCCGCTTCCGCGCCGCGGGCGGCAAAGTGTTAATGCGCGCGTTAGCCTTTCGGGGGAATTTTTGTGCGAAAAATCAAGGCGATCAGTCAACGATCACTTGAAATTCTTGCCAAAATTGTGAAGATTCTAAGTAATCAATGACTGGAGCATTGATACGGCCCGGTTTGGGCCGTTCTCGGGGGGCATAATCTGGCACACGACCTGCTATCGGGGATGGCAGTGTGAGCCGGTGGAACACAAAAAGGGACAGTTGACCCGTGGTTAGGACGCCGAGGGGTATTGCCAGAGGGCCCGGGGACCGTTGTGAGTGCGGTCTTCAAGGTACAGTTTCATCCACAATTCAAACCGCTTTACGCCTTGCCGGCATTTGCATGATCGGCGCAGGGCTTAGCGCCTGCGCCATCGGCTCCATGGGCGCCATGATGGGCGGCGGTGCGAACGGTGTCGCGGCTTTGGTGCCCGAGGAAGACCAGGCTGTCCAAGCTCTTCCCCAAACCCCGGCCCATGAAGAATTCACCGCCATGGCCGATGTGATTGAAAGCCCCGTGTGGGCGGCCTTGGGCCCGCTTGAGCGTGACAGGGGCGGCTTTTTCGGCATGGGTTCCGTGGTCGGTATGCTGCTCGTGGGCAGCGATGACGCTGATACACCCGAGCCGGATTCCACAACCGCCCAGGCCGAACGTTATGTCGCGTCCCTCGACAGTCTCTTTGATAATCGCGACGAAGTTGCCATCGCCATGGCGGTGGACATTTTCCGCAAGAACAGCGAAAGCCGCCGCTTTATCTCCGCGGCCAATGATGTCATCGACAGCCACCCGTGGTCGGTTGCGTCGGTCAATGCGGCGTTTCAAGCGGGCCAGATCAATCAGGCCACCTATCGCGCCCATCTGACCCGCCTCGATGAAGACCGGCGCGTGCTCGGCCGCGTGCTCACCAGCATTCAGGAACAACGGCGGATTTTCGGCCGCGCGCGCACCATTATCGTCAGCGACAATGAGGCACTTAATCTCGCCCGCGTGGACGAGGAAATGGCGGCCCTTGCGCAATATCAGGAAATGGTGGCCCGGCTTTCGGCGACGATTTCCGGCGAGCGGGACGTCACCTCCTAACCCTTTCGTTTCATTGATTTTTTGACTTCAGGCGGCGCAACAAGTTTGCGCCGTTTTGGCATCTCCCTTGCGCGGACCTGTGATGTGCGCACCGCTTTGGCACAGGGCCAGCCGCGGCCAGCGCGCAAACAAGGTTAAGGCCGGTGCGGGGGCAGGGGCCCCGGCGCCTCCGTTAACGGGTGCGAGATGGCGTCTTTGCAGCTTTTCTTCTTCGGGCGTGATGAACGTGGCGCGACCACCGGGGTGGTGCGCTCCATCGGCAGCTTTTCGCTCGAAACCGACCGCCCCGCGATCCTGGGGTGGCTCGAGCGCGGCAAGGCCAAGGCGGCGGGACAGTTCGCCCGGGCCTCGTTCGGCGGGATTTACGTGAACCCAGGCCTCCGGGTGTGGACGGCGCCTGAGCTTGTGGCAAAGCTGCGTTCGTTCAAGGAAGGCGTTGCCTCGGACTTTGCCAAGCGCTACAGCCACTTCGCCGAAAAGCGTTTCGGACGCTGGCCCCAGTCCCTTGCCAAGGTCGCGGATGAGTTCGAGGACCAGGGCGTTGCACTTTGGTACGAAGACGCTGCGGACGTGCCCCTGGGCGCCGAGGACGATTTTCACGTTTGCACGCTTGTTTATGTGAGCGCCGACGATGACGAGGTCGCGTGCAACACGCTCTACCTCAACACCAATATCGATGCGGCCATCACCAAGTTTCTGATCGACCGCCCCTTTGGGCCGATCGAGCCCGTAGCGCTGATCGAAGGCGAGGCGGCCCCCCTCGTTAAGCCTGACGAAATCGACACCCGGCGCGTGCCCGCCCCCCGTCAGGACGGGGATCATCCGCCCGCGAGGTCTAATCAACTGGTCGAAACGCACCGCGCGCCGCTTGCCCCGCGCCAGCCGGCGGCGCTGACGCTTGCGGAGATTTTGACCCGCGCCGGTGTTGCCGACATGCGGCTTGAAGAAAACCCCGACCTGCAAGAGTTTTTCGAGGGCGGGCGCGACAGCTTCGAGGCTTTTCTCGATGTCATCCGCCAGCGCCGTCCGCTGATTGTCATCGAAAGCCAATATTGGGAAATCGCCGACGCGGTGGGCCGGTTCCTTGCCCAAGCGGTGGGGCTCGAGTTCACCCAGGCCGCCACCTATCATGACGTTCACCGGCGCCTGGGGGATGCGCACGGGCGCATGGTCTTTTACGATGACGCGCTCTTCAACGCGGATTTCGACATTGACCGCAGCTCGGTGCGCACCCTGATCAAGGATCTTGTCACCGGGCGTGACGTGGGCTTGGTGGTGGTCGGCAACACGCGCGCCATCCCGCTTACCTTTCAGAATTACACGGACTTTGAGCTTCACCTGCCGCCCATTGTGGGGCCGGCGCGCGAGCGCATTTTCCGGGACATTCTGCAAGTGCCCGAGGGCGGCACCGTCGAGGCGGACAAGTGGGCGCGTTATCTGCTGCCTTACGATTTTGAAAAAGTGCTGGCGACGGGGCTTCACGGGGAAGCGGCGGTGGCCGAGTTGCGCGCCCGCGTCGACCGGCGGCTCAACCGCAAGGCGGCGCAAGGGGCGCCCGACCTTGAAGAAATTCATGGGCTCAGCGAAGCCAAGGAAGTCGCGCTGCAGCTTGTGGACGATATTCGCCTTGCCATCGCGGGTGAGCTTGAATGGTCCGAGGTTGACCGCGGCATGCTCCTGGTGGGCCCGCCCGGCACCGGTAAGACCATGCTTGCGCGGGCGATCTCCAAGGAAAGCGGCATTCGCTTTATCGCCGGCTCCGCGCTTGAGTGGCAGGCGGCGGGCGCGCTCGATCAGCACCTTGCGGCAATCCGTGAGTTTTTCGCCGAGGCGCGGCGCTATGCCCCCGCCATCGTGTTCATCGACGAGTTTGACGCCATCGGTAACCGCCAGCATTTTCAAGGACGGAACGACTATTACACCACGGCGGTGGTGAACTGCGTGCTGGAGGAACTACAAGGTTTCCACGACCGCGAGGGCGTGATCGTCATCGGCGCGACCAACGAGCCCTTGAAGATCGACCCGGCCCTCAAGCGCGCAGGCCGGCTTGACCAAGAGGTGATGATTAAGCGCCCGAACGTGCACGAGCTTGCGAAGATTTATGACTATCACATCAACCGCTTGCGCGAACGCGATCAAGTGAAGGGTCAGATCGACACGGACGAGCTGGCGCGGCTGTCCTTTGGTCAAACCGGCGCAGATGTGGAGTTCTATGTGCGCGGCGGGCGGCGGCGCGCGCGCAAAGAACGGCGCAAGGCCGAACAGCGCGATTTTGTCGCCGAGATCATGCGCCGCCCGGTGGGCCCTTCGGGCTTTGAGCGCATGAGCGCTGAGGAAATCCACCGCACTGCGGTTCACGAGGCGGGACACGCGCTGGTGCAGCTCTTGGGTCCCCGGAAAGGCCGGGACATCTCCTTCGTTTCCATTATTCCCCGGCCCGACGGCACGCTCGGCTTTGTCGCCACCTTCAACGAACGCATCGACATCGAACGCGCCGAGGTGATGGAGCTGTTACGGGTTTTCCTCGGTGGGCGGGCCGCGGAAGAAGTGGTCTTCGGCCGCCGCCATATCGGCGCAGGCTCCGGCGGCGGGGTGCGCAGCGATCTGGGGCAAGCGACCCGCCTGCTCACCCGCATGTATTTGCAGTACGGCTATTCCCGCTCAAGTGGGCTTTTCTGGCGCAACGCGGAGCAAATGGAAGCCAATTCCAAGGACCTGCCGCCCGAGCTTCGCCGCGAGGTGCGCCGCACTCTTGATCAGGTTTACCGCGAGACCGTGCAGCGCTTGCGCCGCAACCGAAGGCTTCTTAACCGGGTGACGCGGGCGCTTCTGGAACGCCAGGAAATGACCGGAACCGAGCTGCGCGCCCTCGTCCGGACGCCCCTATTGCCGGGGCGGGGCATCGTCAGGCGCTGGCGTGAACTCAGCCAAATGAACTAAAAAACCACGCACTGGAAAAACCTGATCCGAACAAGCGCGCTTTACCTTGCGCGGGCGGGTGTCCTCTGGTTTGAATGGGGGATCGGGCAGTTCGCAATGCGCGGGGACCGAATCCATGACTTCCGAAACGATCTCCAGGCCTTTGAGATTGCTGGCAGTTTTGCTCGCAGCGGGCGCGCTTGCGGCGTGTCTTGAGCTGCGCCGCGGCCCCGGCGGCACGCCCGATTATCCGGTTTCTGAGGAGTCAACGATAAGGGTTGAGCCCCTCGACTTCGACCCGGCCCAGGCGCCCATGCCGTGCGTGGCCGACCTTGAGATTTACAGCGCCCATTTGCAGATGCCGGGGACGGCGCGCTACGACCTTTCAAAGTCCGTTGATACTTACGTGCGGGAAGCAGGCGGGGCGGATGCGGCCATGCAGGTCGTCAACGAAGAAGCAACATCGCTCAATCGGGAACTCGATCTGGAACTCTCCCAGCGCAATCCCTTTAACGAACAGGCGCGGCGGCGGTCGGACGACATGATCGCCGAACTTGAAGACGGGATTTTGCTCAACGAGGCGCTCGCCGAAGCGATCGCCTGCCGGCTTTAATCGGAAACCGGATAGCGCGCGGTTAAGCGCCGCTCAGTCAGCCACATGGACATAAGCTTGAAGACGGGCGTGGGCTTCGCGCCGCGCGCCTTCATCTTGGCGCCGAATTCATAGGCAATACGGTACTGATCTTTCAGCACCTCGCGCGCGGCCTTGAGGGTGAAGCGGTTGTCCCAGATGTGGGTCGCTTCCGATCCCACTCCGTTGATTTCGATGATTGTAAAGCCTTCGCCCTTGCGCAGCTTCTCAAGACTTTCAAAGCGCACATCCATGCGCCCGAAATGAAAGTCCGGCATGGACTTGAGAATGCGGTCGAGGGCGGCGAGCAGGGTGGGGGTGGCGAACGCGCCGCCATCCCGGAACGCCGCGCCCCGGCAATGATTGCCCGCAAAGGAAAGCGCCACCCGCTCACCGGGGGCGGGGATGCGGGCGGGGTCAACCCCGGGCTTTTCAAAATAGACATCTGCGGTCAGCCGCGCACGCGGATCGGCGAGGATCAACTCACGCAAGGAAGATGTGCCATCACCGGTAACGCTCGGGGTATATTTGAGGGTGAGCGAAAAGATCGACGCCTCGCTAGTCTCCGGGTCGCGCAGGTAGAAAATGCCCGCTTCGGGTTCCAGGGTCACGCGGGACTGGAGCACCAGCTCTGCGCCCGCGGGGAACAGCGCCCAATAGCGGCGCACGTCTTCGAGGGTTTCGACTTTGCGCACCCCCGCCCCGCGGCACGACATGTCGGGCTTGGCAACGGCGGGGAAGGTGACGCCCGCGCGGGCCATGCGAGCTTCGAGGTCAGCAGGGGGTTCGTCCCCGGCGCTACGCGTGATGCACAAGTATGGCGCGATCAGATCGCGCGCGGGACCCGTCACAAGATCAAGCGTGCGGGATTTGGATTCTCCAACCAGTCCGCCCGCCGGGATCGCCGGGTTCGCCGCCGTCAGCGTCGTCAGCCCCCCGTGGCGAAAGGCAAGCGCAATGAAATGCGGCGCAAGGGGCAGGTAGAACTGCCAAGCCGGCATGAACTCGAAGGGCGAGGCGGGCGGGCCTTCGTTTTCAAGGGCCGGCAGGTCGGACACTGTCACGCCGATCTCCGCATACGGAGGATGTAAGGCCAGCCGATGACGGCGATTAGCAGCACCGCTCCGGCAATCCAGGAAAACGAGCCCAGCCACGCCTTCGCCACTTGGCCGTAAAAGAAAACCAGCGTGAACGCGGCGACCGACCATACGGCCACTGCGGCCACGGCAATGGCCGCAAAGGCGGCGAATGAAACGCCAAGATAGCCGCTTGCGGTGTAACAAGGAACGCGCAGGCCCGGGGTCACGCGCGCGAGCAGAATTGCGGGCAGCAAGCGGCCACTGAGCCAGGCCTGACCGCGGGTAAGGCGCGGCTTGCCGATGCGTGTTTCGAGCCATTGCCAGCGCCGCGCGAGGGCGCCGATCCCGTAAAGACCAAGATCGCCCAAGGTGATGCCGATGAAGAGGCCCAGCACCGCGGCGGGCACCGGCAGCACCCCTTCGGCGGCGAGCAGGGCCGCGCCCACGGTCGCCGCGTCTTCTAGCACGAACGTCGCCAGTGCCACGGCTAGGACCACAAGCGCTGGGTTACCCGCGGCGATGGCCAGCATGTCGGCGAGCGTCTCGGCCATGAACGGATTTGCCCCTCAACTGCGTCAGTGGAGCCCAGTCAAACCCGAACCGGGCCCCGATGCAATCGGGCGCGGGGTTCGCTAAGATCGCGCGGCCATGGTCACTTAAGAGGGTCACCCAGGAGAGTTATAAGAGAGCTAAATGGTTCGCCTTCCCATCGACATTGGAGCCGTCAAAGGGTTCATGGACGCCGAAGAAGGCGCGGCGCTTTATGAAGCGGCGCTTGCGGAAAGCGTGCGCGGTCCCGTGCTCGAAGTGGGCACCTATTGCGGCAAGTCGGCGGTCTATCTGGGGGTTGCGTGCAAGGAAAACGGCGCGGTGTTGTTCACTGTCGATCATCACCGGGGCTCGGAAGAAAACCAGCCCGGCTGGGAACATCACGACCCGGAAACCTGGGATGCGGAGGCGGGCGCCATGGACACCTTGCCGTTCCTGCGGCGCACCTTGCGCGCGGCGGGGCTTGAGGAAACGGTCATTCCCGTCATTGGCCGTTCGGCCACCGTTGCAGCGCATTGGGGGGCACCGCTCGCCATGCTTTTCATCGATGGCGGGCATTCCCGCGAGATGGCCTTTGCCGACTATGAAGGCTGGAGCGGGCACGTCATGCCCGGCGGGCTAATGGCCATTCACGATGTCTTTCCGAATCCGGACGATGGGGGCCGCCCGCCTTATGAAATCTACATGGCGGCGCTTGATAGTGGTGGCTGGAATGAGGAGCGCGCGGTGAAGAGCTTACGATTCCTGCGGCGGCGCGCTGACTAATTCGAGCGCAGGTTCTTCCACATGGCTGCGGGTGAAAAGGTCCGCGGCGGGGGTGTAGCCGGTGAGCGCGTCGGCGGCGAGGATCGCGGCGGCGGCAGTCCAGGCGGGTTTTTCTACCGGCCAGGCGACATTCTCGGCGAACTGATAGCCCATCCAATAAGCGCCGTCCGCGTCGCGCCATTGATGCTGCCAGGCA
The DNA here is from genome assembly GCA_028280665.1 of Alphaproteobacteria bacterium. Lineage (GTDB taxonomy): Bacteria > Pseudomonadota > Alphaproteobacteria > JAJFIK01 > JAJFIK01 > JAJFIK01. The sequence continues at coordinate 13,822 of JANQLJ010000090.1, forward strand.
AAAATCTCGTGGGCGAGGTCCTCTTGTCCCATGCGCAGGACCGCGAGCGCAAGCTCACAGCTTTCGGCAATCGTGACCCAGGGCTGATCGTCCACGCAGCGGCAACCCTTGCCGGGCTCCACGAAGACGTCCCACTTCTCCCGGAGATGCGCCTTGGCCCGTTCGCCCGTCACGACGCCCGACAGCACCGGGTAGTACCAATCCATGGAATAGCCGTCTTTTGATCCCCACGTGCGGTCGAAGCGGTGCGGCTTCTCACGAAGGGCGCGGCCGAGCTCGGCGCGCGCGCGGCCCCACTCGGGCCTTGGCTTTCCAACTTCGTCCGCGATCAGGATGGCGCATTCAAGGCTCTTGTAGATGGAGGCGCAGCCCGTCACCAGCGCATCGTCCTCGGGCGTCGCAACGCTTTTTGCCGCCCAGCGAATTTCGCCGTGTACGGATTGATGGGCGAGCACAAATGCTATGGCGCGCTCGACCACGGGCCAATAGGCTTTGAGGAATGCGCGGTCCCCGGTGCAGCGGTAGTAATGCCATACCCCCGTCGCCACGTAAGCGGTCATGTTGGTGTCTTTGAGGCGCTTTTCATCCTCGCCGTCGCCTGCGTATTTGTGGTCGTCCAGCGGCACCGCGGCGCCATACTGCGACCACCAGGACCCATCGCCCAGTTGCGTTTCTTTCAGGAAGTCATAAGCGCGCCGGGCCTCGGCAAGCCGGCCCACCACCGTGAGCCCCATGGCCGATTCCACATGGTTCCAGGGGTCGAGCACGCCCTTGTCGTACCAGGGGATCGCGCCATTTGGCTGTTGCAGTTCGAGAATGCGTGCGACAGCGCCGTCGAAAAAGCCGTTCTCGAAATCGGCAAGCGTGATGGGTTGGGGACTCACGGGCGCCCCTCCGCCTGTTTGTCGAAATAGAAAACGACGCTTTTACCCATAAGCGGGTCGGCAAGTTTTTCCAAAAGCCGCGTCAGCAGCGGGCGCTTTAGAATGTCCCAGCACAAAAAGCGGTGATACTGGCGCACCAGCCAGTTGGTTTCTTTGCTCTCCCACACTGCGCATTGCAGCCACCAGTAAGGCGAATGAAGCCCATGCGCCCAATGCCCGCCGGTATGGGCAAAGCCGTTGGCCTTGACCGCCTCGCGCAGCTCACGCGTCTTGAAGATGCGCACATGCCCGCCCGGCGCAAGGTGATAGGCGCTGGCGAGTTTCCAGCACACCCATTCGGGCCAGAAGCGCGGAACCGAGACCGCCAACTGCCCGCCCGGCTTCAGGATGCGCGTGATTTCCTCAAGCGCGCGGCCATAATCGGGAATATGCTCCAACACTTCGGAGCACACAATCAAATCGAAGGATTCGTCCGCAAACGGAAGATGAAGCGCATTGCCGACGCCAAGGGAGAAGCTGCGGCCCTTGGGCGGGTTCATATCCGGGGCGGTGGCAAAGCCTTCGCGCACCTTCACAACGTCCTCGAAGGAAAGGTCGAGCCCCACCATGTGCATCTCCGCCCCGTAATAGAGCGCATGCACGTGGCGGCCTTCGCCGCAGCCAAGATCGAGCGCGCGGGCGCCGGGCTTAAGCCTGAGCCGCTTGAGGTCGACCGTGTGCATGGTCCATGGCCTTGCGGTAGATGTTGACGAGGTTTTGCCCGGCGTCTTTCCACTGAAACTCCGTAAGCATGCGCGTGCGCCCGCGATGGCCGTATTCATCGCGCTTGGCGGCATTGCGCAAAAGATCGGCAATGGCGGCGGCGAGCGCGGCCGGGTCCTTGGGCGGCACCAAGAGCCCCGCATCGCCTACCACCTCGGGCAGCGAGCCGCCGGTGGTCGAGACCAGCGGAATGCCGCTCGCCATGGCTTCGCCCGCGGGAAAGCCGAACCCTTCATAGACGGAAGGGCAAACGGCAATGGTGCTCTGCGCGTACATCTCGACGATTTGACGGTTGGTGAGGCCCGAATGGAATTTCACCTTATCCTTGATACCGAGCCGCGTAAGCGTCCGTTCCGTATGCCCCTCGCGCAGCTTGCCCACCACGTGGAGTTCGAGATCGGGAAACTCTTTGAGGAGATCGGCGTAGGCTTCGATGAGATAGATAAGCCCTTTGAGCGGCACGTCGGCGCTTGCGGTGGCCATCAGCCGGTTGGGCTTGCGTGTGATCTTCGGCAAGGGCTTGAAGGTTTCCGTGTCGATGCCGTGATAGACGAGGTGCATCTTCTCGGGCGGAATGCCGAAATCCTTGGAAACGTCGCGGCGCGTTGACTCCGAGACCACGATGATGGGGTCAAGTTCGCGCGCGACTTTAATCTGCATGTTGAGGAACTGATACCAGCGCCGCACCAGAAGATTGAGCGAGATCGTGTCCGCCGCCTCGAGCGAAATGCGCCGGTCCATGGTAATCGGATGGTGGATGGTTCCGGCGATGGGAATGCCCATTTTCTTGAGTTCAAGCAGCCCGTAACCGAGGGACTGGTTGTCGTGGATCACGTCATAGAGATGCGCGCGGCCCTTCATGTATTTCGCAAGCCGCATCCCGAAGGTGCGTGGCTCGCCGAAGAGCCCCGAGACATGCGCCGTGTACTCGTAGAAATCGATCCAGTTGGTCATGGCCCTCTTGGGCATGGCCGGAAGGCCGAGAAAGACCTTAGGTTTCTCGTAAAGATCAAGACTCGGCAGTTTGATGAGGCCTACCCGGGGGTCGAGTTCCGGGTAAGGCGGCCCGGAAATCACGTCCACCTGATGGCCCAGCTCCACCATGGCGGTGGTCACATGGCGCATGTAAACGCCCTGGCCGCCCGTATGGGTGTGGCTGCGATAGCTCGGCATCAGGATGCGCAAGGGCCGCGTGTCGATGGAAGAAGGGTCGAGTTCGGGATAGCCGTCGGGGCGGAAAATGTGCGCCGCGGGCGCGTTGGCGGTGCGCTTGGGGGCCTCTTCCAGAATTTCCGCGACACTCATGCGCACTCTCGTTTCAATCAAAAGGGGCGGAGGGGGTCAGGCCTCGCGCCCCGAGGTGATGAATTGTCATAAAGGCTCCGGTGTTGCGGCGCAACCTGCCGCTCCGGCAGGTCTACAAGCTTACAAGTCTACTGGCGGTTAGCTCGCCTCGCGCCACTTGATGGAGCATCCCATGCTCGCGGTCTGTTGGCTGGGCCCCTGGCCGGTTTCGGCCACCAGCACCATAGCCTCGTAAAGCTCGCGTTTTGCGCCTTCGACGAGTTCGGTTTTGGATTCATCGAGCCGTCCGCGGTACTGCAGCTCATCCTTGGCGTTAAAGCCGAAAAAGTCCGGCGTGCACACGGCCTCATAGGCCTTCGCGGTTTCTTGAGTTTCATCGATCAAATAGGGGAACGGAAAGTCATGGGCCTTCGCAAACGCTTTCATGTTCTCGAAATTGTCGGCAGGGTAGGCGTCGGTGTCATTGGGCATGATGGCGACGGTGCCGATGCCATGTGTTTCGAGTTCCTTCGCCTCGCGCACGATGCGGCCGATCACCGATTTCACATAAGGGCAGTGGTTGCAGATGAAAACGATCAGTGTGCCCTTCTCCCCGCGCACATCGGCAAGGGCGTAGGTCTTGCCGTTAACGCTCTTCAAGGAAAAGTCTACGGCCTTCCAGCCATATTCGCAAATCGGGGGTGACATGAGCGCCATGAGAGCCTCCTTCAAGCGTTGTCTTCGATGACGAGCCAGCCGCCGCGGCTCAGCGCAAACCGCAACACGAGATAGAGCAGCAAGCCGATGGGGCCAGCCATCAGCGTGAAAAAGAGGCACGGCAGCACGAACCAATGGCTGATACCGCGCCGCCGCGCATCGCGCACTTCCCACGCGCCGATAAAAAGATCAAAGACAAGATAATGAATCCATCCGGCAAGGGCGGCGGCATCGTCGGTAAAGAAGGTTTGCACACCGGCGAGAGACGAAAAGCTCGCCCCTTCAACCCCCAGTCCTTGGGTCAGGAACCAGGCATAGGCAACGCCCAGCAGCAGGGGGATCGCCACCGAATGGACAAGAAACTGCGTCGGCCCCCAATGGGGCAGGATCGCAAGCAGCAGCCAGAACGGAATGACGCTTCCGTTGACGATCAAGAACACAAGCTCGGGCGTCATGGTTTCTCTCCCTCAACACCAGAAGCGGCGCGACAGCCACTCGATCATAACTTCATTCACCTCTTCGGGCTGTTCTTGCTGGGTCCAGTGACCTGAATCTTCCACCAGGTACTTGGTGACATTGGGCACGTATTTTTCCATGCCCTCCGCCGCCGAGGGCGGCAGGGCCACATCGCGCGCCGCCATGATCATCAGCGCCTCGCAGTCCACCCGCTGCGGCACGTCCTTGGTCATTTCCCAATTGCGGGTGAAGTTGCGGTACCAGTTGATGCCGCCGGTAAAGCCCGAGCGCGTGAAGGCCTCTACATAGGTGCGCATTTCTTCGTCGCTCAGAAAAATGTCGCCCCGGTCGATGGCCTCTTCGTCGTGATGCTGAATGGCCCAAAAGAGATTCATGTTGCGCTTCTCCGCGGGCCGTTCGTCGAAAGTTTTGCGGTCAACGGTGCTGCGGCGCATGAAGTACCGGAAAAGCCGTTCGGTATTCTCGGCCAGCATCTTGTCCACGACGCCATAGTCCTGCATCTGCACGATGTACATCTCGTCGCCGAAGGCCTTGCGGAAAAGTTTGATGGGGTCGTCGCGCAGCCGCGGAATGAACGGCGTGTTGAGCGCGATAATGCCGGCGACCCGTTCAGGCCTTAACAGCGCCATCTGCCAGATCACGATCCCGCCCCAGTCGTGGCCCACGAACACCGCCTTGTCGTGGCCGTAATGGTCGAGCAGGCCTTCAAGGTCGCCGGTCAGATGAAAAATGTCGTAGCTCTCGACCGCCTCGCCGCCGGGGCTGCCGTCATAGCCGCGCTGGCTCGGCACGATCACGCGGTAACCGGCGGCGGCGAGCGCCGGGATCTGATAGCGCCAGGAAAAGGCAAGCTCCGGCCAGCCGTGACAGAGAACGAGGGGGAAACCGTCCGCAGGCCCCGCGGTAAACACGGTCATGTCGATGCCGTTGGTGGCAACGGTCTCCGCGGGCGGCATTCCGGGGTAACTGATCATGGGCGGGAGCTTAGTCGTTTGACCGCGAAGCGGCCAGCCCGGGAGCGCCTTTCCGCACTGGCGGGGGATTGTGTCTGCTGGCAGTGTGCCCGCCCATGACCGTTGTCTCGAATCCCGTCCGTCTTGCCTTTGCGTCCGCCACCGTCTTTGCGGTGACGGGGATGCACTTGCCCTATTGGCCCGTATGGCTTGAGGCCCAGGGGATTACGCCCGCGGGCATCAGCGCGTTGGTGGCGCTCGGTTACTTCACGCGCATGGTGGCCGCGCCCGGCCTTTCCTATTTCGCGGACGCGATCGGTGACCGGCGGGCGCCGCTCATTTGGCTTGCGGCGCTTCATCTGGTGGGGCTCGGCGCCTTTTGGCTGGCGGAGGGGTTTCTTGCCATCGCCGCCATCACCATCGTCGCCTCGGGGTCCTACGCGGCGATCATTCCGCTTAAAGAGTCCCTCACCATGGGCTGGGTGATCGCCAAGGATTATGACTATGGCCGCATCCGCTTGTGGGGTTCGCTTGCGTTCATCGTCATGAGCGTTACGGGCGGGCTTTTGCTTTCGCCGTTTGGGGCCGATGCGATTCTTGTGGCGCTTATGGTTCTCGCGGGCGTCATGATCGCCGCGGGGTTTGCCTTGCCGCCCGATCCGCGCAAGGGCGAACAGGGCACGCGCGCACGGGTAAACGCCCGTGCCGTGGGCGCGCTTTTGCGTCAGCCCGCGTTCATTCTTTTTATGATTTCGGCCAGCGCGGTGATGGCAAGCCATGCGGTTTACTACGCCTTCGGCACCATTAACTGGCAGCGGCTTGACTATTCGAACGGCTTTATCGGTGCGCTGTGGGGGCTCGGCGTTTTTGCGGAGATCGTGCTCTTTGCGTTCTCGGCGGCGTTCGTGCGCAAGCTCACCGCGCCGCAGCTTCTTATGCTGGGCGCGCTGGCGGCCGTGGTGCGTTGGACATGGACCGCGTTCAACCCCCACTGGATCATTCTCATTCTTCTGCAGTGCCTGCATGCGGCCACCTTCGGGGCGACCCATCTGGGCGTGATGCATTACATTGCGCGCGCGGTGCCGTCCGAACTTGCGGCGACCGCCCAAGGCATTTTCGGCGCCATCGGTGGGGGCGTGGTCATGGGGCTTGTTATGTTAAGCGCGGGGCCTCTTTACAGCGGGCTCGCGGCATACGCGTATCTGCCCATGGCGGGGCTGGGGCTTGTTGGTTTAGCTGCTGCATATCTGCTGCAAAAGAGATGGCGCACGACCGGGATTTGACACCCCCTGCGCCCGCGCCGGATAACCTCGTAAGCGTGAACGAGAGGAACACCGCACATGAAGGCCATGGCCCTCCAGGATGGCTTCGGGCTTGAGAACCTGAAACCGCTTACCCGCGAGACGCCGGAACCCGGGCCCGGCGAGGTGCTGCTCAAGATGCGCGCCGCCTCGCTTAACTACCGCGATCTTCTAATTGCGGAAGACCGCTATGGCGGGCGCTTCAAGCTGCCCCTGGTACCGCTGTCCGATGGTTGCGGCGAGGTGGCGGCGGTAGGCGAAGGGGTTGCCCGCGTTTCCGTGGGCGACCGGGTGGCGCCGATCTTCTTTCAAAAGTGGCTTGCGGGCGAGGCGACGCTGGAAGGGCTCGTCACCTCCATGGGCGGGCCGCTCGACGGCTGCTGGCAGGAGTATCGCGTGCTCTCCGAACAAGGTGTCGTCAAGGTGCCGGAGCATCTCACCGACGCGCAAGTGGCGTGCCTTCCTTGCGCGGGGCTCACGGCTTGGCGCGCGCTGGTGGGCGAGGGGCACATCAAGGCGGGCGACACGGTGCTCTTGCAAGGGACGGGCGGGGTTTCCATCTTTGCGCTGCAATTTGCGAAAGCCGCGGGCGCGGAGGTGATCATCACCTCGTCGTCGGACGAAAAGCTCGAGCGCGCCAAGGCGCTCGGCGCCGATCATGTTGTCAACTATGCCAAGACCCCGGCAACCTCGAAAAAAGTGCGCGAGATCACGAACGGACGCGGCGTCGATCAAGTGATCGAGGTCGGCGGTCAGGACACCCTCAAGGAAGCGCTCAAGTCCATTCGCCTCGGTGGGCGGATCAGCGTGATCGGCAATGTCTCGGGCAACACGGCGGACCTGCGCATCGGCGCGGTGATCGCCACGCGCGTTATAATGCAAGGGATTTCCGTGGGCAGCCGCGCCGACTTCGAAGCCATGAACCGCGCCATCGCCCTTCACAAGATCGAGCCGGTAGTGGACACGGTGATGCCCTTCGATGCGGGCCGGGCCGCCTTCGATCACATGGCGGCGGGCAAGCACTTCGGCAAAATCTGTATCGATCTCGGGGCGTGATGGCGCGCGCGGGTCTTGTTACCGTTGCTTTTGCGCTGTTGGCGCTCGCCTATCTGGGCGTCCAATGGTGGGGCGCGGAGCCGCGCCCGGCGCGCGAGGACCTGCCGCCGGTTGAGCATGGTGCGCAGATCTTCGCGGAACACTGCGCGCCCTGCCACGGCGCGCGCGGGGAGGGCGAGGTGGGCCCGCGTCTTGTCCTTGAAAACAAAGAACGCTTTCGTGGCGCTCTCTTGATCGGGTTTTACCCCATGCCCAGCTTTGAAGGGGTGCTTACGGAAGAAGAAATCGACGCCTTGTGGGCTTACGTGTCATCGCTGCCGGCGCCGTGATGCGCCGGGCGCTCAGTGGATAGCGCAAGCCCCGCGATCGCCTGGCCGATCACCTCGCGCCCGCGGTTCCAGATCATCTCCTTCCAATCGTCCGCATCGGGATAAAAAGCCGCGCGGATTTCCGCCTTGATCTCGGCGGCCTCCGGCCCCTCAGGATCGCCGTAAGCGTGGAGCCAATTATCTTTACGCAAGGCGCGGAACACTTCGTTGGACGGCTTGGTGCCGAACTCGATCGCGCCCGCCGTTGCCTCGGTGTGTGGCACGATCTCTTGCAGCGTGCTGTCGATGGTGCCTGAAAGATGGGCGGAGACGGATTCGCCGCTGACCGTGGACTTCACGCTATCGCCCCACCAGGCGTGCGCGCGGGCATGGGCGGGGTCGCCGGGCCCTACTTCGATGATCAGCTCGCCATATCCGTAAGGACCAAGGCCCGTGTGAAAATCGATCAGCGCTGCGGCCTTGGTATGCTCGCATGATGCCGTGACGATCTCGCGGAAGGTGCAGTTGGACCAGGTCTCGAACGTCCCTCCAAAATAGACACCGTCCCTATGAGTGTACTGACCTTTCGAGATCGCGGCTTGCAGCACCGCTGCCCCGTGTTCTTCGGAGTAAGCGCGCAGCTTCGCGTTCGCTTCCCGCATGGCCTCGCGGGAGATGTCCTTGGGCGCGATCACATCGGCGAGGTCGTCATAGTCGGGATTGGCGGGGTAGGGGAGCGCGTGGTCCACGAAGTTGCGGTTGAGGTCAACATTGTCCTCGGTGACCCGGCGCAGCCACGCAAAGCCGTAAGGGTTGATGGCGTGGATGAGGACGATCTTGACGCTTGCGGGCAGCTCGCGGTCCTCGATGGTCTCTAAAAACCCCACTTGCGCGCCGGAGCCGCAAAACCCCTCGACCCCGTGGGTCCCGGACTGCACGAACAAAGTGGCCGGGGCGTCCCCGGCGCCCAGGGTGGCAACGTCCGTGTAAAGCGCGGTGCCGTCGGGCCCCTTGGCGTTGTCATTGAGGTGGCTCGCGATCCGCGCGCCCGCGTCCTCGGCGGCGGCGAGGAACTTGCTTCGTGCTTCGGCGTAGTCGGCTGAAAAGTAAGCGGCGGGACTGCTCATTGATTGTCTCTGGTCATTTCTGAATCTCGGTAAGCGTCCAAGGGGGTGGTTGAGTTTCTTTATAGTCGCGCACCGAGCGGGATGCAGCCAGATTTATTTCCGGTCCGGGCGGCCAAATTGATCGAGATCAGTTCCTGGACCTCGCCAGCACCCTAATCAGATGGTGCCGGTTTCCGCTGGCCGGGCGGTCCTATGTTCCCCCTAGGGGCGCCCGCACTCAGAGGAAGAAAAGCCATGAAAACCCTGAATCGATTGGGCGTGGTCTTGTGCATCTGGGCTAGCGCCCATGTGGGCGGCGCGGCCGCCGAGGAAGAAAGCGGCGGCGCTGCGCCGAGCTTTACCGAGGCCCTTTTCGGCGGTGATATCACGGCCAGCCTTAGATACCGCTATGCCTTTATCGATCAAGCGTCGTTTTCGAAAGATGCGCAGGCTTCGACCTATCAACTGCTTCTGGGCTATGAGACCGGCGCCTACGGGGGGTTCAGCGGGCTTGTTCAAGTGCGGAACGTGGGCGTGATCGGCGCTGAACGGTACAACAGCACCATTAATGGCCTTACCCAGTATCCTGTGGAAGCGGACCCCGACGCGACTGAAATCGATCAGCTCTTTTTGCGGTACGAAGGCCTTCCCGGCCTGTCGGTGACGGTCGGGCGGCGCAAGCTTGTTTGGGGGAACCAACGGTTCGTCAGCGCGCTCGGGTGGCGGCAAAACAACCGCTCGTTTGACGGTATTGTGGTTGAGGCCGGCCCCTTCAATGACTTTTCATTCCGTTATGCCTACGCAAGCAACGTCAACCGCGCCTTTACCGACGGCTCGCCCGTGGGCAATTTCGACGGCGACTTTCATTTGTTCAATGGCATCTACTCAGGATTTGAGTTCGGCGAGGCGACCGGCTACGCCTACGTCTTGGACTTCGACGACAGTTTTGCACTGGGGCTTTCGTCGCAGACCTTTGGCGCCAGCTTGAACGGCAGCATGCCCTTCAACAACGTGACGTTGGGCTGGACGCTCGAATTTGCCAACCAGTCGGACTATGGCAATGCGCCTGGCAGTTTCGATCTCAATTACTATCGCATTGAGCCGCGCGTGAGCTTCGACGGCTTTACGTTACGCGCAGGCCTAGAAAGTCTCGAAGGCGACGGCGCGCGGGGCTTTCAAACACCCTTCGCGCTGCTTCACGCCTATAACGGCTGGGCGGACCGGTTTCTTTCAACGCCGGTGGATGGGCTGCAGGACACTTATGTGTCAGCGGGCTACCGCTTCGGGCCCGAGGCACCGGAACCGCTGGAAGGGGTTAATCTCACGGTCGCCTATCACGACTTTCAGTCCGAGCGCGGCTCCATCGATTACGGCACGGAATGGGACGCGGCGGTGAATGTGCCCGTGGGTGAGCGCTTCTCGTTCTCGGTTAAGTTCGCGGACTATAACGCCGACGCGTTCAGCGTGGATACCCAGAAGCTCTGGTTCGTGTTTACCGCGCGGTACTGACGGGAACCAAGGGCCGGTCTGCGCGCTCATTGGCCGGCGCGGTAGGCTTCCACCAGCTCGTGTGCGGTGGCTATTTCTTCCTCGGTCATGCGGGCGAGCAGGACATCGCGGTTTTCCACGCCCCTGTCGCTGCCCTGATCGGCGGAAAGTATGGCCCACATGAGCGCTGTTGCATCGTCCCGTTCGACGCCCTCGCCGCGGGCATAGCGCGTCGCCATGCGGTTTTGCGCGCTGGCGTGGCCTTGCTGCGCGGCCAGCTCGAAATAATGGATGGAAAGGCCCGTGTCGCGCGGCACGCCCCGCCCGTCGCGGTAGAGCTTGCCGAGATTGTATTGGGCATTGGCAAAGCCTTGTTCGGCCGCCTCCATGAAAAGCCGCGCCGCTTCTTCGTCGTTTTGTTCGACCGACAATCCGTACTGATACATTTTTCCGAGCGTGTATTGGGAGTTGGGGAAGCCCGCTTCGGCGGCAACGCTCAACCACTGAACTGCCTGCTGGTAGGCGGTGTTGGCAAGCTCTTCGGCGCGCACGCCCGCATCGGCAATAAGGCTGAGCGCAAGGTTGTGCATGGCGCGCACGTGCCCGGCTTCCGCCGCAAGGCGCCAGTAGGTGCGGGCGTTCGCCATGTCCAGGGTAACGCCGCGCCCTTCGGCGTAGATGGTGCCGAGATTGTAAAGCGCGCGCACGTCGCCGCCGATCGCAAGCTCTTCCCAGATAATCCGCGCTTCATAGAAATTGCCGCGCTCGAAGGCGGCGTATCCGTCTTCGAAAGACCGGTTCTCAGAAGATTGGGCGAAGGCATTGATGTTGAAGGTAAAAGCAAGGGTCAGCAAGCCTGCAAAAACGGCCCTGCAAACCCGGTTTCCGTCGGGTGCGGTGGCAGTTGTCTGACCCCGGTTCATGTCCCGTCCTTCCACCTTTCTTTCCGGCCGCCCCATGACCGCAATCGCTCCATCCCCAGCTAAGAAGCGATTGGTTAACAATTCATCAGGATGGCGCCTCCGCCGGTAGCAGTTCCATTTGGGCGCGCAACGACTCCAGCAGGGCCTCGAAACCCCCGCGCTGGATCACCGCGTTGAACTCGTCGCGCTGCGCAATCACCATGGAGATGTTTTCCACCTGAACGTCGATGATCTTGGGGGTGCCGTCATAGCCGCGCACCCGCCACACCGCGCGGATGGTATCGCCGCCGGGGCGCTCAATCTCACTCAAGACGGCGACATCCCGGCTGCCGCTTTCCCGCGCATCGAGGATGGCGAAGTTTTCGCCCGCATAGCCGCCAAGCAGCATGGAATAGCGCGCCAGAACGAAGTCCGCGAAAAGGCGGTGATATTCTTCAAGCTCCGTCGGCGTGGCGTTCAGCCGGTTGCGGGCGAGCGCAAGATTGCCGATGGCTTCGAGGTTAAAGCCGCCGCGCAGGAGATCGCGAAACGTGGTCTCGCGCTCATTGAGCGACACGTCCTCGCGGCGCAAAATATCGAGCGCCGCATCGGCAAGCGCTTGCACATGGGCGTGGGCAACGCCGGTGGCGATCCGTTCGTCCTGGTCCTGAGCAAAAACGGGCGCGGCAATGAGCCAGACCCCGGCACGAAGCAGGGCAAATCCCAAACTCCAATGGCGGAAACCCGCGCGCATTCCGCTTCGTCTCCCCGAAGTGACACCTTGCGCGCTGTCTTGGCGCAGCGCGACCCAACGGGACCATTATCTCCGGTGAGTCTCGGGAAGAAAAGGGGTCAAAGAACGGGCACGGCAAAGGCGCCGTCCCAATCGCCAGGCGGCGGAAAGTGGCGGTAATACGCGATGCGCCGCTCGTAAATGTCGTAAAGGCTTGGAATGGCGCCGTTGAGCTTGCGGCACTCGGTGATCAGTGCCTCGGCGAGAGACCAGTTCTGCGACCGGTAGGCCTCGAAGATGGCTTCGTGCGCGTCTTCAAGGGCGCGGAAGCGGGGACTTGCTTTGGTGACAGGATTGCCGAGAAGCGCGAACAGCCGCACCGCGTAATTGCGGTGGGGAATTGCAACCTTGTCGATCTCAAGCAAGGCGAACCTGTTCTTGACCGCTTGAAAGGTGTGCTCGCCCACCACGATGGCGGGGCCATAGTGCGCGGAATCCTCAAGCA
>JANQLJ010000142.1 GCA_028280665.1 Alphaproteobacteria bacterium
GCATAGCATCCCCCGTAGATTACCCACCGCTTCCAGCATGACACGCGAAGCAGGCCTGAGTCACCGGTTTCCGGGCAGATTTGGGGGGTTAACCTCAAGAATTGAGGTAAAGGTGGCGCGAGCGCCACATCCGGGCAGATGCGCAGGAATGCAGAGAAACCTTAGGATTCTCCGCCATCCGGCGTGGCTCAGGCACCCGCTTCGCCGATAATGGCGACGGAACAGACATTCTGGGAGGGCGAGCCACCCAGATTGTGGGTCAAGCCGATGGTGGGGTCATCGAGTTGGCGGTCCTCGGCCCGGCCCTGAAGCTGCAAATACATCTCGTAGAGCATGCGCAGCCCGCTTGCCCCGATGGGATGGCCAAAGCACTTAAGCCCGCCGTCGATCTGACATGGCACGCCGCCGCCTGCGTCGTAAAACCCATCGAGCACATCTCGCCAGGCATTGCCTTCGTCCGAGATAAAGAGATCCTCCATGGTCACCATTTCGGTGATGGAAAAGCAGTCGTGCACCTCCATCATGGAGACCTGCTCGCGGGGGCGAGTGATGCCTGCCTCGTCATAGGCGCGCTTGGCGGCGATGCGGGCTGTGTGGAAATAAGTGCCGTCCCAGGAATTGTGCTGGCTCTCAAGCCCGTTCGACAAGGATAGCTGCAAGGCTTTGACGGTAATCAGTTTTGCGCCTGCCCCCTTCATGCCGCGGGCAATCTCAGGCGTCGTCACGATGGCGCACGCCGCCCCGTCCGACACCCCACAGCAATCGAAAAGGCCCAAGGGCTCGGCAATGATGGGCGCGTTGAGCACTTGTTCCTCGGTCACTTCTTTACGCAAATGGGCCTTGGGGTTCTTGGCGCCGTTGGCGTGGCTTTTCACCGATACATGGCCGATTGCCTTTTTGAGGGTTTCCTTGTCGACACCGTGTTTCGCGCGGTAGGCCGAGGCAAGCTGGGCGAACGAGCCCGGCGCCGACATGTTGGCACCCCATTGGGGCAGCAGCGTTCCCGGCTGATTGGTGGGCAGCCCGCCGTATCCGGTGTCTTTCAGCTTCTCGACACCGAGCGCGAGCGCAATGTCGCAAGCCCCTGCGGCAACGGCATAAACCGCCCCTCGAAAGGCATCCGAGCCGCTGGCGCAAAAGTTCTCAACCCGGGTCACGGGGATATTGGGCAGGCGCAGCGTGGTCGAAAGGGGTGTGCCGCCCTTCCCCACGGAGGCTTCTTCAATGTGGGTGGAAAGCCACGCGGCTTCGATCTGGCTTGTCTCGATGCCTGCATCCGCCTTGGCTTCCAGATAGGCCTCCACCATCAGTTCCTCGGCGCCCATATCCCAGCGCTCGCCGAACTTTGAACAGCCCATGCCCAAAATGGCGACTTTGTCTTTGATCCCCGTTGCCATCTCACGTTTCTCCTTTGCTCACGCCAGTTTAGCCGGTAACCGGCACCGCTTTCCAGAAGTAGCGGCGGAAGCCGCGCTTTTCATCAAAATCCTTGATGCGGAAGACCATGCGCACGTCCATGCCGCTATCGACGGTGCCCGGCTCCACGTCCGTGAAATCGGCGAGGAAGCGCCCGCCCTCGGAAAACGTGATCATGCCGTAGTGCTGGGGCGGGTCCATGGAATAGGTGAGAAAGTCCGCCGACCAGGAAAGGATCGTGCCGGTTTTGTCGGCAAAGGAATAGGGCTCTTGGGCGTCCACCTCGCCGCAATTGGGGCCGACGCAAATGCGCGCGCGCGGGAACTGCACCGTGCCGCACTTGGTGCACTTGCCGCCTACGAGGGAGTAGAGCATGTCGCGCTTGCGATAGGTGGCGGTGAGCGCGGTCTTGTTATCCTTCTCCGCGCGCATCCCTTTTTCGAGATCGATCAGGCCGTTAAAGGCAAGGAACTTGAGATAGTTGGTTTCTTCTTTTCGGCCTGCGAGCGAGCCGGATACACCATTGCGTTTTGGCAAGTTCGAAAGTGCGTCGGTTGCTTCGAAGATAAGCGCGTCGCACCCCTGCCCGAACGAGGCAACGAGGATCTTGTCGCCGAGCTTTGCGTCTTCAAGCGCGTGGGCCAGCATGACGAGGGCGTGGGCCGCCCCCGCCTCGCCCACCGTGCCGGCGAGGTTGTCGCGCACGGCCTCCGCATTGATGCCGCACTTGGTGGCGGTCTTTTGCGGCACCCCCCGGAAGGTGCATGGCATGGCAAAATGCGAAATGTCCTCGCCACTTAGCCCGCATTTTTCGAGCGCGCCCTTGATCGCGCGCGGGGCGATGGTGGCGAAGCCCTCGTCACGGATCCAGCGCTCTTCCCAATTGTAATCGTACTCCTCGCCCTCGCCGCGGAAGTGGTCAATGAAATCGACGGTCACCGAATGGCTGCCAAGGAACCTGGCAATCACGTTCTCGGTGCCCAGCAAGAATGCAGCGCCCGCATCGCCGAAATTGAGTTCCTGCGCCGAGGCCGCCCGCGCCCGCCGTTTGTCGGCCGAGATCACAAGCGCGTTTTTGGCGGCGCCACCCGCCACCGCATTAAGCCCGCCAAGAAGCGCTGACGTGCCCGCCCGCTGGGACGAGGTGATATCTCTGCTCGGCATCTCTTCGGAAAGCTCGAGCGCCAGCGCCGCAATCCCGGCATTCTGGCGGTCGGCAAAGGGCATGGTGGTAGAGGCGAAGGAAAGATAATCGACCGCGCGCCCATCGAACCCTTTCAGACAATCGCGCCCTGCCTCCACCGCCATGGTGACAGCGTCTTCGTCCCAGTTTGCCATGGCGCGTTCGCCCTTGGCGGCGGCCATGAGCCCGGGATTGAACCAGGCATTTGCACTGGCCGCCGCCTTCCGGCTGAGGCGCAGGCGCGGAATGTAAGCGCCGTAAGAAACCAGTCCCGCTTCACCGCTCATGCGACCTCCGTTGAAGATTGGGGCGCGGCGGGCTTTGGCGGTTAACGCGCGCCGCTGATCGTATATGTAGGTTCCGGCCCCACGCCGGGTTCGAACAGAACGTTCAAGCCTATTTCGTCGCCGCAGGCATCGGCAATCCAGCGCTCCTGCCAGCGACCATCGTTATAGCTGCCCGTCACATAGGTGTCGGTGAAGCGGATAATATCGCAACCCATGGCGCTGTCATCGGCTGCCGCTGCGTCACGTGCGTCGTTTATGAGGGTGAGCTGGGTTTCGAGGCTGGCTTCCGTCCGCCCGCGCACCAGCAAGAATGTGCGTTGGCCATCGCCGGTGAAGGTATGCACGACGTTTTCGATGACGGTCTCCTCGCAAGCGGTGCTGGAAAGCCGCTCGCGCCACATGCCCTGGGTGGGGGCGACGTCCCCTTCGCTCATGACAATCGGCGAGACCGGCCAAGTGCGGCGGACGCTGAACGTGGGGACCTCCACGCAGCCCGGCTGATGAAGCACCATGGAGCGCTGCAAGGCTTCGCGGCGGAGGCGGTTCGCAAACTCGCTTTCGAGGAAGGCCTGGAACGCGGCGCTCTCATAGGCGTCGCTCTCGTCCTGTGCCGGTTGGGCCGCTAGGGGGGCGGTGGTAAGGCCAAGGCCGACCGCCATTAACGCTAGAAACCGGATCATATTCGCTCGCTTATCGTTTCTTGGCACCCTGCCCGCCGTGGCAGTCTATAGCACCGGCGGCGTAAACCCGCCCAGCCACGGTTTTGTGAGCCGTTGCAATAGGCGCACCGCGAGGCTATGCCTCCCGGCAAGGGGCGCGTGAGGCCTCGGAAAGACCAGGACTTAGCATGGGAAAAGCCCGCTCCAAGCACGCAGAAAGCGCTCTCAGGACCCTGCGCACGCAAATGGCCGGTCTTGAAGCCTTGGCCGGAGACCTCGACGGGGCTTTCTCCGCCGCGGTGGAGGCGTTTCTCCGGGTTGAGGGCCGGGTCATCGTGACCGGCATGGGCAAGAGCGGCCATGTGGCGCGGAAGATCGCCGCCACCCTTGCCTCCACCGGCACCCCTGCCTTTTTCGTCCACCCTGCCGAGGCTAGCCATGGCGATCTCGGCATGATCACGCCCAAGGACACGGTGCTGGCGCTTTCGAAGTCCGGCGAGAGCGCGGAGCTTGGCGATCTGATCGAGTTCACCCGCCGCTTCGGTGTGCCGCTCGTTTCCATGACCACGGGGACGGACAATGCGCTGGCGCGTGCCGCGGATGTGGCGCTCGGCCTGCCCGACGCGCCGGAGGCCTGTCCCAATGGCCTTGCGCCGACCACCTCCACGACCCTGGCGCTTGTTATGGGCGATGCGCTTGCCATCGCGCTGTTAGAAGAGCGCGGGTTTACCTCAGAAGAATTCGGCCAGTTTCACCCGGGCGGCAAGCTCGGCGCGCGGCTTTTGAAGGTCGAGGACTTGATGCATGGCAAGGACGAAATGCCCCTCACCACGCCTGACACCAAGATGGCCGACGCCCTTATCACCATGACCGAAGGCACCTTCGGATGCGTGGGCGTTGAGGGGGGCAACGGCGAGCTTGTCGGGATCGTCACCGACGGCGATCTCAGGCGCAAAATGAGCGCCGAGCTGCTCACCCGCACCGTCGCCGATGTGATGACGCCCTCGCCCCGGACCATTGCGCGCGGCGCCCTGGCGGCGGAGGCGCTGAGCCTTATGACCATGAAGACCCCCAAGATTACCGGCCTCTTTGTCGTGGAGGACGGCAAGCCGGTGGGCATCCTTCATATCCACGATCTCCTGCGCGCCGGCGTGGTTTGAGCTCTCCGGCCTAACGGGTTGAAGAAACAAGATAATCACGCTACCTAGCGCCACCGGAACAAAGGAAATTTCATGCCGCAACCGGTCCGTAAAATCGTCTTTCCCGTCGCGGGGCTCGGCACGCGTTTTCTGCCCGCCACCAAGGCGGTGCCGAAAGAGATGCTGCCCGTGGTGGACAAGCCGCTTATTCAGTATGCGGTGGAAGACGCGCTCGAAGCGGGCATCGACGAGTTCATCTTCGTCACCGGCCGCGGCAAGCAGGCGATCGAGGATCATTTCGATCACGCCTATGAGCTTGAAGCGACGCTTTCAGAAAAGAACAAGCGCGACCTTCTCGCCGACCTTGCCCCCACCTTACCGCCCGCCGGGAATGTCGCCTTTACCCGCCAGCAGAAACCTTACGGACTGGGCCATGCCATCTGGTGCGCCCGGCACTTCGTAGGCGATGAGCCCTTTGCCATCAGCCTGCCGGACATGCTGATCGATGCAAGCCCCTCCTGCCTCAAGCAGATGGTGGGCGTCTATAACAAGACCGGCGGCAACGTGATCGCGGTGGAAGAATGCGCGCCGGAGGATACGGACAAATACGGCGTCATTACCCCGGGTGCAGCGGAGGGCCGGACCATCGAGGTCAAGGGGCTCGTTGAAAAGCCCGACCCTTCAAAAGCGCCATCGCGGCTTTTTCTTGCCGGGAGATATATCTTGAGCCCGAAGGTGTTTGAGTATCTGGACAAACAGAAACCGGGCGCCGGCGGGGAGATTCAGCTCACCGACTCCATGGCGCACCTGATCGGCGCACAGCCGTTCCATGCGCTCCAGTATGATGGCACGGTGCATGACTGCGGCGACAAGGTGGGATTTCTGAAAGCAAATGTGGCGTTGGCATTAAAGCGCGAAGATATGGCGGGGCGCGTGCGCGAGGCCCTTGCAGATATAGGCCTCAAGAGCTAAGCGGCCGCGAAGAAGGAACAAATCAATGCGCGTTGCAATGATCGGTACCGGATATGTGGGGCTCGTCTCCGGCGCGTGCTTTTCCCAGTTCGGACAGAACGTCATTTGCGTCGACAAGGATGCGGAGAAGATCGCGCGCCTTGAACGGGGCGAAATTCCTATCTTCGAGCCCGGCCTCGACGCGGTGGTCGAGGAAGGAGTGCGGGACGGACGGCTTTCGTTCACCACCGATCTCGCGGGAGCCGTGAAAGGCGCCGATGCCGTGTTCATCGCCGTGGGGACCCCCTCGCGCCGCGGCGACGGCTTTGCCGATCTTTCCTATGTGGAGACCGCTGCTGCGGAGATTGCCGAGGCGCTCGACGGCTACACGGTGATCATCACCAAATCGACGGTTCCCGTGGGCACCGGGCAAAAGGTCGAGGACATTATCCGCAAGCGGCGCCCGGACGCGGAGTTCGACGTGGCCTCGAACCCGGAATTCCTGCGCGAAGGATCCGCCATCGAAGACTTCATGCGCCCCGACCGGGTTGTGGTTGGCACCAAAAGCGAGCGTGCCCAGCACGTGATGCGGGAGCTTTACCGCCCGCTCTTTCTCAATGAGACGCCGATCCTGTTCGTAAGCCGCGAGACCTCCGAGCTTATCAAGTATGCGGGCAATGCATTCCTTGCCACGAAGATCACCTTCATCAACGAAATGGCGGAGATTTGTGAGGCCGTGGGCGCGGACGTGCAGGACGTGGCGCGCGGCATCGGCCTTGATAACCGCATCGGCAAGAAGTTCCTGCACGCGGGCCCCGGATATGGCGGCTCGTGTTTTCCTAAAGATACGCTGGCCCTGGTGCGCACCGCGGAAGAAGTGGGCACGCCCACGCGCATTGTCGAGGCGGTGGTTCAAGTCAATGACGAGCGCAAAAAACGCATGGCGCAGAAGATTATCGACGCGGCGGGCGGCTCGGTCGCCGGCATGACCGTCGGCGTGCTGGGCCTGACCTTCAAGCCTAACACCGACGATATGCGCGACAGCCCCAGCCTCGACATTATCCCCATTTTGCAGGAATGCGGTGCCAAAGTCCGCGCCTTCGATCCGGAAGGCATGGAGGAAGCCGAAAAACTCCTCAAAGACGTGACCTATTGCGAGGACGCCTATGAAGTGGCGTCAGGCGCCGATGTGGTGGTTCTACTGACCGAGTGGAACGAGTTTCGCGCCCTCGACATGACCCGCCTCAAGGGCAACCGGGCGAAGACGCTGTTCGTCGATTTGCGCAATATCTACCGGCCCGAGGACATGGCGGCCGAGGGTATCCACTATTACAGCGTAGGGCGCAGGTTCATTCCGCCCGAGGGGGCCTAACCCATGCACGAGGTCAAGCGTGTTCTGGTGACCGGTGGCGCGGGGTTCATCGGCTCGTTCCTGTGCGAGCGGCTGCTCGAGCAAGGCTGCGAAGTCTTGTGCGTCGATAACTTCTTTACGGGGTCCCGCCGTAACATCGCGCATCTGGTTTCAAATGCGAACTTCGAGCTTATGCGCCACGACGTGACCTTCCCGCTGTTTGTGGAAGTGGACGAGATTTACAATCTCGCCTGCCCCGCCTCGCCCATCCACTATCAGCACGACCCGGTGCAAACGACCAAAACCTCCGTGCACGGCGCCATCAACATGCTGGGGCTCGCCAAACGCCTCAAGGCGAAGATCTTTCAGGCCTCGACCAGCGAGGTCTATGGTGACCCGGCCATGCACCCCCAGCCCGAAAGCTATTGGGGCAACGTCAATCCCATCGGCAGCCGGGCGTGCTATGACGAAGGCAAGCGCTGCGCGGAGACGCTGTTTTTTGACTACTACCGCCAGCACAATCTGCCCATCAAAGTGGCGCGCATCTTCAATACCTATGGGCCGCGCATGCACCCTAATGACGGGCGCGTGGTGTCGAATTTCATCGTGCAAGCGCTCAGAGGCGAGCCCATCACCATCTATGGCGATGGACAGCAGACCCGGTCGTTCTGTTACGTGGACGATCTCGTCGATGGCTTCCTGCGCCTCATGGCGACCGATGAAAGGGTCACTGGCCCCGTCAACCTCGGCAATCCGGGCGAGTTCACCATTCTTGAGCTGGCGGAACGGGTTCTCGACATCACTGGGTCGAAATCGACGCTGGTCCATAAAGACCTGCCGGAGGACGATCCTAAGCAACGCCAGCCAGACATCGCACTGGCCAAGCAAGAGCTTGGCTGGGAACCCAAGGTGAAACTCGAAGACGGGCTCAAGCCCACGATCGTCTATTTCGAGGACCTATTGCGCCAAAACGCGCCGGTCTAAAAGCCGATCCTAAACATATGGATCGTCCGTCAGCAGATGGTTCTTAACGTAATCATTGATGCCGTCTTCAAGGCTTGTGAAGGGCTTGGTGTAACCCGACGCACGCAGGCGGTCCATCTTGGCCTCGGTGAAATACTGGTACTTCTTGCGGATCTCCGAAGGCGTCTTGACGTATTCAATGTTCGGATCGCGGTCCACCGCGGCAAAGGTGGCCTTCGCTAGGTCCTTGAAGCTGCGCGCCTTGCCGGTCCCCAGATTAAAAAGCCCCGATACGGTGGGAACAGCGGCAAGCCATGAGATCACCTCGGCGCAATCCTTCACATAGATAAAGTCGCGCAATTGCCCCCCGTCTTCGTAATCGGGATTGTGCGACTTGAAGAGCGTGACGGACTTGCCCTTGGCGGCAGCGGGGAAAATCTTGTGTACCACCGAGCGCATGTCGCCCTTGTGGTATTCGTTCGGGCCATAGACGTTGAAGAACTTGAGCCCGGCCCATTGCGGCGGCGTCGGCAGGCCTTGGGCCACAAGGCGGGCAATGCGCCGGTCAACCACGTGCTTGGACCAGCCATAGGCATTGAGCGGTCTAAGCTTTGAGAGCGCCAAGGGTTTAGCGTCATCGTCAAAGCCCTCACTGCCATCACCGTATGTGGCCGCTGACGAGGCGTAGATGAACCGCTTGCCGTGGCTCGCGCACCAGTGCCAAAGATCGAGCGTAAGACGGATGTTGGTCTGGACGATCAGGTCGACATCGGTCTCGGTGGTCGCGGAAATCGCTCCCAAATGAATGATAAGCTCGACGTCATTACCGAAGTGGCCGAGGAAAATCTCGATCTCCTCCGGCGTGATCACGTCGGCAAGTTCAGCCTTGGCGATGTTACGCCACTTCTCGCCCGTTTCGAGCCAATCGCAGACGACGACCCGCCCCGGATAAGTCTTCGCAAGCGCTGCGACCGCGTTCGATCCGATGAAGCCGGCGCCGCCGGTGACGATGATCATTGGCCCATTTTCTCGATTGTCCGCGTTGTCGAAAAGCCGTCTTTAAGCTCGGCAAGAAACACCGTGCCCCCATTGGCGATGACGAGGTCGCCGCCGACCACTGTTTCCACCGTGTAGTCGGCGCCCTTGATCAGCACGTCGGGCTTGATCGCTTCGATGAGCGCAAGGGGCGTGTCCTCATCGAACAAGATAACAGTGTCAACATAAGAAAGAGAAGCAAGCACGATGGCGCGCGCAATCTCGCCCTGCACGGGCCGGCCTTGCCCCTTGAGGCGGCGGACGGAGGCATCCGTGTTCAGCGCCACCACCAGGCGGTCGCACCGGTCCTTGGCTTGCGAGAGCAGCGAGACATGGCCGGGATGGATAAGATCAAAGCAGCCATTGGTGAAGCCCACCTTGAAGCCCTGCCCCCGCCAGCGCTCGATCTGGTCAAGCAATTGCGGCAGCTCCTTGATCTTGGCTTCAGCGGTGCCGAGTTCTTCGGCGTGGACGGCATTGGCAAGCTCATCAGGATGAATGACCGCGGTGCCCACTTTGCCGACGACAACGCCCGCCGCCGCGTTTGCCAGCGCTACCGCTTGATCGTTCGCGGCCCCCGCGGAGAGTGCAAGCGTCAACGCGGCGATGACCGTGTCGCCCGCGCCCGACACATCGAAGACCTCGAGCGCCCGGGCGCGGAAGTGTTGCGCGCCCTTCCCGTCCACCAGCGTCATGCCCTGTTCCGAGCGGGTCATAAGCAGTGCCGTGCATCCCGCAGCTTTTCGTGCCGCCTCGCTGGCCGTAGCTGCCGCATCATCGTCCGCGACGCCGAGATTGGTGGCAAGCGCCACTTCCCGCGCATTGGGCGTCAAGAATGACGCGCCCTTGTAGCTCCCGAAGTCCCGCGATTTGGGATCTACAATCACCGGCGTTCCGGCGGTCTTCGCTTTCTTGATAACCTCGCCGATGACCCGGGGGGTTAGCACACCCTTGGCGTAGTCCGAAAGAATGACCGCGTCGGCGTCCGCAAGCTCGGCCTCGAAGATGCGCAGGATTTGATCCCCAATGGCGCTGGTAATCTCGGTGACGCCTTCGCCTTCGTCCGCGCGCAAGAGGTGATGCCCCCCCGCCATGAAGCGCGTTTTGACCGTGGTGGGCCGGTCCTTGTCATAAACGAGGTCTGCGATCATGCGCGCCTCGCGACCGATGAGCCGCTTGAGTTCCGTGCCCGCATCGTCGTTTCCCGCAACGCCGATCAGAATGGCTTCACTGCCGAGGGCGGCAACATTGCGCGCCACGTTCCCCGCGCCGCCCGGCATGGCGGTTTGCCGCTTGACCGCGACAACCGGGATCGGAGCCTCGGGAGAAATCCGGTCCACCGCGCCATAGACGTAGCGGTCGAGCATCACGTCGCCGAGGCAAATGACGCGCCGGCCCGCGAGCTTCGCAACCAGGGCCGCAAGATCATGGCCCGCGCTCAAGCCTCACCTCCCTCGCGCGGCGCAAGCCCAAGCTCTTGTTCAAGCGCGCCGCACAGCATGTGGCCCAGCAGGATATGCATTTCCTGGATGCGCGCCGTCGCGGTGGCCGGAATCGCAAACAGAATGTCCGCGTGGCTTTCCATGCTCAGCCCCTTGACGCTGGTAAACCCGATGGTGGTACAGCCCTTGGCCTTAGCCATCTTAAGCCCCGCAAGCACATTGGGCGACGTGCCAGACGTGGAGATGCCGATGGCAACATCGCCGTCCTTGGCGAGGGCTTCTACTTGCCGTGCGAAAATCTGATCGAAGCCGAGATCGTTCCCCGCCGCCGTAAGGGCGGAACTGTCGGTCGTCAGCGCGATGGCCGCGATGGGCACGCGGTCTTGCTTGAAGCGGATGGTCAGCTCGGTCGCGAGATGTTGGGCGTCCGCCGCACTGCCGCCATTCCCAAAGAAGAGTAGCTTGCCGCCAGCTCGGACGGACGCGGCGGAGGCCGCAACCATGTCGGCGAAGGGGGCGCATAAAGCTGCTTCGGTTGCCTGAGCCACCTGATGGTGCTCGCTGAACTCAGCCTTGAAGAAGCTCTCTATCCAGTTGGTATTCATGGGCTTTTGGTGCTGCCTCGATCTTTCGCGGCGATCCTAGCGGGGCGCGGGCCATCCGTCACCTGGCGAGGGCAAGTTTGGTTTCCACAAGCTGGCGCCGGTCGGCCTCGACCATTTCGCCTACCAGATCGCGGAAACGGGTCACAGGGCGCCACCCCAGTTGCGTGAAGGCCTTGCTTGCATTG
>JANQLJ010000145.1 GCA_028280665.1 Alphaproteobacteria bacterium
TGGTCATGGTGACCGCGCTCGACCAGAACGAGGACCGGGTAAAGGGCCTTGAATCGGGCGCTGACGATTTTCTTACAAAGCCCATCAACGACACCGCCCTCTACGCACGGGTCAAAAGTCTCGTGCGCCTCAAGATGATGACCGATGAGCTGATGATGCGTCAGGTCACCGGTGAGAAGATGGGGCTGGTTCAGGAGGATGAGCAGCCCCTTGCCGACGAGGTTTCCGGGCGCATTCTGGTGATCGAGGACCGGCAGGTGGCGGGCCAGCAAATCGCCGTTGCCTTGGGCGAGAAAAACTCCGTCGAAGTCGAATCCAATGCGGGCGAAGCGCTTGGCCGGGTGCGCGGCGAAGACTTCGACCTGATTATCGCCAGTCTCGATTTGGCGGAGACCGACGGCCTGCGGCTTTGCTCGCAGTTGCGCGCCGTCGGCGCGACGCGCCAGACGCCGATCCTCGCGGTTTCCGACGACAGCGAAACAAAGCGGCTGGTGCGGGCGCTGGAACTGGGGGTGAACGACTTTGTGGGCCGCCCGGTTGACCAATTCGAACTCAACGCGCGGGTCAAGACCCTGCTCAAGCGGAAAAAGTATCAGGACAAGCTCAAGGAAAGCATCGAGCAATCCTTCGAGATGGCAATCACCGATCAGCTCACCGGGCTCTACAACCGCCGCTATATGGAAACCCACCTGGGCGGTCTTCTGGCGCGCGCGCGGCAACAGTCGAAAAGCCTTTCGCTTCTCATGATGGACATGGATCACTTCAAGCAGGTGAACGACACGCACGGCCACGCGGTGGGCGATCAGGTGCTGATTGAATTCGCGCGCCGGCTTCAGCGGAACGTTCGTGGTCTCGACCTTGCCTGCCGCTATGGCGGGGAAGAGTTCGTTGTGGTGATGCCGGAAACAGAACCGGCGTTTGCGCATCTGGTCGCCGAGCGCCTGCGCGAAGACGTGGCGAGCAAACCATTCGAGACCGACGCGGGCCCCCTCGATATCACCATCTCAATCGGGATCGCTTCGAGCTGCGAAGGCGGGGGGGAATGCGACGACCTTCTTAAACAGGCGGACGAAGCGCTCTACAAAGCCAAGGACGAAGGGCGCAACCGGGTCAAGGCCTGGGCCGCCTGAGGCTTTTTTCTATACCCTCCAAAGAAAAAGGCCGGTCCCTGAGAAGGGCCGGCCTAAAACCGTTTAAAATGCGGCGGGTTTACTTGATCTTGCCTTCCACGAATTCCACGTGCTTGCGCACGATGGGGTCGTACTTCCGGACCTTCAGCTTCTCGGTGATGTTCCGCGTGTTCTTCTTGGTCACGTAGAAATAGCCGGATTCGGTTGAGTTCAGCCGGATCTTGATGGTGGTCGGTTTGGCCATGGCCCTCGGGCCTCCTTGCTTGCCGCGCTCACCGGACCTCTCCGGGAGCCGCAGCCTTATGCGCGTAAAGAGCGGCGCAATCTACTCATGCCGCGCCTTCTGTCAAGCTGGAGGAGCGCCGGATACGGGCAAAAACAAAAAGCGCATAGCCCCCTGAAAGGACGAAAAAGACCGCCATCAGCCCGGTGGGGTCCCAAACATCCATGGCCACCCCGCCCAGGAAGGGCCCGAACAGGGCGCCGATCCCGTACATGGTGATGAAGGCCGCATTGGCCCCGGCAAGGTCCTGGTCCTTGAAGCGCTCGCTGGCGAGGGTGAGGCCGACCGTGTAGAGGCCCACAATGATGCCGCCGTTGATAAAGAGGATTATGTGTAAAAACAGGGGGTTATAGACGATTGCGGGAACCAGCAGCGAAGTGGCGGCGCCCACGCCCGCGCATCCCGCCAAAAGGGCTCTGCGGTTCACGCGGTCCGCCAGAATGCCGATAATGAGCGGACCCACGAGATTGCCCGCGGCGGTACTGAACAGCATCAGCGTCGCGCCGCTTTCCGCAAGCCCGGCCCTGAGACCGTAAACGTTGAGCAAGTTCAAAATGCCCATTTCCACGGCACCAAAAATAACCCCGGCGATGAGCGCGGAGGGGGCGCCCTTCACAAAAGCAAACACCGGCCCGCGCTTTTTGCTGGCGGGGCTTGGGGGCGTAAGCTGGCGGGCTGGCACCAAAGGAAGCGCCGCTGCCGCCAGCAAGGCTGATGCGATAAGCACCGGCGGCCATCCGGTACTGCCGACCAAAAGAAGAATGCCGACCCCGATGGTGAACCCGCCAGAGAGGAACACGGTGTAGATACCAAGAACGCGGCCCCGGCTTTCCTCGCGCGCGATGGTGTTGATCCACACCTCGGTGGCGACGAAGAGCGCGGTAAAGGCGAGGCCCATCACAAAGCGGATGATGAACCAGGCGGCCCAATGATCGGTCAGGCGGAAGGCGATCAGACAAACCACCGCCACCCCTTGCGAGACCCAGAGGACATTGACGGTTCCAAACCGCCGCATGAGTGCGGGCACCACCGGCGCGAAGATGACAATCGCCAAGGCAAAGACCGCAAAGTTGAGGCCGGTGATGGTGCGCGGAAACCCGTCCGCCTCGAAGGCATAGGAAAAAAGCGGCCCGGTAAGCCCCATGCCCATACCGGCAACGCCGATGGCCGTCATGATGGCGGCGAGGCTCTTGATCCGGTCCGAAGGCGAAAGGTCTTCAACGTCGCGCAACTAAGGCTCCCTTGCGTGAAGCCTCAGCTATATAGAGACGTGCGGGGATTGGCGAGCCTTAGTGGTAGTCGAGCTTGGTTGCGCCGTGGGTGAAGCGGACGAACGGAACGGGCCGCGGCTTGTCCGGCTCGCGGGCCCGCCCGCGCACTTCTTCCAGCACCGCTTGGGTGATGGACGGCAGGTCAAGCTTGTCCGTGCGGGAGAGGGGGATCCAGGCAAGCTCGGTAAGCTCGCCAGATCCCCGCAGTGCCTCGGGCGTATGGGCGGCGGTTTCGTCTTCGAACAAAAGAAAGAACCGCGTGTCAAAACGGCGCGTGCGCTGGGGCGGGGTGATCGCACGAAAGACATAACGCAAGGGCTGCAACTCGGGCACATGCCCCGTCGCGAAGAAGGGCCGCCAGTGCCGCGACTTGGTGCGCGGCGGCGCCTCGGTGGGCCGCCCGATGATCACTCCCGCCTCCTCAAAGGTTTCGCGCACCGCTGCCATGGCAAGGCCCTTGGCGCGGGAGGTACCGATGCCGCCCTTGAGCAGCTTCTCTACCACAAGAGGCGAAAGCTCGTCGGCGGCGGGGATGCGCGCATCGCCCGCATCGACACGGCCGCCGGGAAACACGAACTTGTTCGGCATGAAAGCGTGGCCGCCGTGGCGCTTGCCCATGAGCACGCGCAGCTCGCCCCTGTCACGGCGGAGCAAGATCAGGCTCGCCGCATCCCGAGGCCTAACCGAAGGGCCGGGCACGATCTTCTCGTCTTTGTCGAGCGCCTTTGCCTTCATCGCTGGCCTTTCTTCCCTTTCTTGCCCTTCTTTCCTTTTCTGCCTTTGGTTCCGGGTTTCGAGGTTGGAACCTTCGAAGGCTCGGTCAAAAGATCGAAGCGCAATCCGCCGGTCAGCGGCGCGGCCTCCATCACCCGGACGGTGACAACATCGCCCAGGCGATAGCCGAGCCCAGAGCGTTCGCCGATCAGCGCATGGGCGTCCTCATCGTGAAAGAAGTATTCATTGCCGAGGGAGGATATGGGCACAAGGCCATCGGCGCCGGTTCCCGCAAGCTGTACGAAAAGGCCGAAGCGCGTGACGCCGGAAACGCGCCCCTCGAACTCTGCGCCCAGCCGGTCTTGCATGTAAGCGGCGAGATAACGGTCAACGCTGTCGCGCTCGGCGGCCATGGCGCGGCGTTCATGGTTTGAAATTTCCTCGGCGATGGCTTCGAGCCGTTCGATTTGGCCGTCGGTCAGCCCATCAGGCCCGAAATCATGAGCGCGGATAAGCGCGCGGTGGACCACAAGGTCCGCGTAGCGACGGATGGGCGAGGTGAAATGGGCATAGCGGCGCAGGTTCAAACCGAAATGACCCATGTTGCCGGGGCTATAGACCGCCTGGCTTTGACTGCGCAGGATCACGTCGCTGATCAGGTGGGCAAGTTCCGTATGCCGCGTTTTCGCAAGGATCGCGTTGAACTGCGCGGGCTTGAGGGTCTGGCCCCTGGTAAAGTCGATGTCGATGGTCTTGAGGAACGCGGCAAGGCTCCGGACCTTTTCCTCCGACGGCGCATCGTGAATGCGGTAGATGAAGGGCAGGTTCCGTTGCTCTAGGGTTTCGGCGGCGCAGACATTCGCCTGAATCATGAACTCTTCGATCAGCCGGTGGGCGTCAAGCCGCACGCGCTCGGTAATCGCTTTGACTTTGCCGTCCGCGGTGAGTTCCACCTTCTTTTCCGGCAGATCGAGATCGAGCGGCCCGCGTGCGTCCCGCGCCTTGGCGAGCGCCGCGTAAGCCTCGTAAAGCGGCTGGATGACGGGCGCGGTCAGTGGCTCAGTGTGGGGGGAGGGGTGACCGTCCACTGCGGTTTGTGCTTCCTCG
>JANQLJ010000158.1 GCA_028280665.1 Alphaproteobacteria bacterium
GCCGCGGTCACCGCGTGGGCCGCTTCAACGCCGCCGTCCCAGCCGATGACGATCTTGCTGCCCACCGCGCGGGGGGCTTCTTCCGGGGCGAGCAGAATGGGCCGGCCCGCATCCATGAGACAGGCTTGCAGACCTTCGCTGACGCCCCCGCCGCTTTCGTCCTTGCCGGAGAGAAACACCACAAGATCGGAAAGCCGCGCGCGGGCCGAAACTACGTCTTCAAACGCGCCGGTGCCTTCGATAAAGCGCGCGCAGACCTCACCCGGCCCGCACGGGGTTTTGACCTCGGTAATGCCCGCTTCGCCCGCCAGCTCCGTCAGCGTCTGGTGGGCGCGGGCGCTCGCCTGATTGGCGGCTTCCTTTGACGAGTTGATAATGTCCTGGATCACCGTGCCCGAGACCCCCTCGCCCATGAAGGGCAGCGCCTCGCTGGGGTCCGGCCGCACGAAAAGCCCTTCCACATAGGACTTCTGTTCCGCCGCCACGGCGAATGCGGTGCGCAGCGCCGACTTGTCCCGTTCGCCGCCGGTAAGCGGCACCAGTATCTTGCGCATGGGCATGGGGGTCCTCCTCGGCCAACGGGCCCGCATCTTGAGTGTGCCGCCAAGGCTGCAACCTCACCTTGATGGAGGTCAAGGGGAGGGTGCGGGCCCGCCCCCCAGCCCCCATGCGGCAAGTTTCGGGTTGGCAGGAGCGCGCGGCCCGCGTATCAAGCCCCTCCCATGCCTAAAGCGCCCAAAAAGAAACCCGCAGGCAAAGCCAAACCGAAAGCGCCGCCCCCGCGCGCCTGGCAGCGCATGCTGTCAGGCCGGCGGCTCAACCTGCTCGACCCCTCGCCGCTCGATATCGAAATCGAAGACATCGCCCACGGCCTTGCGCGGGTGGCGCGCTGGAACGGGCAGACCGTGGGGCGGCACCCCTTCTCGGTCGCGCAGCACTCGCTGCTGGTGCACAAGATCTGCCTTCACTTCCGGCCAGGCCTTCCGGCCAAATGGCAGATGGCGGCGCTGCTTCACGATGCGCCGGAATATGTGGTGGGCGATCTCATCAGCCCGTTCAAGGCGGCGGTGGGGCTTGATTACAAAGCCTTTGAGCTGAAGCTTCTCGCCGCCATCCACATCCACTTCGGGCTCCCTCCCGAGGCGCCCCAGGCGATCCGTAAGCTGATCAAACGGGCCGACCAGGCGGCGGCCTTTCTCGAGGCGACCCAGCTTGCGGGCTTCGGCGAGGCCGAGGCCAAGCTCTATTTCAGCCCCCCGCGGGGCCTCAAGCCCATCATCCTTACCCCGCGGCCCACGCGCGACGTGCAAAAAGCATTTCTTGAGGCCTTCCACGCCGCCGAGGCGCGGGCAAAACCGTGAACGGCCCTGCCTTCATGGAAGCGCCGCGAAGCACGCGCTATACTCTTTTCCCATGATCATTATCTGCTCCCTCGCCGACCTGCCCGAGACCATCGAGGACGAAGCCCCCCACGGCATCGTCACGCTTTTAGGCCCCGAGCTTATGATCCCCGAGATCAAGGGCTATGAAGGCCGCCACTTGCGGCTTGAAATGAACGACATTGCCGACCACGCGCCGGGGCAAATCCTGCCCCATGATACCCATGTGGATGAGCTGCTCGCCTTCGTGGACGCCTGGCCGCAAGAGGCGCCGCTGATCGTCCATTGCTGGGCGGGGGTGAGCCGATCAACCGCCGCGGCGTTCGTGACCCAGGCCCATCTTCACCCACGCGCCGATGAGCGCGAACTGGCGCTTGCCCTTTCGACCGCCGCGCCCCACGCGCGCCCCAACCGCAAGCTCGTCGCATTGGCAGATGCAACGCTGGGCCGCAACGGGCGGCTGATCGAGGCGGCCGAACTGGTTTACCGGAACGAGCCGGTCTTTGAAGGCAAGCGTTCCTACTATCCGCTTCATGGAAAGACGTGAACGCCCATGGCCGAGCAGTCCTCCGGCAGTCATGGGGTCGTCATCGGGCTTCACGCGGCCATTGTCGCGGTGATCGAAAAACAGCCCCATGTGCTGGTGGTACGGCGGGCCTATGCGCCCCTTGAAAGCGGCGCGGCGGAGGCGCACCACTTTGAGGGCGAGGCTTCAAGCGAGTCGGGCCTCCCCTTTGGGCCGTTCGACCCAGCGCTTCACAGGACCCTCGAGATCGGCTTGCGCTCATGGGTGGAAGACCAGACCGCGCTGCGGCTTGGCTATGTGGAGCAGCTTTACACTTTCGGCGACCGCGGCCGCTATGTGGGCGCGCCGGGGGCGAGCGCACGTGTTGTCTCGGTCGGGTATCTGGCACTCACTCATGCTGAGGAACGCCCTCCGTCCACGGACAGTTTGTGGCATGACTGGTACAGTCACTTCCCTTGGGAGGATTGGCGCAAGGGCGAGCCCGCGCTGATCGGAACGCGTATCGCGCCCAAGCTCGCCGCATGGGCGGGCGCGGCGGGCACCCCGGGCCAGCAAGCGCGGCGGCGCGACCGCATCACGCTTTGTTTTGGGGGCGATGGCATCCCCTGGGACGAGGAAAAGGTGCTGGAGCGCTACGAGCTTCTCTATGAGGCCGGGCTTGTGGCCGAGGCCGCGCGCGACCGGCGCCTGCAACAGGGAAAGGCGGCGGCGAAATCTGCAAAAGCGAGTGAGATGGGCGCGCCCATGCAGTTCGATCACCGGCGCATCCTGGCGACCGCCATGGGGCGGTTGCGCGGCAAGCTCAAATACCGGCCGGTTGTCTTTGAGTTGATGTCCGATGCCTTTACGCTGCTGGAACTCCAAAAAACCGTGGAGGCGATTTCCGGCGTCGAGCTGCACAAGCAAAACTTCCGCCGCCTCGTCGAACGCGAGGGCCTTGTTGAGCCCACGGGCGAGCAAACCGCCCGCGGCGGTGGACGGCCCGCGGCCCTGTTCCGTTTCCGCCGCGAGGTGCTGAAAGAACGTCCCGCCCCGGGCGTGCGGGTGCGGGGGAGAGGATAAGGAAAGAAGGAGAGCTGCGATGAAATTCTATTGGTCCCCCAATTCGCGCGCGGTGCGCATTGCCTGGCTGCTTGAAGAACTGGGCGAGCCCTACGAGCCCGTGCTCATCGACATCCGCGACCCGGACGCGCCGCGCGATCCGGATTTCGCCAAGGCGAGCCCCTTGGGCAAGGTGCCCGCGATCAGCCATGGCGATGTGCACCTGGCCGAGACCGCGGCGATTGCGCTTTATCTCGCCGATGCTTTTCCTGAAGCGGGCCTTGCCCCGGGTTTGAGCGACCCTCAGCGTGCGGATTATCTCTTCTGGATGGTGTTCACGCCGGGGTATATTGAGCCCGGCATGGCCGAGAAGCTGGGCGGGTTCACCCCCAACAAATCGCAATATGGCTGGGGCGATTTTCCCTCGGTGGTGGCAACTCTCGAAGCCCGTGTGGCTGGACGGGAATGGCTTTTGGGCGAGACTTTCTCCGCCGCCGACGTGCTGGTGGGCTCCACCGCCAACTTCATGAAGATGTTCGGCGCGCTCGAAGGCAACGCCGCCATCGACGCCTATGTGGAGCGCTGCCTCGCCCGGCCCGCCTATCAGCGCGCGCTTGAAATGAACGCAGGGGGCTGAGCCCCCGCACCTACCAGATGCTCACGCGGTCTTCCGGCGCAAGGTAGAGCGCATCTTCGGGCGTAACTCCAAAGGCCTCGTACCAGGCGTCTATGTTTCGCACCACGCCGTTGATGCGGTATTGTGAGGGGCTGTGCACGCCGCCTTCCACCCGGGCGATCATGCTGTCATCCGTCCGCAAGCTGCGGAAGGCTTGCGCCCAGGCAAGGAAAACCCGCTGTTCCCCGGTAAAGCCGTCGAGCACCGGCAGCTCCCCATGATCGGCCACATACATGCGGTAGGCATGGAGCGCGATGGAAAGCCCGCCCAGATCGCCGATGTTTTCGCCTAAAGTGACGGCACCGTTTACGTTGTAACCTTCGACAGGCGAATACTCATTGTACTGACCGACCAGAACACCCGTGCGTTCTTCAAAGGCGGCGCGGCTTCCATCCGTCCACCAATTGCGCAACAGCCCCGTGCCGTCGGTGCGGCTACCCTGATCGTCAAAGCCGTGGCCGATTTCATGGCCGATGACGCCGCCAATAGCGCCGAAATTGACGGCCATGTCCGCGTAAGGATCGAAGAACGGCGCTTGCAGGATTGCCGCGGGGAACACGATCTCGTTCCGCGTCGGGCTGTAATAGGCGTTCACGGTTTGCGGGCTCATGCCCCATTCCCACCGGCGGATGGGCCCGCCCAAGCGCGAGCGCGAATCTTCCCACGACCATTCGGACAAGGCGCGCGCATTGCCCATCAAATCGCCGGGATCAATCTCGACGCTTGAATAGTCGCGCCACTGATCGGGAAAGCCGACCTTGGGCGTAAAGCCTTCGAGTTTGGAAAGCGCCTCGGCACGGGTTTCGTCGTCCATCCAATCGAGACCCACAATGCGGTCCTCATAGGCGCGGGTGAGATAGGAGACCAGTATCTCCATCTGATCCTTGCTCGATTGCGGGAAATAACGGTCCACGTAGATCTGGCCGATCACCTCGCCCAAGGCGCCACTGGTGTAGCTGACGGCGCGTTCTTCCAGCGGCCGGCGCTCTTCCACCCCATAAAGGGTGTGGCTATAGAACTGCCAACTGGCGAACCCGTAAGCCTCGGGCAAGCGCGATGCGTTGTTGTCGATGAAGTTGAAGGCAAGATAGGACGCCCACACATCCACCGGCGTTTCCGCAAAAAGGGCCGCGGTCGCCTGGAGCGCCGTATTGGTGCGCACCACGAACTCCGGTTCGTTCTCAAGGCCCAGCTCCTCGAAGAACGCGCCCCACGCAAAGCCCGGCGCGTAGGCCTCGAGTTCCGCGCGGGTTTTGAGATCATAGTTGGCAACGCGGTCGCGCACCCGTTCCCGCTCCCAGTGAGCTTCGGCGAGCGCGGTTTCCAGCGCCATCACCGCTTCGGCGCGGTCCCGCGCGCGGCCGATGCCGGCGCGCTCAAAGGTCGCTTCCATGTAGTCCACGTAAGCGGCGCGGTACCCAGCCATGCGCTCATCATCGTCGAGGTAATAATCCCGGTTCGGAAGATTGAGGCCGTCCTGGATGAGCCAAGTGATATAACGGTTCGGGTCGCCCGCGTCCGGCGTGATGTA
>JANQLJ010000085.1 GCA_028280665.1 Alphaproteobacteria bacterium
CGGAGCTTGCGGGCGTCGTCCCCGCAACGCTTTCCACCCAGTACGACGTGCGCGAGGTGATCGCGCGGCTGGTGGATGGCTCGCGCCTCGATGAGTTCAAAAAGAACTACGGCACCACGCTCGTTACCGGTTTCGCGCACATCTGGGGCTATCCGGTGGGGATCGTCGCCAACAATGGCATTTTGTTTTCCGAAAGCGCGCTCAAGGCCGCACACTTTGTGGAGCTCTGCTCGCAGCGGGGCATTCCGCTCCTCTTTTTGCAGAACATTTCCGGCTTCATGGTGGGGCAGAAGTACGAGTCGGGCGGCATCGCCAAGGACGGCGCCAAGATGGTGACAGCGGTGGCTTGCGCGCGGGTGCCCAAGCTCACGGTGCTCATCGGCGGGTCCTTCGGTGCGGGGAACTACGGTATGTGCGGGCGGGCTTACTCCCCGCGCTTTTTGTTCTCATGGCCCAACAGCCGCATCTCGGTGATGGGGGGCGAGCAGGCGGCCTCGGTGCTTGCGACTGTTAAGCGCGAGGGGTTTGAGGCGCGCGGCGAAAAATGGTCCGCGGACGAAGAAGAAGAGTTCAAAGCCCCGATCCGCGAGGCCTATGAGGAAGAGGGCTCACCTTACTTCGCCACCGCGCGGCTCTGGGACGACGGCATCATCGCGCCCGAAGACACCCGCCGGGTGCTCGCGCTCGCCCTCTCCGCCGCATTGAATGCACCGGTGGAGGGAACCAGGTTCGGCGTGTTCAGGATGTGAGGGATGATCCTTAGACTGCTGACACTTTCAGAGGCGAAATCGCTATTTCTTTTGTACGGCCACACACTCATTGTGATCGTATTGCTCGGCTTGATTTTATACTCAATTGGCACGCCACAGGGTTTTGCACTTGATCTTAAATCTTTCTTTGGAGCCGGATTGCCATTCCTCTATGGTGCTTTGACGTGTTCGTTGAGTGATATTTCTTCGCATGCCACGTTTGAACTGACTAGTTGGTTAGTGCTTTTCTTGTTTGGTGTTGGTCTTTCTCTTCCAATATTTTTTGCAGGTAAGGCGAGAGAGATAAGAAGTGTACGAGCGGACCTGTTTGTTTGGAGCGCATTGATAATGCTCGCACTTATTCTCAACGTTCTGATGCCGCTAAGGCAGGCTGCGTTAGCATGCTTACTCAAAAATGGCAGTGTTGATGGTCTTACATTTTGGCAGGTGCTTTTGATGCCGACCGCAATGGTTTTGTGGTATCCACTTTGCCGTTGGTTTGTCTTACCGCTTGATGAGGCGATTGATCGGTGGTTTGGTATCAAGAGGGACTAAAGACGCGCAGGAGTTCAAGATGTCCGACGAAACCCCCGTCCTGTTCGACGCAACCCGTGCAGGGGTGGGCGCCCTAACCCCCCATCTGTAGCACGCGGTCGAGTTGCTCGTCCTCGATCCAGGTGTTCATTTCAATCCAAAGCGGCAAATGGTCCGAGAGCTGATAGGTAAACTCCTCCTTGGTAAGGTCGGGGAAAAGTTCCCTGTGACTGGTTTTGTAGAATTTGATGATGCCACCTTTGTTGGTGAAGCGGTCCTGGTTGGTCGGCGTGTGGACGATCTGGTCGTAGATCTTTGACTGCGAAAGGTTTGTGCCTCTAACGCGCAGCATGGCCGAGGGGACTTGCAGGTCATGTTTCGTCAGGGCCCGGAAAGTGGATGACCGGCGGCTGGGGATATTGAAATCGCCCACCACTACGAAGTCGCGGTCCGAGGCCCCGGGCTCGGAACGGCGCTGGTGAATCCAATCGGCCAGGTGCTCGATGGCTCTCGCCCGATCGCTTACGCGGCTGCCCCAGCGGATATGTACCGCCATCATGACAAAATCGAAATTGCCCGCGGTGAACGCCACGAGATAGGGCGAGCGCCACCAGTCTTCGTGGTCCAACTCATAGACGCCCGTTGTTCTGTTTTTGGTGCGCGGCGGGTCGGCCTCGGCGGCAAGGCCGGTGAACTTCACTACGCGCTTGTCATAAACATAAGCGATGCGTTCGGAATTGCCCGCATGGTCGGTGCGGTAGTCGGAATAGACAACGCCCCAATACCCGCCCAGGATTTTGAAAACCCGCGCCAGGTCCCCCAGCTTGTCGCGTACTTCGGTAAGTGCGATCACGTCGAACTGGGAAATGATCTCGGCAGTCAGGTGGATCGCGTCCTGCCGCCGTCGCTTTCGCCCGAACTCACGGATATTCCAGGTGCCGATGATCAGGTTCTCGTCCACTTTGGTGGCAGGGATTCGCGCTTCGTCGATCCGGTCGCGGATTTTCTTGATCTTTTTGGCGAGCTCGGGCTTGTTGCTTAGATTGCCGTGGCGCATGGGGGTCTCCTTCAATCTGAGGGGGAGAAAGTACCATGCGCAACCAAAAGGCGCTAGAGTTGGGCAGCTTGAGTTCGCGCGCCGCCGCCGTAATCTGCCTCAAACCGCGCCAAAGGAGTTCAAGATGTCCGACGAAACCCCCGTCCTGTTCGACGCGACCCGCGCAGGGGTGGGCGTCATCACCCTGAACCGCCCGGAGATTCACAACGCCTTCAACCCGGACGTGATCGCGCACTTGAACGACCTGCTGGAGGAGTTGCGCGGTCAGGACCATATCCGCGTGGTGCTGCTCAAGGGTGCGGGCAAGAGCTTTTCTGCGGGCGCCGATCTTAACTGGATGCGCCACGCGGGCGACTGGACCCATGACGATAATGAGAAAGACGCGAACGGCATGGCGGAGATGCTGGCGCGGCTCAGGGGCCTGCCCCAGCCCACCATCGCGCTTGTGCATGGGCCCGCCATTGCCGGGGGCATGGGGCTTGTGGCCGCCTCGGACATCGTGGTCGCCACCAGGAACGCGATCTTCGGGCTTTCCGAAGTGCATTTGGGGCTCACCCCTGCCACCATCTCGCCTTATGTGATTGAGGCGGTGGGCCCGCGCATGGCGCGCGCGCTGTTCGTCACCGGCGAACGGTTCGACGCGAAATACGCGGAAAAGATCGGCCTCGTGCATTATGTGGTGGAAGACCAAGACGCCCTCGCCGACATGGAGGAGCATCTGGTGAAGCTCGTCTTCAAGGGCGCGCCCGGTGCCATCCGCGCGGCCAAGGACCTGGTGGAGGACGTGAAGTTCCGCGAGATCGACAAGCATATGAGAGGGCTCACCTCAAAGCGCATTGCCGACCGGCGCGCCTCGGATGAAGGCAAGGAAGGGCTTGATGCGTTTCTGAACAAGCGCAAGCCGGGCTGGCAAGAATAGAGCGGCCCATGTTCAGATCGGTTCTTATAGCCAACCGGGGCGAGATCGCCCGCCGCGTCATGCGCACCGCTAAGGCGCTCGGCATGCGCACCATCGCGGTCTATTCCGAAGCCGACGCGGACGCGCTGCATGTGGCCGAGGCCGACCAGGCGTTTTTTCTGGGCCCCGCGCCCGCCACCGAAAGCTATCTGCGCGGCGACAAGATTTTAGAGATCGCAAAACAGGCGGGCGCCGAGTGCAT
>JANQLJ010000003.1 GCA_028280665.1 Alphaproteobacteria bacterium
GCACGCCGACCTTCTTGAAATCGCGCGCCGCCGCCTCTTCGGCCACAACATCGGCGATGTGTAGCGCTGGGATAGGAAAGTCCTCGCCCGGCACCTCCAGCGCAAGATGCGCGGTGTTGTCGGGCAGCACGAAGAAGTCCGCGCCCGCCGCCGCGAGCTGCTTCGCCGAGCCCATGAAGATCTCGCGAATGGCGGTAAAGTCGTTCGCTTCCCAAAGGGGCATCGCCTCGCCCATGGCGGTCATGGACATGGTGATTTCAGGATGCAGGTGCTCGCCCAAGTGCTTTGCGCCTTCGTGAGCAGCGGTGAGAAAACAAAGGGATGCCCCCTCGGCGCTGTGAGCAAGGATTCCGATGTGTTTCATGAGGGGCGCTCCCGTTTGCCAGGAACGCTAACACGCGCCAATGCCTGTGGCACTTTACATGAAAGCAGAGCTGTATTGATTTCAGACCCGGTTGGGAACGATCAGCGCAATCAGGGCCACAAGCCCCGCGAGCCCCGTGGTGGCGATGGCCTCGGGCGTGAGCGCGGTAAGAAACGGCGCAACGTTTTCATTGGTCGCGGCAATTGCCGGCACGGCCCCGACCATGGCGGTGAGCTGCGCCCCGGCGATGGCAGACCCGGCTGAGCCCGCGGCGCCGATCATGAGCGCGCGGCGGCGGCGGCGCTGCTGGATCTTGCGAAGCACGAGCGCCGAGAAACCTTCGTCGGCAATGTCATCGCCCGCACCGCCCGGAAGGGTGGCCAGGGCCTCGATTGCGAATTCTTCTTCCTCAGTCATGGCTCTCACTCGCCGCCAGCGCTTCCGATCCTATCACAGCCCTTAGCCGTTTTCTCCCTCGCAAGATGTGGCTCTTGACCGTGCCAAGGGGTGCCTTCATGAGCTTCGCCGCCTCGGAGTGTGAAAATCCGTATGCGTCACACAAGAGCAGCGCTTCCTTTTCCGGGCCCTTCAAATGCGCAAGCCCTTTCTCGAGGTCCAAACTCGCGGCCACCTGCCCTGCGTGGTCGGGCGTTGCATCGTCGGTAAAACCTTCCGGCCCTTCACCCGCTTTGCCCATTCCGATCACACCCAAAACCCGGTTCAAACTGCCCATGCGGCGGCGGTGCATCAAGAACTCGCGGTACGCAATCGACAGCATCCAACTCTTGAACCGCCCGGGACCTTTGTAAGCTCCGATCTTGGTGAAGGCTTTGATGAAGGCCTCCTGCGCAAGATCGTCCGCTTGGGCATGATCCCCCGTGAGGCGGCGCAGGAACCCCCGCACCGCGCCCTGGTGGCGGCGGACCAGTTCGCCAAAGGCGCTCGCATCACCTGCGGTGGACGCCAGTACCGCCAATTCATCATCCCCAAGCTGCAAGCCTTGGGCGCCTCCTTAGGCCGTGGCGGCTTAACCGTCGTCCCGGTTGCCGCCCATGAATTGAAACAGGACGTAGACCAGTCCCACGAGTCCCGGGAACAAGGCAACGCCCGTCATGGGGCCAACGGCTTCAGGCTGATCAATGAGAACGCCAAGCCCCCAGAACGCAACCGCGATGGCGATCAAAACAAGACCTTTGCGCAAATCGGCATATTTGTGCTGGGGCGGCCGGCCGATGGCCTTGATCAGCTCGGGGCTCGCTTCGCCCGTCTTCTCCACAACGGCCCGGACCGTTTCAAGCTCGGCCGCGCGCCGCTTTGCGCCGTAGGCAAAGACAACCCAAAAAACCAGCACCACAGCGGTAAAAACCGTTAGCGGTGCAGCAACTTCAGGACCCATTTTCTTCTCCTGTATCCTTTTGCCATATCAGGGGTTCAGCCCCGCATCACAGAGTTGATGCGGGCGGAGAGCGGTTTGGATGCGATGCGGAATTTTCCGCACAAATCTGCCCTTCCCGCCCGAGACTTATCCGCCCATGCGGAACAACTCACCGCGGCGCATAACGCCTTCGATGGACCGGAGCGCGCTAATGTCCGTAGTCGGGTCGGCAGCAAGGATCACCAAATCAGCGCGCATTCC
Source organism: Alphaproteobacteria bacterium (assembly GCA_028280665.1). Lineage (GTDB taxonomy): Bacteria > Pseudomonadota > Alphaproteobacteria > JAJFIK01 > JAJFIK01 > JAJFIK01. The sequence goes on from JANQLJ010000003.1 coordinate 2,001, forward strand.
ACTGGCGAGATCGCCGAATTCATCAGCACCGCCCATTGCTCTGGCGCCGTTTAACGTGGCCATGGTGATGAGATCTCTTGCAGGTATGCCTGCCTGCTGCATGGCTTCAAGCTCGGCTATCACGCCGACACCATGCCAGGTAAGCGGATTACCGGCATCTGTCCCCAGTGCGATTGTCACTCCCGCATCGTACAGCGCTCGCAGATTCGCCTGAGAAAGCCCTATCGCCACTTGGTCTCGTGCCTCCATAAATGCGATTTGCTGTTCGTTCATAATCGGGGGCGCGCCTTCAGGTTTGACGATTTCTGAGATGCCCTCAAGCCGCGCTTTGGTCGCCTGATCGAGACATCCATTTGGATCGTCCACGTCCGGCGATGTTAGATTGATTGCCGCGCGCATGGCCCTGCTCCAGTTCGGCATTGCATGGATGGTGGGGGTAACAATCGTGCCATGTTCAGCAATGAGGACGGCAAGCTCGGCCGTAACGGGCACGCCTTCAACGTTGTGCACCAGCATGTGGGCACCGGCGCGAACGGACGCCTCCGCCATAATTGGTTCAGGAGCATGGACCACAAACGGCAAGCCTTGAACATGCGATTCGTCCGCCACCGCATGCAGAAGCGCTATCCACTCAGCCTCACGTTCACCTGGAGGCGTTGAGAAAGCCAGTTTGACAAGACTTGCGCCAGCCCCGGCGATCTGACGCACGGCGGCCCGCGCCTCATCCGGCGATCCAAGTCCGATCATCATGGCTTCGCCCGTTTCGGTCTCGTATACCGGTGGTGCCATGGGGGTTAGCAAGGGCCCGGATGCCAAAACAAAAGGAGCATCGGACCGGTCACGGGCCCTTTCGGCGAAACCGATCGACCACGCAAACCCGCCCACATCCAAAGCCGCCGTTACGCCCGAGCAGAGATAGCTGGCGAGATACCCTTCGGCATCTTCAGACAAGCCCTCAAAAACAGCCGAATAAGGATAATTCTCGTAGAGATACATGACATCGGGACGGCCATCGATCCACGCGGTCTGACTGAAGTGCACATGAGCGTCCACAAGCCCGGGCATGATGTACCGCCCGGAATAATCTAGAACCTCGGCGCCTTCCGGAACCGGGCATTCCGCGCGGGTCCCGGCACAGGCGATCGTCTCCCCCTCCAGCACGAGCACCCCATCTGAGACAGACGGCGATCCATCTCCGCGGATGAGATGAGCCCCGACCAATGCGGTGGTGGCCGAACTCTGCGCACCGCTCATGGAAAGCACGCCGAGACTGACAAAGACCGCCAAGCCGCCCAAAACAAACAAATTCTTGCTTTTCATTGTCTTCCTCCCGTCAGCGATGAGACGGCATCGCACAGCTCAACCCGGCGCTGCCGCACATCGCGTATGAGGGGAAGATGCAGCATCCGATGAGATCGGATGCCGGTTCACTAATTTGTTAGGCTAGTTGAGGCCTTTGACGATCTCTTCAACCATTTTCTTGGCGTCGGAGAACAGCATCATGGTGTTGTCGCGGAAGAAAAGCTCGTTATCGACACCCGCATAGCCCGAGCCCATGGAGCGCTTGACGAACAGCACCGTGTTGGCGTTTTCCACGTCCAGGATGGGCATGCCGTAGATGGGGCTGAGAGCGCTGAAGTGCGCGGCTTTTCCGCCGAACGCGCGGGTCGCCGCTTTGACGGCGGCCTCGAGGTCCGTCGCGTCGGGCGGGACGAGCGCTTCGATGTTGGTGAGCGCCGTGAACGAGGTGTCGAGGCCGGGCACTGAGACCGCGTCGGGTTTGTAGTCCTCCCACCACGCGTCAGCCTCGTCGGCTGTGACCTCCTCCACCGACCAGTCGGTGGGCGCCACCGACAGCCGCACCCACCGGCCCTCGAGGGCTTTCAAGGTTGCGTGCGTCGATGCGCCGCGCAGAGCCATGTTGGGCGTGCCGCGGTTTCGCGAGAGCACGTTCACGTGGGAGAGGGGCGTCTGAAACTCCTCGGTGATGATGCCCGTGACCACCGAGATGTCGTTGGGCACGCGGTCGAGCACCACGATGTCCCGGAAGCTCAGGTATGTGCGGTCGAGCGCGTCCGCGGCTACGAACACGAGCCTCCCGTAGCTCTCGGCGATGTTGAGCGGCTGATAGTCGATGCCATCGAACAGCTCGTTCGTAGTAATGACGCGCAGTCTGTCCTCGGAGTCCGCAATTCGGGTCTCGATGGCGGCGGCGCTGGCGAAGAATCGGAGCTGGGCGC
>JANQLJ010000087.1 GCA_028280665.1 Alphaproteobacteria bacterium
GACCATCATGGACCGGGCCCTGCCGGATGTGCGCGACGGGCTCAAGCCCGTGCACCGGCGGCTGCTCTATGCCATGCGGCAACTCAAGCTCGACCCCAACCAGGGTTTTAAAAAATCCGCGCGGGTGGTGGGCGAGGTGATCGGCCGGTTCCACCCCCACGGCGACCAGGCAATCTACGATGCGCTCGTGCGTCTTGCGCAGGACTTTGCCGTGCGCTTTCCGCTGATCGACGGGCAGGGGAACTTCGGCAACGTGGACGGCGATAACGCCGCCGCCATGCGCTACACCGAAAGCCGCCTCACCGAAGTGGCTCAAACCCTTCTTGAAGATATCGACGAAGACACGGTGGATTTTCGCGACACCTATGACGGCGAGGACCGGGAGCCCATCGTGCTGCCCGCCGCGGTGCCGAACTTGCTCGCCAATGGCGCGACGGGGATTGCTGTTGGCATGGCCACGTCGATCCCGCCGCATAATGTGGGCGAGCTGTGCGACGCGGCGCTGCATCTGATCGACACGCCCAATGCCACGGCCAAGGGCCTGATGCGTTATGTGAAGGGCCCGGACTTTCCCACGGGTGGGGTGATCGTCGACACACCGGCTGAGATGGCGGAAGCCTACAAGACCGGTCGCGGCGGCTTTCGCGTGCGCGCTAAGTGGCACAAGGAAGGCGGCGCGCGCGGGACCTATATCATCGTCGTCACCGAAATCCCTTATCAGGTTCAGAAAGCCAAGCTGATCGAAAAGCTGGCCGAGCTTATTCACGCCAAGAAATTGCCGCTGCTGGCGGACGTGCGTGATGAAAGCGCCGAGGACATTCGCCTGATCCTCGAGCCGCGCTCGGGCAAGGTGGACGAGACCATGCTCATGGAATCGCTTTTCAAGATGACCGATCTTGAGGCGCGCATCTCGCTCAATATGAACGTGCTTGAGGACGGCGTGGTGCCGCGGGTCATGAGCCTGCCCGAGGTGCTGAACGCCTTCCTCGACCACCGCCAGGAAGTGCTGGTGCGGCGCTCGAAGTTTCGCCTCACCAAGATCGAGCACCGGCTTGAAGTGCTTGATGGGTATCTCGTCGTCTATCTCAATCTCGACAAGGTCATAAAGATCGTGCGCGAGGAAGACGAGCCCAAGCCCGTGCTCATGAAGGCCTTCAGGCTGTCCGACGTGCAAGCAGACGCCATTCTCAATATGCGGCTCAGGTCCTTGCGCAAGCTCGAGGAAATGGAAATCAGGACCGAACACGCGGACTTAACAAAGGAATCTAAGTCCTTGCGCGGCCTTCTTAAATCGAAAGACCGGCAGTGGACCCATATCGCCGGGGAGATCAAGGAGATCAAGGAACGCTTTGGCGGCAAGACCGAACTTGGCAAGCGCCGCACGTCCTTCGCCGAAGCGCCTGAAATCGAGTTTGAAATCGAGGACGTGCTGGTCGAGAAGGAGCCCATAACGGTCGTCTGCTCGGAGAAAGGCTGGATCCGCGCCATGAAGGGACACATGGACTCCGCTGCTGAAATCAAATACCGCGAAGGGGACAAGGGCAAGTTCTTTTTCCACGCTCAGACCACGGACAAGCTCATCGCCTTCGGCACCAACGGGCGGTTTTACATGATCGGCTGCGACAAGCTGCCCGGCGGGCGCGGCCATGGCGAGGCGGTCCGCTTGATGATCGATCTTGGCAATGACGAAGACCTCGTGCAACTTTTGGTGCATGACCCTGAGCGCACGCTTCTTGTAGCGGCGACAACCGGGCACGGGTTTATCGTTTCCGAGGAAGAAGTGGTCGCCGCCAAAAAATCCGGCAAACAGGTTCTGAATGTGAAACCTCCCGCCGAGGCGCAAGTTTGCACGCCGGTCGAAGGCGACCACGTCGCGGTCATCGGCGAGAACCGCAAGCTACTGATCTTCGCGCTCGACCAACTGCCGCAAATGGCGCGTGGGAAGGGTATCTTGCTGCAACGCTACAAAGATGGCGGCCTGCAAGACGCCAAAGTCTTTAGCCTTGAAGACGGCCTTGCGGTCGAAGACAAGTCCGGGCGCACTCATACCTTTGAGGATTTGCGCGATTGGATGGGCAACCGCGCCAATGCGGGGCGCCTGCCGCCCAAGGGATTTCCACGTACGGGACGGCTCTAGCTGGAGTCTTCTGGCAATGCGGCGGCGGCGCGAAAGCGTGCCCGCGCCTCATAGCCCCAAAACTGGATCATCAGATCATAGCGACGCCCGGGGGTCAGGCGGTTGGTATCGAAGGCAATGTTTGTGGTGCGCACCAGCGTGCCGCGCCCGCGCAAGGCATCCGCAACCGCAAAGTCACCGCAATCTTCGAGCAACTGGCCTTGCACGAAGCTGCCGGTCTGGTCGAGCAGATACCAGCGGAAGACCTCACAATCATTGGCTGCGATCAGGTCAACGTCCTCTCCGCTGCTGTTTTCAAGATGAAGGGTGAATTCCACTGGCGCTAGTGATGGCGCGCCCGCCACGTCAACGGTGGCGGGGAAGTCAATGCTCAGAGTGACTGGGCGGCTCTCTTCGCGAAACCGCAAATAGTAGGCGAACGCCACCACCAGGATCAGTGGCGCAACGAACACGAGGGTTGGCTTGAGGCGCGTGAAGGGTCCGTCTCGTTCGGTCATGCCTAACTCTACCCCGGGACGGGATGCCTAGCGCAAGGCGTAAGGCAGCAACGTGGCTAATGCGGGCAGCGCGGCAACGAGGCCAAGGCCAATGAGCTGCAGCAGCACGAATGGTGCTGCGCCGCGGTATATGGCACCGGTGGTGATCTCGGGCGGGGCCACGCCGCGCAAGTAGAAAAGTGCAAATCCGAATGGCGGCGTCAGAAACGATGTCTGCAAGTTAATGGCCATCAAAACCCCCAGCCAGATGGGATCAATACCCATGAGCAGCAGGATCGGTGCAACGATGGGCACGACCACGAAAGTGATCTCGATAAAGTCGAGGAAAAAACCGAGCACGAACATGGCCAGCATCACGGCAGCGAGCGCCCCCCACATGCCGCCGGGCATGGAGGTGAGCAACCGCTCAACGGTTTCATCGCCACCGAGCCCGCGAAAGACGAGGGAGAAGAGCGCCGCGCCGATGAGGATAAGAAACACCATGGCGGTGATCTGGGTGGTTTGCCGGGCCGTATAGGTGAGCACCCCTTCACGCCAGACACGCCACAGGGCGGCACACGTCCCCCACGCGATCAGCCCGCAAAGCGCGAACGCCATGTTGATCGCCGTTTGATCTGCGGGCGATATCTCCGACCGGGTGAGGCGCAAATCGAACTGCGCAGAAAGGGCAAAGAGCCCGAGTATGGAGAGCCCCGCCGCGGCGATGGGGGTCGCGCCGGTGAAAAATGCAGATAGCGGTTTCTCGTGACTTCTGCGGCGCATCCTGAACCCCGCAAGCAACGTCGCACCCACTGCGCCGACAGCTGAGGCCTCGGTGGCGGTGGCCACGCCTGTAAGGATCGAGCCCAAAACCGCAACGATCAGAATAACCGGCGGCAGCAGCACCTTGCCGACGCGGCCAAGCAGGGCGGTCATATCCTGAAGGTGCTCGTCGGCGGGAATTGCGGGAACGCTTGCCGGGCGAAAGACGGCAAGAAACAAGAGGTAGGCGATATAAAGCCCCACAAGGATCAGCCCGGGGATCAGCGCGCCGGCGAAAAGATCGCCCACCGAAAGGGGTGAGTAATCGCGCACCTGGAACTGGACGTTCTGGTATTCGGACGAAAGAACATCACCCAGCAAGATCAGCACGATGGAAGGAGGAATAATCTGCCCCAGTGTGCCGGAAGCGGCGATGGTGCCGGTGGCGACCTCGGTCGAATAGCCGCGCTTGAGCATGGTGGGGAGCGACAAGAGCCCCATGGTGACCACCGTCGCGCCGACAATTCCTGTGGAGGCGGCGAGCAGGGCGCCCACAAGCACCACGGAGATGCCGAGCCCACCCCTGAGCGAGCCAAAGAGCGCGCCCATGGTATCGAGCAAGTCCTCGGCGACTTTGGAACGCTCAAGCATAACGCCCATGAATACGAACAACGGCACGGCAATGAGCGTCTCGTTGGTCATGGTTCCGAAAATGCGGCTTGGGAAAAGCGCAAGGAAGCTTAAATCGAAGACGCCAAAGAGCTGACCCAGCACCGTGAACAACAGCGCGCTACCCGCAAGGGCAAAGGCCACCTGATACCCGGACAAAAGCGCCACGCAAACGGTGACGAAAAGCAGGATGTCGAGTATCTCGGCGACGTTCACGCGGCCTCTCCCTTCGCGTGTCCCGAAAGGAAGAGCGCGGCCCGCCCGGCGGCGGCAATACCCTGCAAGAGTAGGAGACCGGCAAAAGTGAGGATTACCGATTTCAGAAGATAAACGTATGGAAGCCCGCTCGACTCACGGCTGCCTTCCCTAATACGCCAGGCGATCTCAACATAATCCCAGGAGAAATAGAGGATCACCAGCATGAACGGGACAAGCAGGATGAGCGATCCCCAGAAGTCGACCCATGCCTTCGCCCTGTCCGACATGTTCTGATAGAAAATATCGACGCGTACATGGCCGCCTACAAGCAGCGTGTAAGCCGAGCCGAGCATGAAGACAATGCCGTGGGCGTAGATAACGCTCTCTTGCAAAGCGATGGAATTGAACCCAAACACATAGCGCATCACCACAACGGCAAACTGCGCGAGCACCATGAAGAGCGTCGCCCACGCCACGGTGATGCCGATAGTGTTGTTAGTCCAAGAGATGGCCGCGCTTTGCGCCTTGACGAGGCGCACGAAACGCGCGCCGCGCTGCCCCACCAGGCCCAGCGCCATGACGGGCAGGCCCATCGCCGCCACTGCGGCCAGTAAGGCGAACCACAAGGTATCAGGCACGGCGGCGGGGCCTATTCAAACGGAAAGTTGAGACGGCGCGCGGCGGCGAAGCCTTCTTCCGACCATTCGCCCCAGGCCATGCCATTCTGCCGCGCGGCCAAGAAGCTGTCATAGACGCGCCGGGTCAGGTCGTCGTGATCCGCCACCTCGCGCAGCACCTCGCCGGAAACCCGGCCCACTTCGCGCAGGACTTCATCGGGGAAGCGGCGCATCTGCACGCCGTGTTCTTCCACCAACTCGCGCATGGCCCCCGCGTTGCGGGCGTTGAATTCGGCGAAACTGCGGTCGGTCACTGCGGCGGCTGCCATGCTGATAATGCGCTGGTGCGCGGGCGAGAGGCTGTTCCAGAGGTCGAGGTTCATTCCCATGCTGAGAAGAGCGCCCGGCTCATGAAAGCCCGGGCCATAGTAGTATTGCGCGACGCGGTAGAACCCGAGGGCAAGATCGTTCCACGGGCCCACCCACTCGGTGGCGTCGATGGCGCCGGTCTGCAGCGACTGGAATATCTCGCCACCGGGCAGCGCCACCGCCGCGGCCCCCAGGCGGCGCATCACCTCGCCGCCAAGGCCCGGCATGCGGATGCGAAGGCCCGAGAAGTCGTCAATGGAGTTGATTTCGCGGTTATACCAGCCGCCCATCTGAACGCCCGTATTGGCGCAGCCGAAGGGCTTTACGTTGAATTGCGCGGCCAGCTCGTCCCACAGCTCTTGCCCCCCTTGATGGTAGAGCCAGGCATTCATCTCCGCCGCATTAAGGCCGAAAGGAACGGCTGTGAAAAAGGCGAAGGCCGGATGCTTGCCTTGCCAGTAATAATCTGCACCGTGATAAAGTTCCGCCGCGCCGGTGGAGACCGCATCGAAACTTTCAAATGGAGGCACCAGTTCGTTGGCGGCATAAACGCGGATGTCGAGCTCGCCGTCGGTCGCCTCGGAGATGAACCGCGCCACGTCGTTGGCGGCGGTGCCAAGGCCCGGAAAGTTCGGCGGCCATGTGGTCACCATCTTGAGCCGCAACCGTCTTTGGGCAATGGCGGGCGAGGGCAGTGTGGATGCCGCCGTGGCCGCGCCCACAGCCGCACCTCCGGTAATCACGCTTCGACGGTCCATGAATTTGCCTCCCGATTCTCAAGCCCCGCGCCGGTTGGGGCGAGTATAGGAGGGCGGGACTATGGCGCAAGAACGGCGGGAGATCAGGCGCGGATCAGCTCATCAAAAGGCCGCCAGCCGTCTTTCGCCAGCGCTTCCAGCGGCCTGAACCGGGCCTTGTAGGACATCTTGCGGCAGCCATCGATCCAGTAGCCGAGGTAGACATAAGGCAGGCCCCGGCTTTGCGCCTCGCGGATGTGATCGAGAATCATATGGGTTCCAAGACTACGCGCGCCCTCCGCTACATCGTAGAAGGTGTAGACCATGGAAAGCCCGTCGCTCAGCACATCGGTGATGGCGACGGCCACGAGGTCTCCCGGCGCGCTGTCTTTCCCCTTTGTGCGATACTCAACGAGGTCGGTATTCACCGTCGTGTCCTCGACCATTGACACATAATCGAGGGCGGTCATGTCCGCCATGCCGCCTTCGTCATGGCGTCCATCCAGATAATCGCGCAGCAGGGCAAATTGCTCGCGGGTTGCCTTGCCGTTAGTGACATGCCGCGCAAGATCGCTGTTCGTCCCCAGCACCCGGCGGAAGTTCCGCGTGGGAACGAAATCGCTCGCACGAACGCGAACCGAAATGCAGGCGTTGCAAGATTCGCACGCCGGGCGGTAAGCGATAGTTTGACTGCGGCGGAACCCGGCCTCGCTGAGCGCATCATTGAGGGGGACCGCGTCGTTCCCCAGCAGATGGGTGAAGACCTTCCGCTCGCGCCGTCCGGCCAGATAAGGGCAGGGACCCGGCGCGGTCAGGTAAAGCGATGGTATGCGTCGTCCCGGATGTTCGGTCATATCCTCACAGCCCGAAATAAATCGGCGCCGCCAACGTAAAGGCAAGCCAGAGAATGATGACCAATGGCGTGCCTGAACGCAAATAGTCGGAGAAGTTATACTGCCCCGGCCCCATGACGAGCAGGTTGGTCTGATAGCCCATGGGCGTTGCGAAGGAGCAGTTCGCCCCGAAAATCACCGCAAACACGAACGGCGTGGGGTCGACGTTAACGCTGGCTGCAAGGCTGATCGCAATGGGGGTGAAAAGCACGGCGGTGGCGTTGTTGGTCAGCAAATTGGTCATGACGGCAACCAGCAGGAAGAATGCGCTCAGCAGCATCCATGGCGGCTGCCCGGCGAGCGCGGTCGCTAGGAACTGTGCCAGCAACGCCGCGCCCCCTGTCGCCTGAAGCGAAATCCCCAAGGCAAGGGCGGTCCCGACCAGAATGAAAATGCGCCGGTCGATGGCCCGTGCGGCCTGACGCACATTGAGGCAGCCAGTGGCAATCATCCCCACTGCGCCCAGGGAGGCGGCGGTGACAATGGGCACGATGCCCGACGCCGCCGCAATGAGCATAAGCGCAAAGATAATCCGCGCGCGGCTTGCGTGTTGAAGGTTGGGAACGTCGATGCCTTCGCCTTCAAACAGGACAAGATCGCGATTGGACCGCAGCGCCTTTTTGTCCGCGCGGCTGCCGAAGAGAAGCAGCACATCTCCGGCCTCAAGACGAATGTCTTCCATGTGGGAGCGGATCATCCGGTTGCGCCGCTGAATGCCGAGAAGGATCGTGTTGGTGCGGTGGCGGAAGCCGATCTGTTCCGAGGTGTAGCCGATCATCCGCGAGCCCGGCGGTACGATGGCTTCGGTCAGCATCAGATCGGAGGGCTGGCGTCCCGCTTGCGGTCCCGAGTGTACGCGGGCGAGGCCTTTCTCGCCAATGAACCCTTTAAAGAACTCGGGCCGGCTTTTAAGGAGATCGGAAAACTCGTCCCGAGACGCGGCAATAATAATCACGTCCCCGCTGCGAATGGCGATGTCCTTGAAGGGCGGTAATAGGGGATGCTCGCCGCGCTGGATCATGCGGATGGTCATGCCAGGCGTGCCGGGAAGGGTGGTTCCTTCGACGGTCTCGCCCACAAGCGGGTGTTCGGGATTGACGAAAAGCTGGGCGATGAACTTCTCGCCGCTGCCGGTGACCGTGCCCGCAAGCGAGCGGTAGTCGGGCAGTAAACGGGGCATCACGCCAAGAACATAAACCGCGCCGATGCCGGCAAACAAAAGACCCAGCACGCTGATATCGAAGAACCCGATGTTGAGATCGCTCAACTGGCGCGCCGATTCCGCCACCAGAAGGTTCGTTGAGGTACCGATCAGAGTCGTGGTGCCGCCCAGAATGCTCATGAAGCTGATGGGGATCATCACTTTGCTGACGGGCGTGTCGGTGCGGGCAGCCACCGCGGCAACGATGGGAATGAAAAGGACCGTCACCGGCGTGTTGTTCATGACGGCGCTGATCACCAGCACCGCGATGAAGGCTACAAATAAAATGAGCTTGGGCCGATTCCGGCCTAGTTCGATCAGGCGCGTGGTGGTGGTGTCAAAAGCGCCGGAATGCAACAGCCCTTGCCCCACCACCAGCAGCGCTAGAATGGCAAGCAGCGCGGGATTGGCGAAACCTTGAAGAAGGGTCCCGGCGGTCAGCAGCTTTTCGCCGGAGGGGCCGAAGACCGGGAAGAAATTGAAAAAGACCAAAAGGCCGACCAGCGCCACGAGTGAGGTGAGCTCGATGGAGAACCGCTCCGTCGCATAAAGCGCAACGATGACGGCAATGCCGATCAGTACGACCCATGTGTGCCACGTGGTCGCAACGTCGAATGCGGCAGGATCCATCGGCAGGCGCCCTCCGGCTAAGGCGAGAGACTAGTCGTTTGCCCGAGTGTTGCCAGATCGGCGTCCCGGTTCAAGCTCGAAAAAATCGCTCAATCGTGCCACAGCGTATCCTGCTATAACCCTGCCATACCTCGGGTTTCCTTCCTCGCCACCCCTGTCTATGTTGCGCAAGCGTACTACAGGGGACCCATGAGCACGACCGCACAAAACCGTTTCGTCCCGGCACAATACCGTGAGGCGCTGGGCCGTTATGCCACCGGTGTCGCCATTGTGACCTGCGAGGGCGATGGGCGCGGGCCCGTCGGCGTCACCGTGAATTCATTCACGTCGCTTTCTATAGACCCGCCGCTGGTACTTTGGTGTCTCGATAACCGCTCGGACCGGGCCGACGCCTACCTAACCAGCGATGCCTTCGCCATCAATGTGCTTGCCCGGGCCCAACAAGCGCTCTCGGTCAGGTTTTCCGAAACCGGGCAGCATGATTTTGACGGCATCCGTTACGAGACCCTGGCGACTAACGCGCCCGTCCTTCCCGGTGCGCTCGCGGTTTTCGATTGCCGCGTGGAAGCCCGTCATGACGGGGGCGATCACACCATTGTGGTGGGCCGGGTGGTCGAGCTTGTGTCGCGTGACGGCGAGCCATTGCTCTTCTTCCGTGGCCGCTACCGGGGGATCGGCCGCCATTGACGCCGCCTTGATGTTAACGGCGTCAAGACTCAGATACCCTGCAAGCAAAGAAGGAATGGGCGCACGTGAGCGAAAAGATGGGCGAAAGGGTTGCCTTTATCGGTCTCGGGGTCATGGGCTACCCCATGGCGGGGCATCTTCAGCGCGCCGGTAACCAGGTCACGGTCTTCAATCGGACCGCATCCAAGGCGGAAAAATGGGTGGGTGAGTTTGGTGGCAGTATGACGTCCTCTCCTGCCGGTGCGGCCAAGGGGGCCTCCATTGTCTTTGCCTGTGTCGGCAACGACGATGACGTGCGCGAGATTGCTCTGGGTGATGGCGGCGCCTTTGAAGGCATGGACCCCGGCGCCATCTTCGTTGACCACACCACGGCATCGGCGGGCCTTGCACGCGAGCTTGGCGGGATTGCCCGGAGGCAAGGCTGCGGGTTCCTGGACGCCCCGGTCTCGGGCGGGGAGGCGGGGGCCGAGAACGGCACGCTGACGGTCATGGCGGGCGGGGAGCAAGCCGACTTCGACCGCGCTGCGCCGGTGATCGAAGCCTATGCGCGCATGTGCCGCTTGCTGGGCCCCGTGGGCGCGGGCCAGCTCACCAAGATGGTCAATCAGATTTGCATCGCGGGCGTGGTGCAAGGCCTTTCCGAGGGGCTCCACTTCGCCAAGGCGGTGGGCCTCGATGGCCGCGCGGTGGTCGAGGTGATTTCCAAGGGCGCGGCGCAAAGCTGGCAAATGGAAAACCGCTTCGAGACCATGCTCGATGGCGAGTTCGACCACGGATTTGCCGTCGATTGGATGCGCAAGGACCTCGCTATCTGTCTTGACGAGGCGCGGCGCAATGGCGCGCACCTGCCGCTGGCGGCGCTTGTGGATCAGTTCTATTCCGAAGTGCAGGCCATGGGCGGAAGCCGGTGGGATACGTCGTCGCTGATTGCGCGGCTTGAGGCCATGGGGGCAAAGACGTAAATGGCGAAAACCCCGGCTACAAAACGCAACGGCGTGAAGAAACCCACCCTCAAAAAGCCGAAGGGTCAATATCATCATGGTAACTTGCGCGCCGCCATGATCGATGCGGCGGTTGTCGTTCTTGAAACGCACGGCATCGAGGCGCTGACATTGCGTGAGGCCGCGCGCCGCGCCGGGGTTTCGCAAACCGCGCCCTATAGGCACTTCAAAAACAAAGAGGCCCTGCTTGCCGCCGTGGCGGATGACGGGTTTCAGATTCTCGTTGGCGACCTCAAGGCCGCCGCATTGCGTTATGAGAACGAACCTGTCGATGCGGCGACGGCTATGGGCGTTGCCTATATCCGCTTTGCGACCGAGCAGCCCGCGCGCTTTCGTCTCATGTTCGGCTGGGGCATCAAGCGCCGCCACGAATATGACGCGCTTGCCAATGTGACCGAGGAAATCGCCACGACGATCGAGGGCATCCTGCGCAACCCCGCTCTCGGGATTGGCCTCTGGGCGGCGATGCACGGCCTTGCGTGGCTCCTGATCGAGGAAATTGTCGACATGGGCGGGGGGAAGAGCGCGCTGACCTCCCGCGCGGAAATCATCCTGCGGAGCATCGTCGCGGGGTTTGAAGGGGATTAAGGCATGGAGGAAGATACGGAAGAGTGCGGCCCCACTGCGCAAGATGCGTGGCGGCTCCTAACGCGCGTGTTTTCAAGCTGGAAGTTCATTCCGTTTCATCCCAATAATATCCGCATATCAGTACTGCGTTTTGGCAATAATTTTATCAGTCAGTCCCGCGAACTCACCTACTGGAAGCGGGCGGAAAAGATCGTTGCGGATGTCACGAATCACGACCTCCAGCGCTTGAAGGTCTGGGCTGAGATCAATCGCCGGCAGAGCGAGAACTTCTTCCGCGTCATGCTGGTGATGTACATTACGATCCCCATCACGGCGGCGCTCGTGTTGGGTCAGCTCTATCCTGCCGAATGGGCCTCGTTGGATATCAATCTTGAAGAGCTGATCCTGATGTTTGCGGTCTATACCTTCGTTCTAATGGTGTTTTTCGCGGGGCATTGGAAAGCGCGGGAGATGGACGACTTTCTCCAACTTGCACTGGCCGAGCGCGGGGTGTTCACGAGCGGCGGTGAGCAGGCCGGTGAGCTTAACCTTCCCGAGGGCTAGCCGGATTTGAGGCGCTGCGCCGCGTCGCGCGCGAAATAGGTCAGAATGCCGTCGGCACCCGCACGCTTGAACCCGAGCAGGCTTTCCATCATCACCTTGTCGCCGTCGAGCCAGCCGTTCTCTGCGGCCGCCTGCAGCATGGCGTATTCGCCGGAGACTTGATAAACGAACGTCGGCACACGGAACGTTTCTTTCACGCGGGCGACGATATCGAGATAGGGCATGCCGGGCTTGACCATCACGCTGTCGGCGCCCTCAGCGATGTCGAGAGCTACTTCGCGCAGAGCTTCGTCGCTATTTGCCGGATCCATTTGATAAGTCTTCTTGTCGCCAACCAGCGCCGCCGATGAGCCCACCGCATCCCGGAAGGGTCCATAGAAACCCGATGCGTACTTCGCCGCATAGGACATGATCTGCACATTTTTGAATTGCGCCTCTTCAAGCGCATTGCGGATGATGCCGACGCGCCCATCCATCATGTCGGAAGGCGCGATGATGTCGCATCCCGCCTTTGCCTGCACGAGAGCTTGGTTCGCGAGTATCTTCACCGTGGCGTCGTTAGTGACGTAGCCATCTTCGTCGATCAGGCCGTCATGGCCGTGGCTGGTGTAAGGATCGAGCGCCACATCGCAAAGAACGCCGATCTCCGGCGCCATCTCTTTGATAAGCCGGGTGGCGGTGCAGACGAGGTTTTCGGGATTGAGCGCTTCCGCGCCATCGTCGCTGCGCTTCGCCGGATCCGTATAGGGAAAGATCGCCACCACCGGTATGCCGAGGTCGCGCGCTTCCATGGCCGCTGCCGCCGCTTCGTCGATGGAGAGCCGTTCGACGCCGGGCATGCTTTCCACCGGCTCGCGGTGGCGCTTTCCCTCCATCACGAAAAGCGGCCAGATGAGATCGTCCACCGTGAGCCTCGCTTCGGCCATCAAACGGCGCGACCAGTCTGCGCTGCGCCCCCGGCGCATGCGCGCGGCCGGAAATCTGGCTGGCGGAAATTCGGGCATAACTAACTCCTGAACGGCCTTACCGGATTGTGACCCGGCTTTGCTGCCGCAAATTGGCCCTTTCGCGGTAAGATCGCAAGGTCGAGGCGTGGAGCGAGGGAGGATACGTGAAATCTATGGCGTTGCGATGCCTGATCCCATTGTTATGTGCTGCGGCTTTTGCGTTCGGAGCGCCGCGCGCGGGCGCCCAGGCCCTTGAACCTGCCGCGTGCCATTTCGGAAGCGAGGTGCAGGCCTGGCGCGGGCAGGTGATCTGTCACCGGCTTTCGGTATCCGAGGCCCGTGAGGGCGGTAGCGCGGGCGAGATCGAGCTGGCGGTCTACGAGCTTAAACAGCGCAATGGCGAAGGCGGCGTGCCGGTCATCTATCTCTCCGGGGGGCCAGGGATTTCAGGGTCCTACTATGTAAATCTGCTCTTGCGTCATCCGCTGCGCGACGACCGGCCGATCATTATTCTAGAGCAGCGCGGGGTGGGGCAGTCCGGTGAGCTTTGCCCCTCCGTGCGCCGCAACTATTATCGCCGTGTTGCCTCGCGCCAAGACAATGACCTGCGCCGCCGCCAGTTCATCGGCCTTATGCTCCATTGCTTTGACCAAGTGCGGGAGGATGGGCGCGACCTTGATGCCTATACGACGGTTGAGAACGCTGCGGACCTTGCCGACCTGCGGCGCGCGCTTGGGTTTGAACAGATCGACATCTGGGCGGTTTCCTATGGGACGGTGCTAGCGCAGGCCTATATGCGGCTTGAGCCGCAGCACGTGGGTACTATCGTGCTCGATGCGGCGGTGCCCATCGATTACGCCCTTGAAGGAAATCTTATTCAGAACTTTCGCGCGGTCCTGGCGGCGCGCTGGCAAGACTGCATCGCCGAGGAGGTTTGCCCCGCGGGCGGGCCCAGCTTCGAAGAACGCCTTGAGGCGATCATTCCTGAATACAACCGGCGGCCACTGCGCCTGCTTGGGTTTTCGCCGGAACCGTCCATTGTTGTGAACTATGTTTATGTCACCGGTGTCGATGCGGCGGGCATTGTCTTCTCGCTGTTGTACGAGCATCCGGAAACCCGGGCCATCCATCGGGTGCTTTCGCTGCTCGAACGGGGGTCAGGGTCGTTCTTGCGCGCGCACTATCAGCGGCTGGCGAGCCCGGGCTTCAGTTTTGGAATGCACTTTGCAGTGAACTGCCGCGGCGCGCAGCCGGGTGAGGAGTTGCTCACGGCACTTCGTGAAAGTGATCCTCTGTTATTCGATGCCATGCAGGTTGGGTTTCAGCACGAGCTCTGTACGAACAGCGATCTCGCTCCTGCCACGGAGGACGCTAATGACCCGGTTCGTTACCCGGGCGACGTGCTCATCCTCGCAGGGCGGTTCGACCCCATCACGCCGCTTTCGGTGGCCGCGCCGCTCCGGGCCGGGTTTCCCGGTGCGACCTTTCTTGAGATCCGAGGGGGCGGGCATGGGGTGAGCCGCTCCATGCCTTGCGCACAAGAAATCCTGCGGCATTACTTTGCGAACCCGGGCGTTCCGATCCGCAATTTCTGTATTGATTGACAGCGCCCCGAGCCCCGGCCTATCACGCCCGAAACAACAATTCGCCCGAGGAAACGTCTTTCATGGATTTCGAGCTTAACGAAGACCAGCGCGCCATTCAGGACATGGCCCGGCGCTTCGCCGAGGAGCACCTGGCGCCGTTCGCGGCCGAATGGGACGAAACCGAAGCGTTTCCCGTCGCCACAATGAAGAAGGCGGGTGAGCTTGGCTTTGGCGCCATCTATATCCGGGACGATGTGGGTGGCTCCGGCCTCGGGCGCATGGAGGCCGCGCTCATTTTCGAGGCGCTTTCCGCGGGGGATGTGTCGGTGGCCTCGATGCTCTCAATCCACAATATGGCCGCATGGATGATCGACCGCTTCGGGTCGGACGAACAGCGTAAAGAGTGGCTCCCTAAACTCGTCAGTATGGAAATGATTGCGAGTTACTGCTTGACGGAGCCGGGGTCCGGTTCCGATGCGGCGGCGCTTTCAACCAAGGCCGCGCGAGACGGAGATGATTATGTGCTCAATGGCGCCAAGCAGTTCATTTCCGGCGCGGGCATGTCGGACGTTTACGTCACCATGGCACGCACCGGCGATGACAGCCCGGGCGGCATTTCCTGCTTGATCATTCCGAAAGACGCGCCCGGCGTTTCCTTCGGCAAGCTCGAAAAAAAGATGGGTTGGAAGGCGCAACCCACGGCGCAAGTGATTTTTGAGAATGCGCGCGTTCCCGTGAAGAATCGCGTGGGTGCGGAAGGCGATGGGTTCAAGATCGCCATGCAGGGTCTCGACGGCGGGCGTATTAACATCGGCGCCTGCTCCCTTGGCCCCGCCGGCAAGGCGATTGAACTGACCCGTGAACACCTCAAGGAACGCAAGCAGTTCGGCAAACCACTAGCGGCCTTTCAGGGGCTTCAGTTTATGGTCGCCGATATGGCGACCGAGCATGAAGCGGCCCAGCTCATGATCTACCGGGCCGCCCACGCCCTCGACAACAAGCTGCCCAACACCACCATGAAATCCGCCATGGCGAAGCGCTTTGCCACCGACACATGCTTCAAGGTGGTGAACGATGCGCTCCAGCTTCATGGCGGTTACGGTTACACCAAGGATTATCCCTTCGAGCGTTGGGTGCGCGATCTGCGCGTCCACCAAATCCTTGAAGGAACCAATCAGATCATGCGGGTCATCATTTCCCGCGACATGCTTCGCCAGTAAGAGCGGAGCGCCGAATGACTGACAACGAAGAACAAGAAGTTCTCTTCACAAAGAAGGGCGCCATCGGCCACATCCTTCTTAATCGCCCGAAGGCCTTGAACGCGCTGACCCTTAGTATGGTCATGGAGATGACCCGCACGCTGCAAAACTGGGCCGATGACGATGCGGTCCTGGTGGTGGTGATCGAAGGGACGGGCGAGAAGGGGTTCTGCGCCGGGGGCGACATCCGCGCGCTTTATGAAAGTGGTAAGGCCGGAACCGGCTATTGGTATGAGTTTTATTCAAACGAATACCGCCTCAACACGCTGATCAAGGAATACCCCAAGCCTTACATCGCCATCATGAATGGGATCACCATGGGCGGCGGCGTGGGCGTTTCGGTCAATGGCAGCCACAGGATCGTCAGTGACCGGACCGTCTTTGCCATGCCGGAAACGGGTATTGGGCTTATTCCCGATGTGGGCGGGTCATATTTTTTGCCGCGCTTGCGTGGAGAAGCCGGCATGTATCTGGGCCTTACGGGCGCGCGCATGCGCGGGGCCGATAGTCTCTATGTGGGTGTGGGCACGCACTATGTTCCCGAGGCAAAGCTTCACGAACTGGTGGAGGCCCTAAGCAGTATAGACGATGCCGGTCAGGTGGAGGGCGTGCTCGCGGGGCTTGCGGATGAGGGGGACACAGCGCCCTTCCAGGATATCGAGGCCAGGGTGAATGAGCATCTTGGCCGGCGCAGCGTTGAAGACATCCTGTCATCTCTTGAAGCGGGTGGCGATGAATGGGCGGCGGGCCTTGCGAAGACGATCCGGACAAAGTCCCCGACGTCGGTATTGGTCACGTTCGAGCAATTGCGGCACGGGCGGGACCTTTCGTTTCGCGAGGGTATGGCGCAGGAGCTGCGCTGTGTCATGAAGATAAAAGACGGGCATGACTTCTATGAGGGCGTGCGCGCGGTCATTGTGGACAAAGACAATGCGCCAGGCTGGCAGCCCGCAAACTTGAGAGACGTGCCGCGCGCGGAGGTCGAAGCTCATTTCGCGGGGCTTGGCGATCAGGAACTCGCGTTTCTTTAAGAAAACGCACAGGAGAAGAAAATGGCAAAGATCGGATTTATCGGCCTCGGCAACATGGGTGAGCCCATGGCGGCGAACCTCGTGAAGGCAGGGCACGAGGTGAAAGCGTTTGATCTCGCGCCCGCAGCCACCGCTAAAGCCAAGGACGCGGGCGCATCGATTGTGGTGAGCGCGGGGGAAGCCGCTTCCGGCGTCGAAGTCGTTATCACCATGCTGCCCGCGGGCGCCCATGTGCGCGGTGTGTACCTTGAAGGCGACAAGATTTTGGATACGGCGGATGCCGGGACGCTTTTTATCGATTCCTCCACAATCGACGTTGAAACCGCGCGCGCAATGGGGGAGGCGGCGGACGGCAAGGGCCTTGCCATGGTCGATGCGCCCGTCTCCGGCGGAGTGATGGCGGCGGAGGCGGCGACGCTCACGTTCATGGTGGGCGGTTCCGATGCGGGCTTTGAGCGGGCAAAGCCAATCCTCGAAAACATGGGCAAGAACGTCTTTCATGCCGGCGGGCCGGGCAATGGCCAGGCTGCGAAGATCTGCAACAACATGCTGCTGGCCATTTCCATGATCGGAACCTGCGAGGCTTTTGTGCTTGCCGAAAAGCTGGGACTCGATCACCAGAAGCTGTTTGAAATCTCATCCACCGCATCGGGGCAATGCTGGTCGCTTACGTCTTATTGCCCGGTTCCGGGCCCGGTCCCCGCGGCGCCGTCGAACCGGGACTACCAGCCTGGGTTTACCGCCGCCATGATGCTGAAGGACCTGCGGCTTAGCCAGGAAGCTGCCCAGGCCGTGTGCGCGGCAACGCCCTTGGGCGCGGAAGCTGCGCAGCTTTACAATCTTATGGAGTCGGCGGGCAAAGAGGGCCTCGATTTTTCCGGTATCATCAAGTTGATCCGGGGCGAGCTTTAACAAACTCTCTTGCGCTGGACCCTCACCGGGCTTGCGGGCAAGGTGGGGCTTACGATTGCTTGGGCGAGGACCGATTTGATGAGCCGCAATATCATCATTGCAGGCGGAGTTGCCGCGCTGCTGCTGGTTTTGGCGGTGGGCGGCTATCTCGCGCTTTCGCGAGGTGGTGACGGTCTTGCGCTGGCACAGCTCGACCGGCTGGTTCGCGCCCATGATGGCTCCTATGAAAGCGCCGTCTTTGCGGTGGAGGAAGGGCGCCTGATCGTCGACGGTCTCGTGCTGCGGAACTACGCAGCCGATCCCGATGCCGAGCCCCTGGACCTTGTCGAGGTCGGGCGTCTGGATGTGGCGGGGCTCGCGCGTTTTAACCTGCTCGATGCGATCAACTCCGACCGCGCGCAGCAGGTCTTCTCATCATTAGAGGCAACGGACATCGCGCTGACCGAGAGCGGTCAGACCATCAGGCTCGAAGCGGTTCGCATGCGCGATGTTTCCTTCGACCATGCGGGCCGGGGCGCCTTTACGGACAGCACGTCCCTCAGCCGCGCGCAAGTCTTTGCCCGGGCCGCCGCCTTGCTCAATGCGGGGGAGCTGCATGTGACGGGATTTCAGTCGCCCGAAGAAGGGCCGACGGGAATGCGCCTCGCTGAACTCGACATCACCGGCATTGATAACGGCACCATTGAGAGCATCACCGCGCACGGCCTTTCCCTGTGGGACGAAGGGCAAATCGGCACCGTAGGCGATACCGTCAGCCTCGAAGCGGAACGTGTCTCCATGACCGGCATTGATGCGAGCATGCCCCTGCGGCGGCTTGCCAATGGCGAGCAGATAACGTTCGACCGCCAAAGCGACATTCCGATCTATCGGCGCTTCGCGGCGGAAGGGGTGCTGGTCACCGAGGAGGGCGATCTGCCGCTCACCATCGAGGCGCTTGCCTTCGAAAACGAAAGCTACGAAGGGGTCATGCCCACCCGGTCGACCTGGTCGCTCAATTCGCTAAACGTACCGCTTCGGGGCGCGTTCGTGGATGAGGACGATACTGCCGTTCTGCGCAGCCTCGGGTACGACGAGCTTGATTTCAGTTTCGTCTACCGATTTGCTTACGACTTCAACTCCCAGGAATTTGCGCTTGAGAATGCGTCCATGTCCATCGCCGAACTAGGCGAGCTGGAAATGCAGCTTCAGGTCAGCAATGTGCCGTTTACCGCTGAAATGATTGACCAAACGGCTGATACGCTGCTCGAAGAAGAATTCATTGTCGCGCTTTTGGGGCAGGCGGCGGTGCGCGCGGGCAGTCTTTCCGTGACGGACCGGGGCATTTTCGAACGGATCGTCGAAACCAATGCGGGCAATGCAGGGCTGGAACCCGACGTATATCTCACTTCCGCAATCGCCGACCTGGAAGCACGGCGCCAAGAGGTCGCCTCGTCCGAGCTTGCCGTGCAAACCATTGATGCGCTTGTTGCGTTCTTTGAGGAACCGGGCACGATTTCAGTCACCACCGCGCCTGAAGAGCCTGTGCCGCTGCAACAGCTTGTGCTTGCCGCGCAGATCAACCCGGTGCTGCTTGTGGAGATACTGGACCTTCGCGTCAGTGCATCGGCGCCCGCAGAATAAGCTCAATTCCTCCTTCTTTGGTTAATCAATCATTTCATCAACGGCAAAAACCCGCGTTCCACCCGTTGCCGATTAACCCGGTCGAAAGTCCAGCGCGGTATTCTGCACATCACTGTAGGGCAACTCATGCGAGGACCTTGGCATGGAATCCGTTGGGCAAACGGCGGTTTTGGGCGTCGGCGAAGAAGCAGGCGATCTTAAAAGCGAATATCTGAGGGCGTTGACTTTGGTCGAGCGGTTGCACCGGCAACTGCTGGACGTAATCAAGGACGAGTTGGACCGGCGCGGGCAAAGCGACATCAATTCGGTCCAAGCACTGCTGATCTCGAACATCGGGGATCAGGAATTGACCGCCGGCGAGCTGCGCACGCGCGGCCATTACCTCGGCTCGAACGTGTCCTACAATCTCAAGAAGCTGGTGGAAGCGGGATACATCCATCACGAACGGTCCGACGTGGACCGCCGCTCCGTCAGGGTCAGCCTGACCAGTGTGGGCCAGGAAATTCGCGAAGTGGTGGAAGGGCTTTACAGCCACCATCTTGAATCCATGGAGCCGGTCGGCGGGATCACCGCAACCGACTTTCATCAGATGAACGTCGCGCTGCAACGGCTTGAGAGGTTCTGGGGCGACCAGATCCGCTACCGCCTGTAACTACCTTCATAGAAGTGGGCAAGCCCTGTGCGGCTGTGCTAGGAACCGGGCGGCCCTAACAACCCCGGCGTCCTTCCCGTGCATCCATTCCTAGAAGGCTCGAAGTTTGCGGCATTTGCCCATCGCGGCGGTGCGCTCGAAGTGCCCGAGAACACGCTCGAAGCCTTCGAGCACGCGATCGGGCTTGGCTACCGATACATCGAAACGGACGTTCAACTGACCGCCGACGGGGTGGTGGTCATCTTCCACGACGATGATCTTGAGCGCCTAACGGGCCGCAAGGGGCGCGTGAGCGATCATACTTGGGCCGAGCTTTCAGATGCGCGCATCCACGGCAAAGGCGGTATCCCGCGTCTTGAAGACGCGCTCACCGCGTGGCCCTCGCTCCATCTCAACATCGACGCCAAAACCGACGATGTGGCCGCGCCCCTTTGCAAGGTGGTGCAGTCCGGTAATCCCGGCCGGCTTTGTCTTGCCTCGGAATCCGACAAGCGCATCAACTTCATACGTGAGGAGATGGGTGCAAGTCTTTGCACCGGCGCGGCGTCTTGGGAAACCGCCCGGTTCATGCTACCGGCGCTTCTGGGTCTCAAACCGGGCAAGATCGACGCCCATTGCCTGCAAGTCCCGGTGAAAGCCTATGGGCTTCCTGTGACGAGCGCGCGCCAGGTAGCACGTGCCGAGGAGGCCGGAAAGGCTGTTCACGTCTGGACCATCGATGATGAGGTGGAGATAGAACGGCTCATCGGTCTCGGCGTTCACGGCATCATGACCGACCGGCCCTCGCTTCTGCGAGAGGTTCTCAAGCGCCGGAATCTCTGGGATTAGCTGGTTAATCACCGTTTCTTTTTGCGACAATTTGCTTGTAGCGGGGGGACCTGCCTTCTAGATATGACTAAACGGCAGGCGCGACGGGCTTTTCGGCCCGCGCCGCTGAGGAGATTGCCCATGGGCACCGGAAAAGACCGCGAAAGCGGCCATACAAGCGAGACGGTGGGCCCGCCGCGGGACCACAATATCAGCCCGTTCAAGCAGCTTTATCACGACGCCATCCTGGCGGCGCTGGATCAGGTGAAGGACGAAGGCCGTTACCGTGTCTTCGCCGACATTGCGCGGAAGAAGGGTAACTTCCCCGAGGCCTGCCACTACGCCAACGGCAAGGTCAGCGATATCAAGGTGTGGTGCTCAAATGATTATCTCTGCATGGGTCAGCACCCGGTGGTGATCGAAGCCATGCACAAGGCGCTCGACGAGGTGGGAGCAGGCTCTGGCGGCACGCGCAACATCTCCGGCACCACCCACTACCACGTGGAACTCGAAGGTGAGCTTGCCTCGCTCCACCACAAGGAAGCGGCGCTGCTTTTTACGTCGGGGTTTATCTCAAACGACGCGACGATCTCCACCCTTGCGAAAGTGATGCCGGACATCGTCATGTTCTCCGACGCCATGAACCACGCCTCGATGATCGATGGCATCCGGCGCGGGGGCGGTAAGAAAGAAATCTTTCGCCACAACGACATGGGCCACCTGGAAGAGCTGCTCGAAAAGTACCCGCTGGAACAGCCCAAGCTGATCCTTTTCGAGTCTGTCTATTCCATGGATGGTGACTTCGCGCCCATCGCCGATATTTGCGATCTCGCCGAACGGCACAATGCCCTCACCTACATGGACGAGGTGCACGGCGTCGGTCTTTACGGGCCGCACGGTGGGGGCCTTGGCGAACGCGACGGGGTCATGCAGCGCGTGGACATCATCGAAGGCACCCTCGCCAAGGCTTTCGGCGTCATGGGTGGCTATATCGCGTCGAGTAAGGACCTGGTGGATGTCATCCGCTCTTATGCTTCCGGGTTTATCTTCACCACATCGCTCTCACCCGTGCTGGTGGCGGGCATTCTCGCCAGCGTGCGCTACTTGAAGGAACACGGGGGCGAGCGCGCCAAGATCCAGGAACGCGCGGGCGCGCTCAAGAAAGCGCTTGAAGACGCAAACCTTCCGGTGATGGTCTCGCCCAGCCACATCGTGCCGGTGCTGGTGGGCGATCCGGTGCGCTGCAAGGAAGTGACCGACCGCCTGCTTGAGGAATACGGCATCTACGTGCAGCCCATCAATTATCCCACGGTGCCCAAGGGTACGGAGCGCCTGCGTCTTACGCCGGGTCCTCATCATACGGATGACATGATTGCCGAGTTGGTGGATGCGCTGAACACCATCTGGGACGATTTCGAACTGCCGCGAGGCTAAGGCTTTCCCTTTACTTTGCTTTCTTGGGGCCGCGCTTGCCCCGTTTGTCGGGCGTTTCGCCCAGCCCCATGTTGCGCGCGACTTCCGAACGCTTGGCCGCATAGTTAGGCGCGACCATGGGATAGTCCTTGGGCAGCCCCCAGCGCTCGCGGTATTCCTCGGGGCTCAGATCAAAATGCGTGCGCAAGTAGCGCTTGAGCATTTTCAGCTTCTTGCCGTCCTCAAGGCAGACGATGTGATCGGGCGTCACCGAGTCCTCGATGGGAACCGCGGGCTTTCCGGCGGGCGCGAGCGCGCCCTTGCCCCCCGACAGCTCGCAAAGGGCGTCATGGACATCCTTGATCAGCCCGGGAAGGTCGTCCCGCGCCACCTCATGGCCGGAGACATAGCCCGCCACAATGACGGCGGTGTGCCGCATAAGGTCACCGGTCGAAAGGCCTTTGGGGCCATTGGAGCCATTAGGGTCGTCTGCTTCGCTCACGCGCGTCCTCGTTTACCAAACCGGCACATCAATACCTGATTTGCTCAAGAATCAGCGCCTAAATGTACCGGAGAAGGGCGGCCCTCCCAGAGTAGAAGCGGCAGTTCTTGGGGGTGCTTGTTGCGGGAGCGCCAAATATGGTAGGACCCGCCCCGACAGAGGAAAGCCGCCAACCGGCAACGCGTGAGGGGCCGGTGGGGCTGCCAAGCACAAGAAACGATTGGGGGAAATGGACGGATGACCGCCACCCATGCCACCGGGCAAGCGCCCGGGAGTGAGTTCTTTACCGGTTCGGTCGCCGAAACCGACCCCGATCTGGCGAGAGCTCTTAATGAGGAAGTGGCCCGTCAACAAAGCCAGCTCGAACTCATCGCGTCCGAGAACATCGTCAGCCAGGCGGTGCTCGACGCCCAGGGCTCGGTGCTGACTAACAAATATGCTGAAGGCTATCCCCATCGCCGCTATTACGGTGGGTGTGAATTCGTCGATAAGGCCGAAGAACTTGCCATAGCGCGGGCCAAGAAGCTCTTTGACTGCGCTTACGTGAACGTTCAGCCGCACTCAGGCAGTCAGGCGAACCAGGGCGCCATGCTGGCGCTCATCAAGCCGGGCGACACGATTTTGGGTATGAGCCTCGCCGCGGGCGGGCACCTGACCCACGGCGCGCCGCCGAACATCTCCGGCAAGTGGTTCAATGCCGTGCAATACGGTGTGCGCCAGCAAGACGACCTTATCGACTTCGATGAAGTGGAGGCCCTTGCGCGCGAGCACCGCCCCACGATGATCATCGCCGGGGGCTCGGCCTATCCGCGTCTGATCGACTTTGCCAAGTTCCGCACCATTGCCGACGAGGTCGGCGCTTACCTCATGGTGGACATGGCCCATTTCGCGGGCCTCGTTGCGGGCGGCGTGCACCCAAGTCCCATCCCCCACGCTCATGTGGTGACCACGACGACCCACAAGACGCTACGGGGTCCGCGTGGGGGCATGGTCCTCGCAAATGATGAAGCCATTGGAAAGAAACTCAACTCGGCTATGTTCCCGGGCCTGCAGGGCGGGCCGCTCATGCACGTGATCGCCGCCAAGGCCGTTGCCTTCGGCGAGGCGCTCAAGCCCGAGTTCAAGCTCTATTCCCAAGCCGTGGCCGACAATGCCCGCGTCCTTGCCAGCACGCTGAAGGACGGCGGTCTCGACATTGTTTCCGGCGGCACCGATACGCATTTGCTGCTGGTGGACCTCAGGCCCAAGAAGCTCACCGGCAATGTGGTGGAAGCAGCGCTTGAGCGCGCCAACATCACCTGTAACAAGAACGGCATCCCCTTCGATCCTGAAAAGCCCACCATCACTTCGGGTATCCGGCTTGGATCACCCGCACTGACGACGCGCGGGTTTGGCGGGGCTGAGTTTGCGGAAGTCGGGCAGCTGATCATCGACGTGCTGGACGGACTTGTTGCCAATGGGCCCGATAACAACAACGAAGCGGAAACGCGCGTGAAGGCCAAAGTGGCCGAGCTTTGCAAGCGGTTTCCGATTTATCCGACTACGGAATACTGATGCGCTGTCCTTTTTGTCAGAATGACGATACGCAAGTAAAGGACTCCCGCCCGGCGGAAGACGGCGCGGCCATCCGCCGCCGCCGCTATTGCCCGGCGTGTGGGGCTCGCTATACCACTTACGAACGGGTGCAGCTGCGCGAGCTTACGGTAGCCAAGAAGAATGGCCGCCGCACG
>JANQLJ010000051.1 GCA_028280665.1 Alphaproteobacteria bacterium
TCACAACAAGATCGGCGATATGCTGGCACGGCAAGGCGATCTCCAAGGGGCGCTCGACAACTTCAGGGCCGGGATGGGAATCCGCAAGCACCTTACGAAGGCCGATCCCACGAACACCCAGTGGCAGCGGGACCTCTCGGTGTCTCACGGCCAGGTCGGCGATGTGCTGGCGGGGCAAGGCGATCTCGATCAAGCCATTGCCTCTTACGAACGAAGCCGGCCCATCATGGAAAAGCTCGTGGCGCAGTGGCCTGATCATCCGCAGTTCAAGTCAGACCTTGAGATCACAAAGCGTCGTCTTGAAGAACTGCGCGCGAAGCGGGATGCGCAGGATGAATAGGCTTTACGGCCTCTGAAACAGCATCAGAAACTTGTCCTGCCGCCCGCGGATGGCGTCGTCGAAGACGTAAAGGCTGCGGTCGTCGTCCGGGTTGCGCAAGGCATCCGATTCCATAACCAGCACAAAGCCCGCCGCTTCCAGTTCCGCGCGCACCAGCTCCTGCCCGATGCGGTGGAGCGTGTCGGTGGTGGCGAGCCCCGAGCCGTCGGGCCCGCTATTGTCCGAAAGCAGTAAAAGCCCGCCCGGGCGCAGGGCTTCGAACATGCCGCGGTTCATGGCCGTGCGGTCCTCATGGATCAGCGCCGCATCGTGATAGGTCAGCATGAAGGTGATGGCGTCATAGCTTCCCGGCGCAACGCCCAGATCGTCGAACTCGGCGACCATGAAATCCATGTTGCCGCGCGACGCGATCATGGCGCCGTGAACCTCGGGCCAGTTCGCGCCGAACCGGTCGGCCCAGCTTTGCGGGTTCTGCCCGGTCACGTGACCCTCGGGGCCCATGAGACCCGACATGAGCAGCGTAAAGTAGCCGCCACCCGCGCCGAGATCGAGCACCCGGCTACCAGGCTCGATCTGGCTGAAGGTGAGGGTGGCCTCAGGGTGCCGGTTGGCGTCGCGTTCGCGATGGGCCTCGGACCGGTCCGGCGCATTGATGGCGCGGGCAACGTCTTCTTTGTGGTGCTCCGCATACATCACCGCATGCTCTTCAAAGCTCATGCCATGGTGCGCGCCGCCGGGCCCGCCTTCCTGTAACTCGCGATAAAACTCCGGCCACGGCGTGCAGGCGGCAAGAAGCATGGTGAGCAGCGCCGCGAGCGCGGTGACGATGATTGACTGCTTCATGTTCATGATGGGCGTCTCTCGGTTTGTTTGGGCGGAGACTGGCCTTTTCGAAAGGCCCGGTCCAGTCAAGCGTGTGCGAGAGGCCCCCACGCGGCCGCCGTTAACGAAAAAGCGCTTGACAAGTAAAGAACAAAACAAGAACATTTATGCCCAACAAGTGAAGGACAGCCCCATGTTTCGAGAAACCTTCAGCGATCTTCTGAAAGACATTCTGGCCCTTTCCGCCGTCGGTGGCGTTTTGTGGGCGGTGACCGTATGGTCGGCCATTCTGGGCGGCGCGCTCTAACCGCCGCCTGTCTTTTTGCCCCGTAGCGGGCATACCAGAATCATGAGACGTCGGACCGATGCCGTCACCGAACCCCCAGTTTGTGCATTTGCGGGTGCATACGCCCTATTCGCTGCTTGAAGGGGCGATCCGCATCGGCACCCTGACTGAGCTTTGCCAGCGCTTTGCCATGCCCGCGGTCGCCATGACCGACACCGGCAACCTGTTCGGCGTGATGGAGGTGACCAAGGCGCTGACCGGCGCGGGCATCCAGCCCATCATCGGCACCTCGGTGGCGCTCAAGCTGCATGGGGAGGGGGAGGGCCGCGCCCGGCTTGCGGACCGGCCTGCGCGCATCGTGCTGCTCGCGAAAGACGAGCGCGGCTACCAAAACCTGCTGAAGCTTTCTTCGCTTTCCTATTTCAAGACCGAATCCCAGGATGACGCCCATGTGGAGATCGGCGATCTCGCGGCTCACGCGGCGGGGCTCATTTGCCTGACCGGGGGCCCGGACGGGCCGGTGAACAAGCTGATCCTCAACAACCGCCCGCACGAGGCCGAAGCGCTGCTCGCGCGGCTGCACGAGATTTACGGCGACTGCCTTTATGTGGAACTGCAGCGCCATGGCCGCCGCTTTGAGACCCAGGCCGAAGGCCCGCTTATCGATTGGGCCTATGCCAATGATGTGCCGCTTGTTGCGACCAACGAGCCTTATTTCCCCGCGCGCGAGGAATACGAAGCGCACGATGCGCTCCTCTGCATCAAGGAAGGCGCTTATGTGATGCAGGATGACCGGCGGAAGCTCACGCCGGAGCATTACTTTAAGTCCCCCGCCGAGATGGCGGCGCTCTTCGCCGACCTGCCTGAGGCGGTGGAAAACACCATTGAGATCGCCCGCCGTTGCGCCTTCGCGCCGGAAGAACGCGAGCCCATCCTGCCCAAGTTCGGCGTGCCCGAAGGGCGCACCGCCGACGAGGAACTGCGCTTCATTGCGACAGGAGGTCTCAAAGGGCGCCTTGCCCAAAGTGAGCTTCACGCAGAGCTTGAGGTTTATGAAAAGAGGCTTGAGTACGAGCTTGATATCATTACGCGAATGGGGTTCTCCGGGTACTTCCTGATCGTCTCGGACTTTATGAAGTGGGCGCGGGGGCGCGGCATTCCCGTGGGCGTGCGCGGCTCGGGCGCCACCTCCATCGCCGCCTGGGCCATGGAGATCACGAACCTCGACCCCATCCGCTTCGATCTCGTGTTTGAGCGCTTTCTGAACCCCGAGCGGGTTTCCATGCCCGACTTCGACATCGACTTCTGCCAGGACCGCCGGGGCGAAGTGATCGCCTACGTTCAGGAAAAGTACGGCCACGACCAGGTGGCCCAGATTATCACCTTCGGCACGCTGCAGGCGCGCGCCTGCGTGCGCGACGTGGGCCGCGTTTTGCAGATGCCTTATACTCAGGTTGACCGCATTTCGAAGATGATCCCCAACCCGCCCGGCAAGCCGGTCAAGCTCAAGGATGCCATCAATGGCGAGCCGCGCCTGCGCCAGATGATCCGCGAGGACGCCTCGGTGGAACGGCTTATGGAGATTGCGCAAAAGCTCGAAGGGCTCTACCGCCACGCCTCGACCCACGCGGCGGGGCTTGTGATCGCCGACCGGCCCCTTGACGAGCTGGTGCCTATGTACCGCGACCCGCGCGCCGACATGCCCGTGACCCAGTTCCACTACAAAGTCGCCGAGAAGGCGGGGCTGGTGAAGTTCGATTTTCTCGGGCTCAAGACGCTGACGGTGATCGCGCGGACCGAAGAACTGCTTGCCCGGCGCGGCATCGAGATCAAGACGCAGGAACTCGAACTCGCCGACGACGAGACCTTCGAGATGCTCTCTCATGGGGATTCCGTCGGCGTCTTCCAGCTTGAAAGCACGGGCATGCGCGATCTCTTGCGCCAGATGAAGCCCGACCGCATCGAAGACCTGATCGCTCTCGTGGCGCTCTACCGCCCGGGGCCCATGGATTCGATCCCCACCTATATCGCCTGCAAGCACGGGCGCGAGCAGCCTGTCTATCTGGACGCACAACTCAAGCCGATCCTGGAAGAAACTTTCGGCGTCATGACCTATCAGGAAGACGTGATGCAGATCGCCCGCGACCTGGCGGGGTACTCGCTCGGCGAGGCTGATCTCCTGCGCCGTGCCATGGGCAAGAAGATCAAGGCGGAAATGGACGTTCACGAAGAACGCTTCATCGATGGCGCGGCCGCAAACGGCGTCGATAGAGGCATCGCTAAACAGATTTTCGATCAGGCCGCGAAGTTCGCCGGGTACGGCTTTAACAAGGGCCACGCCGCGGCCTATGCGCAAGTCGCCTTTCACACGGCCTATTTGAAGGCACACTTTCCGGTGGAATTTCTCGCCGCCTCCATGACCCTTGATATGGACCGCACGGACCGGCTCAATATCTTCCGGCAGGAGGCGGCGCGCCTGGGCGTGCAAGTGCTGCCGCCAGACGTCAACCGGTCCGAAGCGCTGTTCACGGTGGAGGAGGACAAGGGTGGCGGCTGGGTCATTCCTTACGCTCTCGCCGCCATCAAGGGCACGGGCCGCGCGGCCATGGCCTCCATCGTGGATGAGCGCAAAGCGAACGGTCCGTTCAAAGACATCTTTGATTTTGCCCGCCGCATGGACCCGGGGCTCGTCAACAAACGCTCCCTCGAAGCGCTCGCCAAAGCAGGCGCGTTTGATGCGATCCATCCGGGCCGCGCGCAAATCTTCGCCGCCGCGGATGTCCTCTCGGACTTCGCGGCGCTTGCCCACGAAGAAGCGACCAGCAGCCAGGAAAGCCTTTTTGGGGGCGCTGATGTGGAAGTGCCGCCGCCCAAGCTGCCGCTCATTGACGACTGGCCCATGCTCGACCGGCTCAAGGCGGAAATGGAAGCTATCGGGTTTTATCTCTCCGGCCATCCGCTCGACGATTACGCCCGCGCGCTCAAGCGGGCACGGGTGGTCACTTATGAAGAGCTGCTGGGCGGTGCCGGGCGGCACGGCAAGGCGGTGCGGCTGGCGGGCACTATCATCGCCCGCCACGACCGCAAGTCGGCCAAGGACCGCGCCTTTGCTTTTGTGGAAGCCTCTGATCCCACCGGCCAGTACGAGGCGCTCGTCTTTTCCGATGTGCTGGCGGTGACGCGCGAACAGCTCGAGCCGGGAAACTCGGTGGTCTTCACCGTGACGGTGGACCAGAACGAGGAAGAGATCCGCCCCGTGGTCCAATCGGTCGAGGCGGTCGATCAGGTGGTGGCGGGCGCGGACGCAGGTCTTAAGGTCTATATCGAAAGCGCGGAAGCCTATCCCGGCATCAAGACGTGCCTCGGCGCGACAGGCAAGGGCATCGTCACTCTTGTTGTCATGGCCGAGGAAGGGCTCAAGGAAGTCCACATGGACCTGCCCGGGCGCTATCAGGTGGACCCCAAGGTGCGCGCGGCCCTCAAATCCCTCAAAGGGGTGGCTCAGGTCGAAGAGGTTTGAGGGGCCAGGACATCCCCGTTTTAACGGTGCTTTCATGCTCCCCGCGCTAGGCCTTGCGCAGGGGCCGGGCCGTCAGTATAACCCGCCCCACAAAACCACACGCGGGCGCTTTCCGGGCGCTGGGCCAGCATTCACATAGGCCCTCGTCCTTCCGGTGGGCAGATATCTGCCTCACATCGCACCCGCGGAGGCGAAACCGGAAAAAGGAGATAAAGCCGATGGCTTTGCCCGAGTTCAGTATGCGCCAACTTCTGGAAGCTGGCGTTCACTTCGGTCACCGGACCCACCGCTGGAATCCCAAAATGGCGGATTATATCTACGGTGACCGCAACAACATTCACATCATCGATCTCTCGCAGTCCGTGCCGCTGCTCCACCAGGCGCTGGTCGCAGTGCGTGACATTGCCGCCGGCGGGGGCCGCGTTCTTTTCGTCGGCACCAAGCGCCAAGCGCAAGAGCCGATCGCCCAAGCGGCGGGGCGCTGCGCGCAATACTTTATGAATCACCGTTGGCTTGGTGGCACGCTCACCAACTGGAAGACCATGCTCAATTCGATCAAGCGCCTGCGCGAGCTTGAAGAGATTTTGAGCGGCGACAGCTCAGGCCTTACCAAGAAGGAGCTTCTGGGCGTGACGCGCGAGCGCGACAAGCTCGAACTTTCGCTCGGCGGTATCAAGGAAATGGGCGGGCTCCCGGACATTTTGTTCGTGATCGATACTAACAAGGAAGCCATTGCCATTCACGAGGCCAACAAGCTCGGCATTCCCGTGGTTGCGGTGGTGGACACCAATTCCGATCCTGAGGGCGTCACCTATCCCATTCCGGGGAACGACGATGCCTCCCGCGCCATCAGCCTTTACTGCGATCTCGTCAGCCGCGCGGTGATCGACGGGCTCTCTGCGGGCCGGTCCGATCTTGGCGAAGATGTGGGTGAAGCGGCGGAACCGGCGCCGGAAATCCTGCCGGATGAAAGCGCTGCCGCTGCTGAGGAAGCGCCTGCCAAAGGAGCCGCTGCCGAGCAGGCCCCTGTGGAAGAATCTCCCACTGAGGAAGCTGCGGCTCCGGCGGAAGGCGAAGCGGAAGCTGAACAGAAGGCCAAATAGTCCGTAAGCGGATGAACTAGAGTCATTGTACGAAAGACAAACAGGAACGACCCATGGCAGAAATCACTGCGAGCCTGATCAAGGAACTGCGCGATAAAACTGGCGCGGGGATGATGGACTGCAAGGCGGCGCTTAACGAGACCGCTGGCGACATGGAAGCGGCGGTCGATTGGCTCCGCACCAAGGGCCTTGCGAAAGCCGCCAAGAAGGCGGGCCGCGTCGCCGCCGAGGGGCTTGTGGCCGCGGCCACCGTTGATGGCAAGGGCGCCGTAGTGGAGGTGAACGCCGAAACCGACTTCGTGGCGCGCAACGATATCTTTCAGGCCATGGTCAGGGACATTGCCGATGTGGCGCTCGCCGAAGCGGGCGACGAAGCCAAAATCCGCGTGGCGGAATACCCGGGGGCGGGCAAGTCCGTGGACGAACAAGTCACCGAAATGGTCGGAAAGATCGGCGAGAACATGACCTTCCGCCGCTCGACGGGTCTTTCGGTCAGCCCCGGCGTGGTGGCGGGTTACATCCACAACGCTGCCGCCGAGGGCATGGGCAAGATCGCGGTGATCGTGGCGCTCAAATCCGGGGGCGACGGGGACAAGCTCGCCGCGCTCGGCAAGCAAGTCGCCATGCATGTGGCCGCGACGGCGCCCCTTGCGGTTTCGGAAAAGGACCTCGACCAGGAGCTTATTGAGCGCGAACGTCAGGTTCTGATTGCCGAGGCCAAGGAATCCGGCAAGCCCGACAACATCATCGAAAAGATAGTCGAGGGCCGCTTGCGCAAGTACTACGAAGAAGTGGTGCTGCTGAAACAGACCTTTGTCATCGACGGCGAAAACACCGTTGAAAAGGCGCTTAAGGCGGCCGAGGGCGATATTGGCGGGCCCGTTGAAGTGACCGGCTTTGTGCGTTTCGCCTTGGGCGAAGGCATCGAAAAAGAAGAAAGCGACTTCGCCGCGGAAGTGGCGGCAGCGGCGGGTTCCTGATCGCGGGGCCTCACGGGAAAGGACGACACGGCGATGGGCGAAAGCGGAGAGACATCCAGCAGCGGTCCCCAATCTCCCGGTCCTAAGTATCGCCGTGTGCTTCTGAAAGTCTCCGGCGAAGCCCTGATGGGCGATGAGCCCTACGGTATTGATCTCAAAATGGTGGAACGCATCGCGGGCGAAGTGCGCGATGCGACCGAGATTGGCGCGCAAGTCTGCCTCGTCATCGGTGGCGGCAACATCTTTCGCGGGCTCTCGGCGGCGGCGCAAGGCATGGAACGTGCGAGCGCTGACTACATGGGCATGCTGGCGACGGTGATGAACGCGCTCGCCATGCAGACCGCCCTTGAAGGCATCGCCGTCGATACGCGCGTCCAATCCGCAATCCCCATGACCTCGGTATGCGAGACCTACATCCGCCGCCGCGCCATGCGCCATATGGAAAAGGGCCGCGTGGTGATTTTTGCGGGCGGCACGGGCAACCCCTTCTTTACGACGGATACGGCGGCGGCGCTCCGGGCGGCGGAAATGGGGTGCGACGCGCTGATGAAGGGCACGCAAGTGGACGGCGTTTACTCCGCCGATCCCAAGACAGATGCGGATGCGACGCGCTTTGATGCGCTCAGTTTCCACGATGTGCTGGCAAAGGACCTCCGCGTGATGGACGCTTCGGCGGTTTCGCTGGCGCGCGACAACGATATTCCCATCGTGGTCTTTTCCATTCATGATACGGGGCGCTTTGTGGACGTGTTGCGCGGGGAAGGGCCGTGCACGGTAGTGTCGTAAGGCAGTCCGTATAAGGATAAAGGGAGTGAGACATGGCGGATAAAGGCGGCGTTGACTTTGACGATCTCAAGCGGCGCATGGAAGGCGCGCTGAGCACCCTTCATTCGGAGTTTACCGGCCTTAGAACGGGCCGCGCATCGGCGAGCCTGGTCGAGCCCATCACGGTGGATGCCTATGGCAGCCAGATGCCCATGCCCCAAGTCGGCACCATCTCGGTGCCCGAGCCGCGCATGATTTCGATCAACGTGTGGGACAAGGGTCTTGTCGCTTCGGTGGAAAAGGCGATCCGCGATGCGGGGCTGGGGCTTAACCCGGCCGCGGAAGGCCAGACCGTGCGCATCACCATTCCGGAACTGAACGAAGAGCGCCGCAAGGAACTTTCCAAGGTCGCGGGCAAATACGCCGAACAGGCGCGCGTCGCTGTGCGTAATGTGCGGCGCGACGGCATGGATCACCTCAAAAAGGCCCAGAAGGACAAGGACATTAGCGAGGACGAACTCAAGGAATATTCCGGCGAGGTTCAAACCATGACCGACGATCTTATCGCGCGCATCGACGATGCGCTTGCGAACAAGGAAAAGGAGATCATGCAGGTCTGAGGGTGCGCCCGCGCGCATCCGCTCTCCTGGAAAACAAGATGCCAGGCGCCCCGACCCCGGATGACTTTGCCGCCCGCGTACCAAGGCACGCGCGCCCCCGGCACATTGCGATTATCATGGACGGCAATGGCCGCTGGGCGAAGGCGCGGGGGCTGCAGCGCAAAACCGGTCACGAACAAGGGGTCGAGGCAGTGCGCCGCACCGTGCGGGCGGCGGGCGATCTCGGCATCGGCTATCTTACGCTTTACGGGTTTTCGGCGGAGAACTGGAGCCGCCCCGAGGATGAGGTCAACGATCTCATGGGGCTCTTGCGTATGTATATCCGCAAGGATCTTGCCGAACTTGTCAGCAATGGCGTCCGCATACGGATCATCGGACGGCGCGATAATCTGGCGCCCGATATTATCAAGCTGATCGAAGATGCCGAGACGCGCAGTGCCGGTAACGAGGAGCACATTCTCACCATCGCCTTTAACTACAGCGCGCGGCAGGAAATTGCCGATGCGGCGCGCAAGCTTGCCGAACGCGCGGCGGCGGGGGAGCTCGATGTGCGCGCGATCGACGAAGCCGTTTTCGCTAATGCTCTTGAAACTGCGGGCCTGCCGGATCCTGATCTGGTGATCCGCACAAGCGGCGAAAAGCGGCTCAGTAATTTCCTCTTGTGGCAATCGGCTTATGCCGAGTTCTATTTCGACGAGGTGCTATGGCCTGATTTCGACCGCGCGCATCTAGAAAAGGCCATCGAGGTCTATGCGGACCGGGAACGCCGGTTCGGCGGTAGACCGGATGAAGATGGAGGCGAGCCCATTGACCGAGCGGGGTGAAGCCAAGCCCCATCCGGGGGGCGGTGCGGTGCGGCGAGTGGCGCCCGCTTTCATCATGATCGCGATTGCCCTGGCGACCGTGATCCTGGGCGGGTGGTTCTTTGCTGCCATGGCCGCGGGATGCTTCGTCCTGATGATGCTCGAATGGCAGACCATGACGGATGACGAGCGCACTTCGCCCACCGGCGTGCTGCAATCGGCGGCGGGGGTTGCCGCCATTGGCCTTGCCGCCTGGGGCGCGCCCCAGGCGGGCCTTGCGGTTATCAGTTTCGGCGCGGTTGCCGCCGGGGCCGCGGCGGCGTTGAGCGGCCGGCGCATGGGCTACGCGGTGCTCGGGGTTCTTTATCTTGGCCTCCCTGCGCTTGCCATTATCTGGCTGCGTGCCTTGCCGGAGGTAGGGCTCTCCACGGTTCTCTGGATTTATGCGGTCATATGGGCCGGCGATACGGCGGCTTACGGGTTTGGGCGCTGGATCGGCGGGCCCAAGCTCGCGCCGGTGATCTCGCCCAACAAGACCTGGGCAGGTGCCGTGGGGGGCGCGGCGGCATCGGTGGCCGCCGGGGTCGCGGCGGCGGCGCTTCTGACCGGGATCGGCTCGTGGACCATCGCCATCCTGGTGAGCCTCATTATCGGCATCGCGGCGCAGGTGGGCGATCTTGTGGAGTCCGTCTTCAAGCGCTCGCTCAACGTCAAGGACAGCGGAAGCCTGCTGCCCGGCCATGGCGGCCTGCTCGACCGGCTGGACTCCCTTTTGGGCGCCGTCGTGGCCGCGTATCTCATCTACGCGTTCTTCGAGCTTCAAGGACCGTTGTGGGGCTGACGATGGATCTGGGAGACGCGGCATTCGGGAAACGGATTACGGTGCTCGGGTCGACCGGATCGGTCGGCTGCAGCACCCTCGATCTGGTGGCGCGGGCGCGGGACAGCATAGGCGTGGAGGCGTTTCCCATCGAAGCCCTGACCGCCCACTCAAACGTCGCCGAGCTCATTTCCCAGGCACGCACGTTCAAGCCGCAGCTTGCGGTGATCGGCGAGCCGGCGCTGCTTGACGATCTTCGCGAGGGGCTGGCGGGCACCGGCATCAAGGCCGCGGGCGGACCCTCGGCCCTCATCGAGGCGGCGCAGCGTCCAGCGGATTGGGTCATGGCCGCCATTGTGGGCGCGGCAGGGCTTGCCCCCACTTATGCCGCCATAGAGCGAGGCGCCCAGGTTGCCCTCGCCAATAAAGAGTGTCTTGTGTGTGCCGGCGAGCTTGTCATGGCCCTGGCGCGCCGCTCCGGCGCGACGCTTTTGCCTGCGGACTCCGAACACAACGCCATTTTCCAGGTGCTGGAACAGGCCAACCGGGACGCGATCGAGAAGATCATCCTCACCGCGTCGGGCGGGCCTTTTCTCAACATGAGCCTCGATGACATGGCCCATGTGACCCCCGCCCAGGCGGTGGCCCACCCCAACTGGTCCATGGGCGAGAAGATCTCGGTCGACTCTGCCACTATGATGAACAAAGGGCTGGAAGTCATTGAAGCGCATTATCTATTTGGTTTCGGCGCCGACGAGATCGAGGTTCTGATCCACCCCCAGTCGGTGGTCCACAGCATGGTGGCCTACCGGGACGGCTCGGTGCTCGCGCAATTGGGGTCCCCGGACATGCGCACCCCCATCGCTCATACCCTTGCCTGGCCGGGCCGGATGGACGCGCCGAGCGAGCGGCTCGACCTTGCCGAGCGGGGGGCGCTGACCTTCGAAAGCCCGGATGAGACAAGGTTCCCGGCGCTCCGTCTGGCGCGGAATTCCTTGCAAATCGGCAGGGGCGCCCCTACTATCCTCAACGCTGCGAACGAGGCAGCCGTGACAGCCTTTTTGGGCGGCCGGATCGGATTTCTCGACATACCGAGGGTCGTGGAGGGGGCGCTTGACCGTATGAACAACGGTCGGGGCGTTGCGGACCTCAACGCACTTGAAGACGTATTCGCGCTCGACAGCCAAGCGCGTGAGCAAGCAAAACAACTGATGTCTGCCTGACCTCGGGGGGTCTTGGGGTGGCGGCGTCGTAAAGAAATGTTGGGCCTTATGGATCTGCTGCTTGGCGTACAAGGCGCCGCCTTTTGGGCGTTACAATGGGTGCTCCCCTTCCTTGTCGTCTTATCGGTC
The DNA here is from genome assembly GCA_028280665.1 of Alphaproteobacteria bacterium. Lineage (GTDB taxonomy): Bacteria > Pseudomonadota > Alphaproteobacteria > JAJFIK01 > JAJFIK01 > JAJFIK01. The sequence goes on from JANQLJ010000051.1 coordinate 11,412, forward strand.
GTGGTGGTGTTCCATGAGCTGGGCCATTTCTGGGTAGGCCGCCTCTTTGGCGTGAAAGTGGATACCTTCTCCGTCGGCTTTGGCCGGGAAGTCTTCAGCATTCACGACAAGCACGGCACCAAGTGGCGCCTCGCGTGGCTTCCGCTCGGCGGCTACGTCAAGTTCTTCGGCGACATGGGGCCTGCAAGCGCGCCGGATCCCGAACAGCTCGCCAACCTTGAGCGCGCCGGGGTGCGGCCGGACGAGGTCTTTCACCTCAAGCCGCTGTACCAGCGCGCGCTCATCGTGGCGGCAGGCCCCATCGCCAATTTCATTCTGGCGATCCTCATCTTTGCGTGCGTCTTTATGTTTATCGGCGAGCTGCGCGCGCCGGCGCGGGTCGATGGCGTCAACCCGGGCGGGGCGGGCGAAGCCGCTGGATTTGAGACCGGGGACCTCATCGTCGAGTTGCAGGGCAGGGGCGTTGACAGCTTCACGGACGTGCAGCGGGTGGTGAGCTTCAACGCCGGGGTGCCCCTCAACTTTGTGGTTCAGCGCGGCGAGGCCCTCGTTGAAATCACCGCAATTCCGCGCGAGGAAGAGCGCGAGGACCGGTTCGGCAATATCCACAAGCTGGGCATTCTGGGCCTTGACGGCCCCGCATATGACGAATTTGTCATGGTCCGCTCAGGCCCCCTCGCCGCGGTGGGCAAGGGCACCGTCCAGACCGCGGATATCATCACTCAGACATTTGTTTATCTTGGGCGTGTGATCTCCGGGCGCCAGGATGCCGACCAGCTCGGGGGGCCCTTGCGGATTGCGCAGGTTTCCGGGCAAGTGGCATCAATTGACGCAATTGCGCTCATCCAATTGATTGGTATTCTGTCGGTGAGTATCGGGCTCATTAATCTCTTCCCGATTCCCGTCCTTGATGGCGGTCACCTCGTCTTCTATGGATACGAGGCCGTGGCGGGCAAGCCCCTCGGAGAAGGGGCCCAAGAAATGGGGTTTCGTGTGGGACTCGTTCTGGTGTTGGCATTGATGATCTTTGCCACATGGAATGATCTTGTGCACTTGCGGGTCTTTGAGTTTCTCGAGGGAATGTTTTCATGACGCGGAATTTGTCCCGGCTTAGCGGAGCAATCGGCATCAAGGTTTTTGCTCTGGCGTTGGCCGCCGTTCTTTCTGCCCTTTTGTTTGCAGACCCGGCGTTCGCGCAGGCGACCGAGACGGTGACCGAGGAAGGCACCATCCGCTCGGCGGCGGGCGCCGAAGGCAGCACCATCGAAGAGGTCGTCGTCGAAGGAAACGTCCGTACCGAGACCAGTACGGTGCGCGCTTACATGGTTTTGAGCGAGGGCGACATCTATACCGCCGAAGCCGCCGACCAAACTCTGAAGTTTCTGTTTCAGACCGGCTACTTCACCGACATTGGAATTGATATGCGGGCGGGCACGCTGACCGTCGCCATTGTTGAGAACCCGATGATCAACCGCGTGATCTTCCGCGGCAACCGCGCCATCGATGACGAGGACCTGGCCGAGGAAGTTGAACTGCGCCCGCGAACCTTTTTCACGCCTGCGCAGGTCCAGGCAGACGTTCAGCGCATTCTTGAACTTTACCGGCGCCAGGGGCGCTTTTCTGCGCAGGTCAATCCGCAAATCGTTGAGCTCGACCAAAATCGAGTCGACATGGTTTTCGACATCAATGACGGCCCCGAAACCGGCGTGCGGCGCATCAATTTCCTGGGCAACGAGCAATACAACGACCGCCGTTTGCGGGGTGTCATCGCGACCCAGGAAACCAAGTGGTGGCGCATATTCAGCGCCAACGATAATTACGACCCCGACCGGCTCACCTTCGACCGCGAACAGTTGCGCCGGTTCTATCTTTCAAAAGGCTATGCAGACTTCCGCGTCGTCAACTCGGTTGCCGAACTGACGCCCGACCGTGAAGACTTTTTCATCACCTTTACGGTCCAGGAAGGCGAGCAATACACGGTCGGCTCCGTCGAGGTGAACAGCGAGCTCGAACGCCTTGATGAAGATGTCATGCGCCGCCTGGTGCCCATTCATGAAGGCGAAGTTTACAACGCCGACTTCATCGAGAACTCGGTGGATAATCTGACGTTCTTTGCGGGCGCCCAAGGTTATGCCTTCGTGGATGTTAACCCGCGGGTCCGCCGGAACCGTGATGACCACACAATCGAATTGTCGTTTGAAGTGAACGAAGGCCCGCGCGTTTACATCGAGCGGATCAACATTGTCGGCAACACGCGCACCCTCGACCGGGTGATCCGCCGGGAATTCCGGCTCGCCGAAGGGGACGCCTTCAACCGGGTGCTGGTGGAACGCTCGCGCGCGCGCGTCCGCGGCCTTGGCTTCTTTGAATCCGTTGAGGTGACCGAAGAGCCTGGCTCGCTGCCGGACCGCACGGTGCTCAATGTGCAGGTGGAAGAACAGCCCACGGGCGAGATCAGCTTTGGTCTCGGCTTTTCGTCGACCGACGCTTATGTGTTCGACCTTTCCATCACCGAGCGGAACCTGCTTGGCCGGGGGCAGTTCTTGCGCTTTGCGGTTCAATTCTCCTCCCGTACGCGGCAAGTGGATCTTCGCTTTACCGAGCCTTACTTCATGGGCCGGAACCTCGCCGCCGGCTTCGACATCTTCCAAGTGCGCAACAATTTTATTGAATCGAACTTCTCGACTGAGACGACAGGTGCGGGTGTCAGGCTCGGCTTTCCGATCTCGGAGAACAACCGGGTGAACCTGACCTACACGATCCGGCGAGAAACAATCGATCCCGAAGACGGCTTCTGTAATCCCTCCCGGTATATCGTGGACGAGGATGAAGACGGGGAAGATGACGACGGGTTCATTCCCCTGCCGCCGATTTGCGAGTCAGAAGAGGCAACCTGGATTTCGCTTGCGGGATACACGTTTACGTCCGACATGCGGGACGATTTCCTGGAGCCCCGGCGCGGAACATTCTTTAGTTTGAGCCAGCAGGTAGCGGGGCTTGGCGGCGACATTCGCTACGTCAGGACGGAAGTTGATACCCGGTTCTATCACGCACCGTTCAGCCGCGGCGTTTTGGAGGACGTTGTCTTTTCTTTGCGCGGTACGGGCGGATACATCTTCGACTGGGGCGGCGATGACGGCCTTCGCCGCAGCGACCGCTTCTTCAAGGGCGGGGCGACATTCCGCGGCTTTGAACCGTCGGGGATCGGTCCGCGTTCGGCTGTGACGGGAGACCCCATCGGCGGCCGCATGTATGCCATCGGCACTGCCGAGATTGGTTTTCCGCTGCCGACGCCCGGTGAGCTTGGCCTTGATGCCGCCATCTTTGCGGATTTTGGTACGACGGGGCTGCTTACAGATTCGGATATCGGTGGGGCGGAGTTCAGGCAGTTTGTAAGGGACGATCTCACATTCCGGTCCTCGGTCGGTGTTTCCGTGTTCTGGGATTCACCATTCGGACCGGTTCGCCTTGATTTTGCCCACGTTTTGGCCAGAGAAAACTATGACCGGACGGAAGCATTCAGGTTCTCAGGCGGGACGAGATTTTAAGGAACGAAACCATGACCATAAGATTTTTCTCAGCGGCTGCGATTGTGGCCCTGATCTCACTTGCATCGGCACTGCCCGTCGCCGCACAGCAATCGCTTCTTTTGACCATTGACCTTGCGAAGGCTCAAGAAGAAACCGAGGTCGGAAACGATATTCAACGTCAAGTCACTGAGCTACAGGATCAGTTTGCGGAGAACTTGCAGACGGGCGGCGCGGAATTGCAAAGCGCCTTGCAAGAACTGCAACAACAACGTGAGCAGTTCATTATCACCGACGAGGTGTATGAGCAGCGCATTATCGAGCTGCAACAGCAAGACCAGCAATTGCAGGCGCGCTATCAGCTCAGCACCCAGGCGGTTCAGTTCGCCCGCACCCGCGCGGCGGAGGCCTTTTTCCAGGCGATCTATCCGGACATCGAAGCGGTGATGGACGAACGGGGCGGCACCGCCCTTGCCGAGCGGCACGCCCTGGTGTTGTCGGTCGAAGACATCGACATCACCGATGAGATCATCCGCCGCGTCAACAACCGGATTACCTCGCTGGAGGTTCAGTTGCTGCCGGTGCGGCAGGAAGGCGAGGAAGGCGGCAACTAAGCGGCACCCGTCAAAAGAGATACCCGTGGCCGACCCGAGATTCTACATCCAATCCCCGCCCATGAGCGTGGCGGCGTTGTGTGAATTAACGGCGGCGGAACTCGCTACACCCGATTTGTCAGAGAGATTGATTTCCGGTGTTGCGCCCATAGCGAGGGCCGGGCCGGGCGATCTCACCTTCCTTCAAGGCAAGAAACACCGGACCGCCCTTGGTGAAAGCGGCGCGGGCGCGTGCCTGCTTGCCAAGGGGGCTGAGGATGCGGCCCCTGCCGGCATGGCCGTGCTGGTGGTCGAAGACCCGCAAAAGGCGTTCGCTGATGCCATCGCCGCGTTCTACAGCGTTGCTGAACTTGAGGGCGTTCACCCCAGCGCCCATGTGGACCCCGCCGCCAAGCTGGAAGACGGTGTGGGGGTCGGCGCGGGCGCGGTGATTGGCGCGGGTGCGGAGATCGGCAGCGGCACGCAAATCCTGTCCGGCGCGGTGATCGGCCCGGGGGTGGTGGTGGGCCGTGACTGCCGCATTGGCGCCAATGTTTCCGTTGAGAAGGCGCTCATCGGCGACCGGGTGGTCGTTCACGCGGGCGCGGTGATCGGCGCCGATGGCTACGGTTACGCCATGGGGCTCGACGGGCACAAGAAGATCCCGCAAATCGGCCGCGTCGTTGTGCAAGACGATGTGGAAATCGGCGCGGGAACAACCATTGATCGCGGCGCGCTCGACGACACGGTGATCGGTGAAGGCACCAAAATCGATAATCTCGTGCAGATCGGTCACAATTGCCGCATTGGGCGGCACTGCGTCATCGTCGGCATGGTGGGCCTTTCGGGGAGCACGGTTCTTGAGGACTTTGTCGTCCTGGGCGGCCAGTCCGGCACCGCCGGGCATCTCACCGTCGGCGCGGGCGCCATGGTGGCCGCGCGCAGCGGCATTAAGGACGATCTTCCCGGCGGGCAGGTCTATGGCGGTGCGCCCGCGAAGCCTGTAAAAGTCTGGATGCGCGAAGTGGCGGCGGTCAGCCTTCTGGGGCGCCGCGGCGCGGAGAAGAAGAAAAAGTAGCGGAGCCCATGGCCGAGATCGATACGCTCGCCCAATGCACGCCCGATGACCAGCTTCCGGCCATCGGCATTGACGAGGTGATGGAGCTTCTGCCCCATCGCCCGCCCATGCTGATGATCGACCGGCTCTATAACATCCGGCCCTTTGAAAGCGCGGTGGGGCTCAAAAACGTGACGATGAACGGGCCCTTCTTCGTGGGCCATTTTCCCGG
>JANQLJ010000066.1 GCA_028280665.1 Alphaproteobacteria bacterium
GACGTGGACCCGTCAGCCGAAAAAGACGCCGCTGAATGACCACCAAGGCCGCGGGCAGCAGCGCCGTGCTGGCGCGGTTGCTTGAGCTTCACCCCAAACGCATCGACCTGACGCTGGGCCGTATCGAACGACTTGCCGCCGCGCTTGGTAACCCTGAGCGCGCGCTGCCGCCCGTGATCCACGTGGCGGGCACCAACGGCAAGGGCTCGGTGGTGGCGTATCTCAAAGGCATGCTCCAGGCGGCGGGGCGCGCGGTTCACGCCTACACTTCGCCGCATCTGGTTTCGTTCCGTGAACGGATCGAACTTGCGGGCGCGCCCATCGCCGAAGATGCCCTCGCCGCGCTCCTCGAAGAGGTCGAACAAGTAAACGCGGGCGCGCCGATCACGTTTTTTGAAATCACCACGGCGGCGGCGTTCCTTGCTTTTGCCCGGCAACCCGCCGACGCGCTGCTGCTCGAAGTGGGGCTCGGCGGGCGGCTTGACGCGACCAACCTCGTGGAGACGCCCAAGGTGACAGTGATCACGCCGGTCTCCCTTGATCATCAGGAGTTCCTGGGCGCAACTTTAGGACAAATCGCCAGCGAAAAGGCGGGCATCTTGAAGAAAGACTGCACCGCCGTGATCGGCCCGCAATTGCCCGACGCCGAAGCCGCCATCGAGGCGCGCGCCCACCAGGTGGGGGCAAAGCTGCTGCTTTACGGCTCGGACTTCATGGCGCACGAGGAACAGGGACGCTTGATTTATCAGGATACGGACGGTCTTATGGACTTGCCCCTGCCGCGGCTCGAAGGGCGGCACCAGCTTGAAAACGCCGCCGTCGCCATCGCCGCGGCCAAGGTGTTCTTCGGTGCGGCGCCCGCGCCCGAAACCGTGGCAGCGGGGCTCAGAACCGTCGACTGGCCCGGGCGGCTGCAGCGTCTCAAGCAAGGCCCGCTCGTTGCCGCATCCGGCGGAGACGAAGCGGACGCGCCCGACATCTGGATCGACGGCGGCCACAATCCCGCCGCCGCATCAGCGCTGGCCCAAGCCATGGCGGACCTCGACGAGCGCCTGTCACGCCCGCTTTATCTCGTTGCGGCCATGGGTGTGAACAAAGACCCAGGCGGGTTCTTCGCCCCGTTCGCGGGCCTTGCCCGCCGGGCGATCGCCGTGCCCCTGCCGGAAGGCCAGGGCGGCATCCCGCCCCGCGATCTTGCCGCGGCGGCGGCGGAGGCGGGGCTGGCCGCGGGCGTCGCCGCCAATCCGGCCGACGCCATCGGTCAGGCCTTGAGCGATGCGGGCGCGGGCGAGCCCCCGCGCATTCTCGTCACCGGCTCGCTTTTTCTCGTCGGCGAGATCCTCAAAGAAAATGCATGAAAAAGGCCGGGCGCTTTGCCCGGCCTCTAATCCAAGTGTTCCGTATACGTCAGATCGAGGATTCGATCCATTCGGAGATCTTGCCCTTGGGCAGGGCGCCGACCTTGGTCGCGGCCACCTGCCCGCCGGAAAAGATCATCATGGTCGGAATGCCGCGCACGCCGTATTTTTGCGGCACGGTGGGGTTTTCGTCGATATTGAGTTTGGCGACCGTCAGCTTGCCTTCCATTTCACCGGCGATTTCTTCGAGCGCGGGGCCGATCTGCTTGCAGGGCCCGCACCATTCCGCCCAAAAATCCACAAGCACGGGCTTGTCCGCGTTTAGAACATCTTGTTCGAAGCTGGCGTCGGTAACACTCGTTGTGGACATCTTTAACTCCTTCGGGTCCATTCGGGGGCGACGGCATAGCCATTAGCGCCCGGCGAAAAGGGCCCCCGCGAAGGGAGGGCCCCGTTTGGCAAAAATGTAGGAAGCGGCCCGTGAGGGGTCAAGCGGATGCCAGCTATGCGCGGGATTTGCCAGCGATCTCAAGCCATTGCGCCTCGAGCTGGTCTTCGGGCAGCACCATCACCGAAGGCACATGGGTCCAAACGAGTGCGCAGTGGACGGCGATTCGCGGGTAAAGCTGTTTCAGCAGCGCGCGGTATCCCGCCATCTGTTTGAGGTAAGCGGGCGCCACCTCGTCCAAGGCCTTGGCCGCGGGCCGGTTGGTCTTGTAGTCGAGCACCCAGACGCCGCCTTCCGTAACCGCCAACCGGTCGATGCGGCCTTCGATGCGCTCCGTGTGCCCGCTTATCTCCACCGTTCCCGACAGCGCGGCTTCCGCGCGCCCCGCCGCGCCGAAAAGCGGGCGCAGCTCCGGCAGCGCCATCAGGCCGAGGGTTTCGTTCGCCAGCTCGTCTTGTTCGTCTTGGCTGAAGTCCTCGGCGAACCTGCCGAGAAAACGCGCTGCCGCATCCACGTGCGTTTCCTCGGGCAAGCTGGGCAAAACTTCGAGAAGCCTATGCACCAGCGCGCCGCGCCGGGCCGCCTTGCCGCTTGCCGCACCGGGCGCGAAGGCCGCGGGCTCCTCATCAAGTGCGGAAGGGGTGAGCCGCCGGGGCGCGCGCTCGGGCGCCGCTTTATCCCGCGCCCAGCCCGGGACCGGCGGGTGCTCCGACGCCGCGCCCGCGTCCACTTCTTCCCCCCGCGCCGCGCCTTTTTGTTCGAGCCGCATGAGAGCCGTGCCATCGGCGGCTTTCGCCTTCTTGCCGATGCGGGCGAGAGCATCTTCCGCAAGCTTGTGCCACGAGCTTTCGTCCCGCCCGCGGACGCCGGTCCAGCCGCAAATGTAAAGCCGTTCCTTGGCGCGGGTCATGGCGACGTAAAAAAGCCGCCGGTATTCATAAAGCGTTTCCTGGGTGTAGGCCTTGCGCGCGGCGGTGCTGATCGCATCGTCATCGCCCTTGCGCGGCGCCCACAAGATAAAGGGCTCGCCCTCGGGCGCGCCGTCCTGGCCACGGGCGCGGGACTTCAAGATGCCGCTGTCGCTTTGGGCGCGCGGCACGGAACAGGTATCGGGCAGGAAGACGATCTCGCTCTCAAGTCCCTTCGCGCCGTGCACGGTCATCACGCGCACTTCCTCACGGCCTTTTTCAAGATCGCGTTTGATTTCCGGGGTCTCGCGGCCGAGCGCATGAAGAAAGGCCTGCAGCGAGGGCACGCGCGCGTGTTCGTGGATCAGCGCCTGGGTCAGGAACTCTTGGGTGGGGTCTTCGGCGTCGGGGCCGAGCCGCGCGAGCAGCTTCGCGCGCCCGCTATCTTCCCCAAGCGCGCGGGCATAGAACTCGTAAGGCGGCATGTAATCGGCGCGGGCGCGTATTTCCGTAAGCCAGGTATGCGCCGCCCGCGCGGGCTTATTCTTTGCCGCCATCTGCCGGAGCGCCTTCCAAAGGCTTCCCTTCCGGCCATCCTTCCTGCCATGGGCAAGGACAAACAGTTGCTCGTCATCCCAGCCCACAAAGGGGCTCTTTAAAACCTCGGCAAGGGTCAGGTCGTCTTCGGGGTTGAGCGCAAAGGCGCCGAGCGCCATCAAATCTTTGACCACGATGTGATCGGCAATCTTCAAGCGATCCGCCCCCGCGACAGGGATGTTGTGCATTTTCAGGGCACGGATCATATGCTCCATAAAAGCCGAGCGCCGCCGCACGAGGATCATAATGTCCGAGGGCCGGATGGGCCGGCCTACGCCTTTCAGTTTCTCGCCTTTGTTGAGCCAGCCGCGTACGGTTTCAGCGATGCGCGCGGCAAGGCGGCCCTCGGGGCTTTGCGCGGTCGAGCTTTTGAGGGGCAGGTCCCACGGCACTTCGCCTTCTTCGTCTTCGTCGGGCTCAAAGGGAGGCCAAAGCTCCACCAGCCCCGGCGCGTCCGCCCAGCGCGCCGCGTGCAAGACCCCTTGCCCGCCGCGGGCGGCAAGGGGCACATCGCCGAACACCTCATCGACAAGTTTGAGGATAGGCGCGGCGGAACGGAAAGAAAGATCGAGCGCAACCGGCTTGAACCCGCGTTCGGCTTCGGTAAGGCGCGTCTCGAAAAAATCGCGCATGGCGGCGAACTCTTCCGGCGCCGCGCCTTGAAAGCGGTAGATGGATTGTTTGACGTCGCCCACGGCGAACAGCGACCGCGCACGGCCGCGATCTTCCGCCGCGCCCTCGCCGGTAGTCATTTCATTGGCCAGCAGCTTGATGATTTGCCATTGCTGGGGGCTCGTGTCCTGGGCTTCGTCCACCAGAATATGGTCGATGCCCTGGTCGAGTTTGTAATGCACCCACGCGTCGCCGGGCGGGGTCAAAAGCGCGCGGGTCCTGATAATAAGATCGTTGAAATCAAGAGCGCCTTGCGCGCGCTTGAGCTCCTCGTAGATGTTGAGATAAGCGCGCGCGAAGGTAAGAAGCGCGCGGGTGCGCGCCGCCGTGCCCGCTGCCTTGAGGCGCGCGGTCAGCTCGATGAGCCGCAATTGCTCCGCCTGCAGAACATCCAGAGCGGCTTCCGCGCCCTTGGTGGTGAGCCGCGCGCGCGGGTCCCCGTCCGCTTTGAGAAAGACGTTTGCATAGTCATCGAATGCGGCGGCGCGGTCGCCCGTGCCGAGGAACGCCTCTATGCGCCGGGCCGCGTCTTGGGAGGTTTTTGCGCCGCTCCGTAGCGCCTCCACCGCCGCTTCAAGGCCAGCGCGGTCGAGGGCCGCGTCCGCTGTCTCTTCCGCGATGATCGATGCCGCGGTGGCGCCTGGGGCAAGACCCAGGTGCCGCCAGAGTGCATCCCAAAGGGACGTGCCCTCGAACTCCGCCGTCAAGGCATCAAGCTCATCGCTTTTTTTGCGGATGGTCTCAAGCAGCTCGCCAAGCTGCGCTTCCTCGCGCTCAGCCACCAGCAAGGCGTGGGCCGCGGCAAGGTCGGTATCCTTGCCCTCAAGTACTTTGGTAAAGAGCGCGCGCCGCGCCTCGGTCTGCAGATCAAGCGCTGTTTCCTCTTCCAGTGAGCGGAAACCCACTGGCACGTCCGCCTCCAGCGGAAACCGCTTCAGCACCGACTGGCAGAAGGCGTGAATGGTCTGAATTTTGAGCCCGCCGGGGGTTTCGAGCGCACGGGCGAACAGGCGGCGCGCGCGGGCGAGCGCGTCCTTGTCGGGCCGGCCCCCGTGCAGCTCTTTCAGGCCTGCGCGCAAATCGCGGTCGGGCTGCAGCGACCAGGCGCCTAGCCGATTGAAAAGGCGGGTCTCCATCTCTGCCGCCGCCGCCTTGGTATAGGTAAGGCACAGGATGCGCGAGGGCTCGGCGCCCGCGAGCAGAAGCCGCGCCACCCGGTCCACCAGCACGTGGGTCTTGCCGGTGCCCGCGTTCGCCGACACCCAGGCCGAGATGTCCGGGTCCGCGGCCTTGCGCTGGCGCGCGGTGGCCTCGCGCAAGCGCGCTGTAGCTTTGGCGAGCGCCGCGTCAGCCATCGCCGCCTCCCGCGCCGTCTTCTCCTCCGCCTACGGACCATTCAAGCCGCCGCGCGAGGTGGTCGTAATCGCCATAAGTGTTGGCGAACTGCGGGCGGGGCTGAGAGGGATAAGTGCGGGCCGGGTCGTCGAACTCCTCGATCAGCGCGGTGAAGCGCTCAAGCGCTTCCTCCGCAAGCTCCGACGTGCGCGCCTTGGTGTCCGCGATAACGCGCACCTCGCCCTGGCGCATGCCGCCCCCAAGCCGGATATAGCGGAGCTGGCTCACGTCCTTGGGCAGATGTTCGCCGAAGGCGCCCCGCGCGATCATGGCGGCTTCGAGGGTGAGTTGCGGCTGCAGGCCCGTTTCGCACGACTCCGTGCGCGGCAGCGTGCCGGTCTTGTAATCGATGATCCCCACCGTTCCATCCGTATAAAGATCAATGCGGTCGGCGCGGCCGCTGAGTGTGAATGGTGCGCCTTTGGTCTCTATCTCAAGCGCACCCGCTTGTTCGGCAAGGACCCGTTCGTGGCCCTCGCGGAGTTTGGCCTCCCGTTCGATCAGCCAATCGGCAATGCGTTCAAAGCGCGGCCACCACACCGCACCCACTTGCGGCACGTGCGCGAAGGCTTGAAAGTGCCGCCGCCCGATCTCGATGAGCTTTGCGCGGGCGTCCGCGGGCAAGAGGCCGGGAAAGGCTTTTACAAAGTCTTCCATGATCCCGTGAAGAAGCGTGCCCCGGTCGGCGGGGCCGGGCTCGGCGTCGATCTCGTCGAGCTTTTTGAGCCCTAGAATGTGCCGCGCATAAATCGAATAAGGATCGCGCAGCCAGTTCTGAACTTGCGTAACGGCGAGCTTGCGCGGGCGCATCTCCACCGGCGGCTCGGGCGCGGGCGGGGGCACGGGCTTCGCCCCGCCTTCGGGGTCGTCGAGCTGCCGCGCCCAAAGGGCGTGGGGCAACGTCAAATCTTGAGCCGTGGGGAGCCCGGCGCCCGCAAGCAGGTTTTCAAGCCTCAGCCACCAGCGCGAGGGGACAGCCGGCTTGCTGTCCACTTTTTCCGCGCGGGAAAGCACCACTTCGGGGCCCGCGGCAAGCTGGGCGAAGTCGTGCGCGGCGAGGCCGATTTGCCGCTCGGGCGGGGAAAGCCCCAGCGCCGCGCGCATGGGCCGCGACAGCCATGGATCGAGGCTCACCTCGCCGGGCCACACCCCTTCGGTCAGGCCGCCGAGGATGACGAGATCGGCCTGCTGCAGCCGTGCTTCGAGGGGCCCCCAGATGAAAAGGCGCGGGTGGAGGTTTTCCTGCCCGCGCACCAGCCGCCGGGCCATCAGGGTACGGAGGAGTTTGGTATAATCCGCAAGGCTCATGAGCCCCGGCGCGTCGCTTGCTGTGGCGAGCGCGGCAAAGAGCTCGCTCAGTTGCTCGCCCGCGGGGCCGCGCCATAAAACGTCCGCGCGGCCATCTCTGTCTGTGGCAAGAGCCGTTGCCGCCTCGATGTGGGCCTCCGCCCATTCGGCGAGCGTCTGGCGGGCTCGACCTTTCAGCGGCGCGGTCACATTGTTCAATGTACGGATAAGTTCCAGCCCCGCATCCAGTGCGCGGCGATCTTTGGCGTTTTTGGTATTGCTGCGCGCCTCTGTCAGCTTTTCGCCAAGCGCGTCAAGGCCGCGCTCAAGGCAAAGCCCGCGCAAGCCGAAGAGC
>JANQLJ010000068.1 GCA_028280665.1 Alphaproteobacteria bacterium
GCCTATGCGCACCTCAGCCGCTATGGCCCCGGCATCCGTTCGGGCGTGCGTGTCGAGCAAGGCCAGATCATCGGCTATGTGGGCTCGACGGGCCGCGTCACCGGCGCGCACCTACACTACGAAGTGCTTCACAATGACGAACAGGTGAACCCGCGCACCATCGACTTGCCCAGCGGGCGCCAACTCGAAGGCGATATCCTCGAGGCGTTCCAGCAGGAACGCGCGCGGATCGAAGCGGAAATGGCGCTGGCGCCGGTGCTGGAAATCACCGCCACCGCCTCAGCCGGCGGCGCAACGCCTGGCTCGGACCTGGCGCCGGAGTAGGCTTACGCCGCCCCGCTTGTTGGAGCCGAGGCGAGATCAACCTCACCGCTTATATCCTTGCCGTTAATCGTTAGGCCTGACGCGCCCGCGCTCACCGCCACTTTGTCACTGTCTTTGATCTCGCCGGAAAGGATCAGCTCGGCCAGCGGGTTTTGCAGGCGCCGTTGAATGACGCGCTTGAGGGGTCTTGCGCCATAGACCGGATCGTAGCCTGCGTCCGCCAACCAGGTGCGCGCCTTCTGGTCAAGCTCAAGTTCGATCTTGCGGTCACGCAAGAGCGCTTCGAGATGCCGCATCTGAATGTCCACAATGGCATCCATCTGACTGCGGTTCAGGCGGTGGAACAGAATGATCTCATCCACGCGGTTCAGGAACTCCGGCCGGAAGTGGCCGCGCACCGACGCCATCACCTGCTCGCGGGCAAGCGCCACGTCCGCATCGTCGTCGAGCGCTGCCAAAAACTCGCTGCCCATGTTCGAGGTCATGATGATCAGCGTGTTGCGGAAATCGACCGTGCGGCCCTGGCCGTCAGTTAGCCGCCCGTCGTCGAGCACCTGCAACAGCACGTTGAAGACATCCGGGTGCGCCTTTTCGATCTCGTCGAACAGCACCACCTGATAAGGCCGGCGGCGCACGGCCTCGGTCAGCGTGCCGCCTTCCTCGTACCCGACATAGCCGGGCGGCGCGCCGATGAGCCGGGCGACGCTGTGTTTTTCCATGAACTCCGACATATCAAGGCGCACGATGGCGTGTTCGTCGTCGAACAAAAATTCCGCCAGCGCTTTCGTCAGTTCCGTCTTGCCCACGCCGGTGGGGCCGAGAAACATGAAACTGCCCATGGGCCGGGCGGGGTCTTGCAGGCCAGCGCGCGACCGGCGCACGGCGTTCGAGACCGCAGCTACCGCCTCGTGCTGGCCCACCACGCGGGTTCCGATGGCAGCTTCCATCTGCAGCAACTTTTCACGTTCGCCCTCGAGCATCTTGTCCACGGGGATGCCGGTCCAGCGCGAGACCACTTGGGCGATGTGCTGGTCGTTCACAGTCTCTTCCACCAGGGCCGCGCCAGCGGCCTGGGGGTGGTCTTCGAGTTCTTTCAGTTTCTTTTCAAGCTCGGGGATTTTGCCGTAAGCAAGCTCGCCCGCGCGGGCAAGATCGCCCTCGCGCTGGGCCTGTTCGAGCGCCTGGCGGGCAGCATCAAGTTCCGTGGCGAGGCCTTGCGCGGTTTGCACGCCTTCCTTTTCGGCCTGCCAGCGCGCCGTCAAGTCGCCCGCGCGTTCCTCCAGCCCCACGAGTTCCTTTTCCAGCGCCTCAAGCCGCTCTTGTGAGGCCTCGTCGGTTTCTTTCTTGAGCGCCTCGCGTTCGATCTTGAGCTGGATGATACGGCGGTCAAGCTCGTCCAGCTCCTCGGGCTTTGAATCCACCTGCATGCGCAAGCGGCTCGCCGCTTCGTCCATCAGGTCGATGGCCTTGTCGGGCAAGAAGCGGTCGGAGATGTAACGGTTCGACAGCGTGGCGGAGGCGACAATGGCGCCGTCGGAAATGCGCACCCCGTGGTGCACTTCATACTTTTCTTTAAGCCCGCGCAGGATCGACACCGTATCTTCCACCGTAGGCTCGTCCACGAAGACCGGCTGGAAACGCCGGGCAAGCGCCGCATCTTTTTCTACATGCTTGCGGTATTCATCGAGCGTGGTGGCGCCGATACAGTGAAGCTCCCCCCGCGCAAGGGCGGGCTTTAGAAGGTTCGACGCATCCATCGACCCTTCGGCCTTGCCTGCGCCCACCAGCGTGTGCATCTCGTCGATGAACAAAACAACCGCACCTTCCGCCGCGGTGATTTCCTGCAACACGGCCTTGAGGCGTTCCTCGAATTCGCCGCGGAACTTCGCCCCGGCAATAAGCGCGCCCATGTCGAGGGAAAGCAGGCGTTTTTCCTTGAGCGATTCCGGCACGTCGCCATTGATGATGCGAAGCGCGAGGCCTTCGGCGATAGCGGTCTTGCCCACGCCGGGCTCGCCGATCAGCACGGGGTTGTTCTTGGTGCGGCGGGAAAGTACCTGCACCGTGCGGCGGATTTCTTCATCCCGCCCGATCACCGGGTCGAGCTTTCCTTCCCGCGCGGCGGCGGTGAGGTCGCGCGCATATTTCTTGAGCGCATCATAGCCTTCTTCCGCCGTGGCACTGTCCGCCGTGCGGCCCTTGCGGATATCGTTGATCGCTTCATTGAGCGCGGTGGGGGTGAGCCCCGCCTCTTTCAGGGCGTCAGACGCGGGACCGCCTTCGACGGCAAGCGCAAGCAGCAGACGCTCGGCGGTGACGAAACTGTCGCCCGCTTTTTTGGCGATCTCCTCGGCGCGCTCGAACACCTTCGCGGTTTGGGGGTCGAGATAAATCTGGCCCGCGCCAGCACCTTCCACCTTGGGCAGCTTTTGAAGCGCCATCTCGGTTGCGGTAAGGGCGCGCGCGGGGTCGCCACCGCCCGCGCGGATGAGGTTCGCGGCGAGGCCTTCCTCGTCATCGAGGAGCACTTTGAGGAGATGTTCGGGGGTAAACCGCTGATGGCCGGAGCGAAGCGCCAGGCCTTGCGCAGACTGAATGAAACCCCGGCTGCGCTCGGTGTATGTTTCGAAGTCCATGTCGGTCCCTTCTCAGCACGTTTGGGGCCACGATCCGCGGGGAAGTTCCGCCAAATCCACGCCCAACGCCTTGGGTTGGCCGGCCCGCCCTGGCGGCACCGGCTAACTTTCATGTGGCAGCTTCCCCCTTGAGAATGGCGT
>JANQLJ010000069.1 GCA_028280665.1 Alphaproteobacteria bacterium
TGGGCCATTTTCCCGGCCAGCCGGTGATGCCCGGGGTCCTGCAAGTCGAGGCCATGGCCCAGGCGGCGGGGGCTCTGGTGGTCCACTCCCTGGGGGACGAGGCCAAGGGCAAGGTCAGCTATTTCCTGACTATCGACCAGGCCCGCTTCCGCCAGGTGGTGGTGCCGGGCGACACCCTTTCCATCGCGGTCAACAAAGTGAAAAGCCGCGGCCAGATTTGGAAGTTCACCGGCGATGCTTTCGTGGGCGACAAGCGCGTTTCTAATGCGCTTCTAAGCGCCATGATCACCGACGAATAGAAACGCCCTTAAGAGATCATCCGCACCATGAGCAATATCCACCCTACGGCCATTATCGAAGACGGCGCGCAAATCGGCGCGGATGTGGAGATCGGCCCCTATTGCTTGGTGGGCCGGCAGGTGACCTTGGGCGACAAGGTTCGCCTTGCCGGGCATGTCGCGGTGGACGGGCACACCACCGTAGGCGATGGCACGCTTATTTATCCCTTTGCTTCCATCGGCCATCCGCCGCAGCATCTCGGCTATCACGGCGAGGACACGACGCTCGTCATCGGCAAGAACAATATTATCCGCGAACACGTCACCATGAATCCCGGGACGGTCCAGGGCGGGGGGGAGACGATCGTTGGCGATGATGGGCTCTTCATGGCGGCGTGTCATATCGCGCACGACTGCAAGGTGGGCAACAGCGTTATCTTTGCCAACAACGCGGCCTTGGGCGGTCATGTGTCGGTGGGCGATTTCGTTTTCATCAGCGGTCTTTCAGCGGTCCACCAGTTTACGCGCATTGGCCGCTATTCCTTCGTGGGCGGCATGGCGGGCCTCGAAGGCGACCTCATCCCTTACGGCATGTGTC
Source organism: Alphaproteobacteria bacterium (assembly GCA_028280665.1). GTDB lineage: Bacteria > Pseudomonadota > Alphaproteobacteria > JAJFIK01 > JAJFIK01 > JAJFIK01. The sequence goes on from JANQLJ010000069.1 coordinate 877, forward strand.
TTGGCAACCGCGCGGTGCTGACGGGCCTTAACGTGGTCGGCATGAGGCGGCGCAAGCTCAGCCGCGAGACGATCCATGCCTTGCGTGCGGCCTATCGCATGTTGTTTGCACAAGAAGGCACCATGCAGGAACGCATCGACGATGTGAAAGAGCTTTTCGCCGATCATGCAGAGGTCATGGAGATCATCGATTTTATCCGCGCGGAATCGAGCCGCCCCCTTTGCACCCCGAAGCAAGAGAGGGGATCGTGAGGCCGCGGGCGTGAGGAGCGAATCCAAAAAGCTGGGCATCATCGCGGGCGGCGGGCAATTGCCGCTCAAGCTCGCCGAGGTTTGCAAGGAATCTGACCGGCCTTATACGGTATGCGCGCTCACCGGATGGGCGGGCGACGATGTCACCGCGCATCCCCACCGCTGGTTCGGACTGGGCGAGTTGAGCGCGCTTACCAAATTCTTTAACAACGAACGGGTGGAAGAGGTCGTCTTTGCCGGCAACGTGCGGCGCCCGGACTTCAGACGCCTCAAGATCGATTGGGCGGGGGCGAAGCTCTTGCCGCGCGCGCTTCTGGCCGCACGCCAAGGGGACGAAGCGCTGCTGCGGATGCTCGTGGAAATCTTCGAGGAGGCGGGGTTTACGGTCGTCGGCGCGCACGAGGTGCTCGATGCGCTGCTGATCGAGGAGGGCGCGCTTGGCGCCATCGGTCTCGATGAAGAAGCCGCCGCCGACGTGGCGAAGGCGCGCGAGGTGGTTGAAGCCCTGGGCGCGCAGGACGTGGGTCAGGGCGCGGTTGTGGCGCGCGGCCTTGTGCTTGCGGTGGAAGCCGCCGAAGGCACCGACGCGATGTTGGCGCGGGTCGCCGAGCTTCCCGAGGAACTGCGGGGCACGGTGGAGGAACGGGCGGGGGTGCTGCTCAAATTTCCCAAGCCCATGCAGGAACGGCGCATCGACCTGCCGACCATCGGGCCCAAAACCTTGCGCGGTGTGGCGGACGCAGGGCTCAAGGGCGTTGTGGTCGCAGCCGGCGGCGCGCTCGTGATCGACCGCCGCAGCGTGGCACAGCTCGCCGACGAGCTTGGCATTTTTGTTTACGGCATTTCCGAACGGGGCCGCGAATGACGGGGGAGCGCCCGCCGCCCCGCATCATGATGGTGGTTGGCGAGCCCTCAGGCGATTTTCTGGGCGGGCAGATCATGGCGGCCCTCAAGCGTCTTACCGGCGGCAAGGTGGAGATTACCGGCGTCGGCGGCCCCGCCATGGAAGCCGAGGGGCTCAACAGCCTTTATTCGATTGCCGATACCTCGGTCATGGGCTTCAACGAGGTGGTGCCCAAGATTCCGAAAATCCTGCGCCGCGTGCGCGAGGCGGCAGACTTTGCCATCGAAACCAAACCCGATCTCGTGGTGCTGATCGACAGCCCTGACTTCACCCACCGCATTGGGCGGCGGCTTTCAAAGCGCGCGCCCGAGCTGACAGTGGTGAAATATGTGGCGCCCCAGGTTTGGGCCTCGCGGCCGGGCCGGGCCAAGAAGCTGGCCGAGTTCGTGGATTATCTTTTGTGTTTGCTTCCGTTCGAGCCGCCGTTTTTCGAAAGCTATGGCCTCGATACACGGTTTGTCGGCCATCCGGTGATTGAGCGCATGGAAACGGGAGATGGCGATGGCTTCCGCGCGCGCCATGGCATTCCCGCGGATGCCAAGCTGCTGGCGGTACTGCCCGGCAGCCGATCGAACGAAGTGCGCATGATCCTGCCGGTCTTCAAAGATGCGGCGGGGCGGCTTGCGGCGGGTACGGAAGATCTGCACACGGTGATCGTCACCCTCGGTCACGTTAAAGACAAAGTGGCGGCGGGCGCGGGCGATTGGCCCACGCCGCTCGCTGTGGTGGGACAGGACGAAAAGCATGATGCCTTTGCCGCCGCCAATGTGGCGCTGGCGGCGAGCGGCACTGTTTCGACCGAACTTGCCCTCGCCCGCGTGCCCATGGTGATCGCCTACAAGATCGGCTGGTTTACCTACGCGCTTTTTCGCGGCCTCGTCGAGGTGCCGTTTATCAGTCTCGTCAACCTCATTGAAAAACGCGGAGTGATCCCCGAACTCGTGCAAGAGGATTGCAGCGGCCGCGACATTGCCGAGGAGGCCCATGAGCTGCTTGGTAGTAAAGCCGCTGCAAAGCGCCAGGTGGAAGGCTGTCAGGCCGCGCTCGCCGCCATGGGGCTCGGCGAGACGCCGCCGTCGGAACGGGCGGCGCAAGCGCTGCTCGATATTATCGAAGAGAAAACGGCGTCAGCCCGCTGACATGACCGCCAGCACAAGAAGTGCGAAAGCGGCCGCCGGCACCAGCCAAGCGGCGGTGCGTTCGATAAACCGGGCGATGGGATCGCGCGGCAGGCGGCGCGCGGGCGCAGTGATGATGTCGGATCTCATTTGATAACTCGCTGCGCGGGCCCTCAGGCGCCCCGTTCTTTCAGGGGTACATAGTCGCGGTAGGTGGGCCCGGTATAAAGCTGGCGCGGGCGGCCGATTTTCTGATTGGGGTCGTCGATCATCTCGCTCCACTGGGCGATCCAGCCCACGGTCCGCGCGAGCGCAAAAAGCACCGTGAACATGGTGGTGGGGAAGCCAAGCGCCCGCAAGGTAATGCCCGAGTAAAAGTCCACATTCGGATAGAGCTTCTTCTCGACGAAGTACTCATCGCTCAGGGCGATCTTCTCAAGCTCGATGGCGATAGGCAGAAGCGGGTCGTCTTCAATGCCCATCTCGTCCAGAACCTCATGCGCCGTTTGCTGCATCACCTTCGCGCGCGGGTCGTAGTTTTTGTAAACCCGGTGGCCAAAGCCCATGAGCCGGAAGGGATCGTCCTTGTCTTTGGCCTTCTCGATGAACTCGGGGATGCGGTCGACGGAGTCGATTTCCGCCAGCATGTTAAGGGCGGCCTCATTCGCGCCGCCATGGGCCGGGCCCCAAAGACAGGCAATGCCCGCCGCGATGCAGGCAAAAGGGTTCGCGCCGGACGAGCCGGCCAGCCGCACCGTCGAGGTCGAGGCGTTTTGTTCGTGATCGGCGTGCAAAATAAAAATCCGGTCCATGGCGCGCGCCAGAACCGGATTGACTTTGAAATCCTCCGCCGGGACCGCGAAACACATGCGAAGGAAATTTTCCGCATAGCCGAGGTCATTGCGCGGATAGATAAAGGGCTGCCCCACCGAATACTTGTAAGCCATGGCCGCGATGGTGGGCATCTTGGCGATCATGCGGTAGCTCGCCACCATGCGCTGGTAGGGATCGTTGATGTCGGTCGAGTCATGATAGAAGGCGGAGAGCGCACCCACCACGCCCACCATGATCGCCATAGGGTGGGCGTCGCGCCGGAACCCGCGGTAAAAGCCTTGCAGTTGCTCGTGCACCATCGTGTGCAGGGTGATGGCACTTTCGAACTCTTTCATCTCGGCGGCGCTGGGGAGTTCGCCGTAAAGCAGAAGGTAAGCGGTCTCCATGAAGTTGCCGCGTTCGGCCAGCTGATCGATGGGGTAGCCGCGGTAGAGCAGCAGGCCTTCGTCGCCATCGATGTAGGTGATGGAGGACTCGCAGCTTGCCGTTGAGGTAAACCCAGGGTCGTAGGTGAACCTGCCGGTCTCGCTATAAAGCGCGCGCACATCGATCACTTCCGGGCCGATGGTGCCGCGCATGGTCGGCAGGTCGATCCCTTCATTGCCGATGGTGAGCGCAGCCTGGCCTGATTTTTCCCCGGATTTAACTTGGCTTCTCATGGCGTTCCTCTTTTCTTACGGGTGCTGCGCTTTGGGCGGGGGGCGCCAGCTACCCTTCAATTTGGCGCGGAGTATAGCCTCTCATGCTGCACTGCGTCATTAATTGTGACAAAAAATCGGCGGACGAGACTAAGATCCGCTTAGCCCGCTTGGTCACGCATCCGGGCCAGGGATTCCGCGCGTCCCAGAGCGTATAGCACATCGAAAATGCCGGGGGATTTCATTTTTCCGGCACAGGAAGCCCGTATTGGTTGTGCAACATGCCCGAACTTCAACTCTTGACTGTCAGCAAAAGTGCGAATATGGGCTTCGATGGCTTCGAGCGTCCAATCCCCCTCGGTCTTGAGTTCAGCTTCCAAACTGTCCGTCAGCGCCGCCAGAAGGGTGCGCGCCTCGCTGGTGAGCAGCTTCTGCGCTTTCTCCTCGATGGGGATGGGGCGGGCGGTGATCAGAAAGTCCGCGCCGTCGATAATGTCCACGACCGTGCTGGCGCGTTCCGAAAGGCTGGGGAGAGCGCGCGACAGGCGCCCGGTCTGATCGGCGTCGAGATCCCAATCCTTGAGCCGCCTGGCGAGGGTGAGAACCTCCGCCAGCAAATCTTCATTGCTCCGTGAACGGATGTAATGGGCGTTCACGTGGTTGAGCTTGTCGAAATCGAACCGCGCCGCCGCTTTGTTGATTCCATCAAGATCGAACCACTTGACCGCGTCTTCCCGGGAGATGATCTCATGATCGCCGTAGGACCAGCCAAGACGCAGCAGATAGTTGTTCATGGCATCGGCGAGATAGCCGAGGTCGCGGTATTCGCGCACCCCTTGCGCGCCGTGGCGTTTTGAGAACTTCGCGCCGTCGGGTCCATGGATCAGCGGCACGTGGGCGTATTGGGGCGCGTCCCAGCCGAGCGCCTTGATGATCTGCATTTGCCGCGCGGCGTTGTTCAGGTGATCGTCACCGCGCACCACATGGCTGACACCCATATCGTGATCGTCCACCACCACCGCCAGCATGTAGGTGGGCGTGCCGTCGGACCGCAGCAACACAAGGTCGTCCAGGTGATCATTGCCGAAGCGCACGTCCCCTTGCACATGGTCGCGCACGATGGTCTCGCCCTCTTGATCGGCGCGCAGACGTATCGTGAATGGCTGGTTCCCGTGTTCAGGACCGGGAGCGCGGTCGCGCCAGCGCCCGTCATAGCGGGGCGGCTTGCCCGCGGCCCGCGCCGCCTCGCGCATTTCGGTCAGCTCCTCCGGTGTTGCGAAACATCTGTAGGCGTTGCCGCTTGTGAGAAGCTGTTCGGCCACCTCGCGGTGGCGGCCCGCGCGCGCCGATTGATAGATCGGCTCCTCATCCCAATCGATGCCGAGCCAGGTGAGTCCCTCGAAGATTGCGTCGATGGCTTCCTGGGTGGAGCGCTCCCTATCTGTGTCCTCGATGCGCAGCAGGAACTTGCCGCCCGTCGCCCGCGCATAAAGCCAGCTAAAAAGGCACGTGCGGGCATTGCCGATGTGCAGAAAGCCGGTGGGCGAGGGGGCAAAACGGGTGACAACGGAATGCTCGGGCATGCTATGGCTCGCGGGAGGTCTGGATGGGTCAAGGAACGGTCGGTTGGCGCGCTGTTTAGCACAGGATATGTGGCTTGCCATAGGGCGCAACGATGCCATAGGGCATGAGGAGCGCCGCGGGCATGGGGTCGCCGCATGACCCCGCGCGCGGTGCAAGCGGCGATTGACGGGCTCTGGCGGCACGGGGTGAAAACGCTCGCCTTCGCTGTTGGATGGGTGCGCGGCGAGCTTTTGGCCGAACGGGCGCGCTGGCCTTTATGGGCGCCGGTCGCCCTGGGTGCGGGTGCGGCGCTTTATTTTCAGTTGTCCTTTGTGGTGCCGTTCTGGGCATCGCTCGCGGTGGCCGCTGTTGCCGCGCTTGTTGTGGTCTGGCGCGCGGGCAAGGCGCCGGTCTGGCTCGTTGCTTGTGCCGTGGGCGTGCTGCTTATCGCGGGCGGCATGGCGCTGGGCGAGGGGCGCACGGCGCGGGTGGCCGCGCCCATGCTGATGGACGAGCATGGGCCCGCCTGGGTCGAAGGCCGCGTGACCCGCGTCGAGGTGTCGGACGAAGGCTACCGGCGCGTGACGCTCCGCCCCATGCGCATCGAAGATCTAGCGTTAGATACGCTGCCGTACAGCGTGCGCATCACGGTTCGTCAGCGGGGGGAGGAAATCCTGCCCGGCGAGACGGTGGAAATGCTCGCAACGCTGTTGCCGCCGTCGGGCCCTCCGGCGCCCGGCGCCTTCGATTTTGCGCGCGCCGCCTACTACGACCGCCTTAGCGCGGTGGGCTACAGCCTTACCGCGCCCGCAGTCAGTGAAGACACCGTTGCGCCGGGCATAAGCGCTCAGGTCCAAGGCGCCGTCGCGCGGCTGCGCTACGGCATGGCGGCACGGGTGCGTGCGGCGCTCCCCGGCTCTAACGGCGGGGTGGCGGCGGCGCTCATTACCGGAGACCGCAGCGGCGTTGCCGAAGACGACATCGCCGCCATGCGCGGCTCGGGACTTGCGCACTTGCTCGCCATTTCGGGGCTGCACATGGCGCTGGTAGGCGGGCTCTTGTTCCTCAGTATACGGTTTATCTTAGCGCTGCGCGAGGAATGGGCGCTCACAAAGCCCATAAAGAAATGGGCGGCGGTGGTCGCGCTGGCGGGGTCCTTCGCCTATCTCATTCTTTCCGGGGGGTCGGTTTCGACCCAGCGCGCCTTTATCATGATCGCCATTGCCTTCATTGCCGTGCTCGCAAACCGGCCCGTGCTGACCATGCGCACGGTGGCGGTAGCGGCCATGATTATTCTTGTTCTTGCACCCGAAAGCGTGACCCAAGTGGGCTTTCAAATGTCGTTCGCGGCGGTGATTGCACTCATCGCCTTGAGCGAATGGCTCGCGCCGCGCCTCGCCGAAGGGTTCCTTGGCATGGACCGGAGTTGGTTCCGCAGGCTTGGCGCCTATGCGGCGGGGCTTGTGGTGACGAGCCTGATCGCAGGGCTAACCATCGCGCCGTTTGCCGCCTATCACTTCAACCGGTTTTCCAATTACGAGGTCGCGGCGAACCTCGTCGCCATGCCGGTGATGGCGTTTTGGGTCATGCCCTGGGGGATCGTCTCGGTGCTCCTGATGCCGCTCGGCCTTGAGGTTTGGCCGCTCTATGCCATGGGCTGGGGGATCGATGTGATCCTGGGCACCGCCCATGGGGTCTCGGCCTGGCCGGGGGCGGAGGTGGCGGCTCCCGCCGTGGCCCCATGGGTGCTGGCCGTTCTTGCCGCGGGCGGTGCATGGATCGCCGTGTGGCGGCGGCCTTGGCGCTGGGCTGGGGCGGTGCCGATTGCGGTTGCCCTTCTGGCGTTTCCCGGGGCAAAAGGCCCGGACGTGTTCATCCAGGCGGAGGGCGAAACCCTTGCCGTGCGGGGGCCGGACGGGCGGCTTGCACTTTTGTACCCGCGCCGGGCGCAATACGACCAGGACATCTGGCTGAGGCGCGACGGCGACACGCGCGAGCGGCGGGACGCCGCCGGGGCATTCCCGTGCGATGCGCTTGGCTGTACTGCACGGCTCACCAATGGCCAGCTTTTGTCTTATGCGGCTGAGCCGCAAGCGCTTATCGACGATTGTCAGAGGGCGGACGTTCTGGTGACGCCCATGCCCGTGCGTATTCATTGCCCCGCGCCGGAAATCGTTATCGACTACTATGCCTTGCGCGAGGGCGGCGCCCACAGCATTACGTTTGAGGAAGGCGGTCCCGCTATCGCCCGCGCAAACGATACGCGCCGCGGGCGGCGGTGGGCGGGTGCAAATCAGTAACGCCTGAGCAGCCCCACGAGCTTGCCTTGCACCTTCACGCGGCCGGGCTCGAAGGTGCGGGATTCGAAGTCCGGATTTTCCGCTTGCAGCTTGATCTTGCCGCCGGACTTTTTAAGCGTCTTGAGCGTGGCTTCGTCGTCATCCACCAGCGCGACGACAATGTCGCCTTCCTGGGCGGTGTCGGCCCGTTGGATCACCACCGTGTCGCCGTCGAGAATGCCGGCGCCGGTCATGGAATCCCCTTCGATCTCCAGCGCGAAATGATCGCCGCGGGCGAGCAGGCCCGCGGGCACATCAACGAAACTGCCTTCGTGTTGGATGGCTTCGATGGGCGTGCCGGCGGCGATCTTGCCCACGAGGGGGATTGCCAGGGGCTCGTTCTCGTTGGCGGGGGCGGCGAAGCCGGGCGCTTCCTCGGCAAAACCGGGGGCGGCTTTGGCCGCGATGTCCTCGGGCAGTTTCACCACTTCGAGCGCGCGCGCGCGGTGGGGGATTCGCCGGATAAACCCGCGCTCCACCAGCGCGTTGATTAGCCGGTGGATGCCGGATTTGGATTTCAGATCGAGCGCGTCCTTCATTTCGTCAAATGACGGGGAAACGCCGGTTTTCTGCACTCTTTTGTGAATGAAAAGCAGCAGGTCGTGCTGTTTCTGGGTCAGCATGGGGGCCTCGCGAATTCAGGGTACGGCACGTTTCAAACGCGGTCGCGACCGGAACAAAACCTAAACATTCATGGATGTTCTAGTTTAGTTCTCGCGTGCCGTCAACCCCGAGGGTCAAGCCAGCGGCAGCGCGTCCACCATCTCCCCCGCCTTGGCTGGGCCCGCGCCCGCCGGGCGGAGGATGAGCGCGCCCGCTTCCGCAAGTACGGTCATGAGGGACGAGTCTTGCCGCGGGAAGGGATGGGCGAGGGGGACGCCGTCCGCGCCGGGCTCAAGCTTTGCGCGCACGTATTCCTCGCGGGCGCCCGTGGCGGGCATATCGTGCGCGAGCCGCGCGCGGAGGGGGGCGGGGATGGGGTCGGGAGCGCCTTCCAATGCCGCGAGCGCGGGGGCCACGAACACCTCCGCGCCCACAAAAGCCGAGGCCGGGTTGCCGGGCAGGCCGATGAGGGGCGCCGCGCCCACCTTGCCGACCATGATCGGCTTGCCGGGCTTCATGGCCACGCGCCAGAAATCGATGGCGCCGCCCGCCGCCTGCACCGCTTCGCCCACATGATCGTGCGCGCCCACGGACGCGCCGCCAATGGTGAGAATGAGGTCGCACGCGGCGGCTTCGGTGAGCGCCTTGGTGAGCGCGCCCACATCGTCGGGCACAATGCCGAAGTCACGTGCCTCCGCGCCGTGCGCCGCAAGCCACACCGCAAGGCCGATGCCGTTCGAGGCGATGATCTGGCCGGGCCCGGGCGCGGTTCCCACGGGTACCAGTTCATCGCCTGAGGAGATAATGGCGGTGCGCGGGCGCTTGGCGACCGCGACCTCCGCGCAGTTCATGGCGGCGGCGAGGGTGACGGCCCGCGCATCGAGCCGCATGCCTTTGGCGAGCAATCGGTCGTCCTCGCTGAAATCGTTGCCCGCCGCGCGGATATGCGCGCCTTCGCCGGTGATCTCGTTGACAGTCACTTCGGAAAGATCATCCGTGTACGTTGTATGCTCCTGGATCACCACAGTATCGGCGCCCGCGGGGATAGGACTGCCGGTATAAAGCCGCGCGGCTTCGCCCGCGCCGACTTTGGCCTCGGGCATTTTTCCGGCGGGGATTTCTTCAACGATTTTGAGCGTGACCGGCAGCGCGCGCACGTCCGCATGGCGCACGGCGAAACCGTCCATGGCCGAAGCGTCGAAGGGCGGCTGGGTACGCCGGGCGACAAGGTCTTCGGCAAGAATGCGGCCCGCCGCTTTGCCAAGAGTAATCCGCTCGGTGCCGAGGGGGGTGAGACTCTTGATCAGCCGCTCTTGCGCTTCACGGACGGGGAGGAGCGCCATCTCCTTCAGTCCGCCTCGTAGGGACCCGACCGGCCGCCGTCTTTCTTGAGCAGCCGGATGCCGCCGATCACCATGGCTTTATCCACCGCCTTGAGCATGTCGTAGATGGTGAGCGCGGCGACGGCGGCGGCGGTCAGCGCCTCCATCTCGACGCCGGTTTTGGCGGTGACTTGCACGGTGGCGCGGACGTCAACGGCGTTGGCCGCGCCGTCCAGGTCGAAATCCACTTCTACTTTCGACAAGGGCAGGGGGTGGCACAGGGGAATGAGGTTGCTGGTCTTCTTCGCCGCCATGATGCCCGCGAGCCGCGCGGTGCCCAGTACGTCGCCTTTCTTGGCCGTGCCCGCCTTCACATGGGTGAAGGCCTCCGCGGACATGGAAACCCGCGCCCCGGCGATGGCTATGCGTTCGGTCACGTCCTTGCCCGACACATCCACCATGCGCGCCGCACCGTCTTCGGTGAAGTGGGTGAGTTTGGATTTGCTCTCGGCCATCAAGCACCCTCCAGCAATGCGCGGGTGGCGGCTTCCACGTCCGGCTGGCGCATCAGGCTTTCGCCCACGAGGAAGGTCTTGATGCCCGCCTCGCCAAGGCGTTGAAGACCGCCATGAGAGGTAATGCCGCTTTCGGCGATGATGGTCTTGTGCGGCGGCACCAGTTTCGCAAGACGCTCCGATGTTTCCAGAGTAGTCTCGAACGTGCCGAGGTCGCGGTTGTTGATGCCGATGAGGGGGCTCTCAAGATCGAGCGCGCGGGCAAGCTCGTCTTCGTTGTGTACCTCGATCAGCACGTCCATGCCCCAGGAAAGGGCCTGCGCCTCAAGCTCGCGCGCTATGCCGTCATCCACCGCCGCCAGGATGATGAGAATGCAGTCCGCCCCCATGGCGCGGGCTTCCGCCACTTGGTAGCGGTCGAACATGAAATCCTTGCGTAAGGCAGGCAGGGCGGTGGCCTCGCGTGCCACCGTCAGATATTCATCCGTACCCTGAAAGCTCGGCCCGTCCGTAAGCACGGAGAGGCACGCCGCCCCGCCCCGTTCATAGGCGCGCGCGATCTGGGGCGGGTCGAAGTCTTCGCGGATCACGCCTTTCGAGGGGCTCGCCTTCTTCACTTCGGCGATCAGCGCAAAGCGCCCTGCCTTATGCGCGGCTTTAAGCGCCCCATGAAAATCGCGCACGCCCGAGGCCAGCCGCGCGGCAGCTTCCACTTCCTCGCGGGGGGTGCGCTTTTTGCGTTCGGCAATCTCCTCAAGCTTATAGGCCTTGATCTTTTCAAGAATGCTCACGGGGCGCCCCCGTCCGTGATGCGCACAAGCTGATCGAGCGCGGCCTTCGCCTTGCCGCTGCCGATGGCTGCTTTGGCGATCTTAACGCCTTCGCCGATCTCTTTCGCGCGGTCCGCGACCACCAACCCTGCGCCCGCATTGAGCAGCACAATATCCGTATAAGGACCTTCCTTGCCTTCAAGCACGGCACGCAAGGCAGTCGCGTTTTCTTCCGCATCTCCGCCCACGAGGTCGGTGAGCTTGGCGGAGGGGAGCCTCGCGTCCTCCGGCGTTACGGTGATCTCGTCAATCTTGCCGTCCTTCAAAACGGCGACTTTGTTGGTGCCGGTGGTGGACAGCTCATCCAGCCCGTCCGTGCCATGGACGACCCAGGCGGAGGTGGCGCCGAGGTCTTTCAGCACTTGCGCCATGGGCATCAGCCATTCTTCCGCGAAGACCCCCAGCACTTGGCGCTTAACCCCCGCCGGGTTGGCAAGGGGGCCGAGCAGGTTAAACAATGTCCGCAGGCGGAGCGATTGGCGCACCGGCGCCACGTGCCGCATAGCGCCATGGTGACGGGGCGCGAATAAAAAGCCGATGCCCGCTTCTTTGATGGCTTTCTCGACCGCCTCCAGGGGCGCATCGAGGTTCACCCCCAGTGCCGCCAGCACGTCCGAGGAGCCTGACTTGGAGGAAACCGAGCGGTTGCCATGCTTGGCGACGGGAACGCCCGCGCCTGCCAGCACGAACGCCGCCGCGGTGGAGATGTTGTAGGTACCCGCCGCGTCGCCGCCGGTGCCGCAGGTATCGGCCGCGCCCTCGGGGGCCTTAACCCCCACCATGCGCGCCCGGAGCCCCCGCGCGCCGCCGGTGATTTCCGCCACCGTTTCGCCGCGCACGCGCATGGCCATAAGGAATCCCGCGCCCTGGGCCGCGTCCACCTCGCCGGACATGAGCTCGCCCACGGCGAATTCGGCCTCGTCCGGGGTGAGGGTTTCGCCCCCGGCGAGCTTGGCGAGAATGTCGTGAAACGTCGTCATGGGTCTTACGCGGGCGCCACGGCCGCCGCCGCGAGATTGAGAAAGTTCTTCAAGAGCGCGTGGCCGTGTTGGGTGGCGATGCTTTCGGGGTGGAACTGTACTCCGTGAAGAGGCAGGTCTTTGTGCTCGATCCCCATGATGATGCCGTCGTCCGTTTCCGCCGTCACGTGGAAACAGGCGGGCAGGCTCGCGCGTTCAAGGATCAGGCTGTGATAGCGCGTCGCCTCGAAGGGGTCGGGCAGGTCCTTGAAAACGCCGCGCCCCCCGTGGGCAATCATGCTGGTCTTGCCGTGCATGCATTCGGGCGCGCGCACGACCTTACCGCCATAGGCCTGACCCAGCGCCTGATGGCCCAGGCACACGCCGAGCAGCGGCACGCGGCCCCCGCTCGCCTTGATGAGATCGAGACAGATGCCCGCCTTGTCCGGATCGCACGGCCCCGGCGAAAGGACGATGCCCTCGGGCTTCTTCGCCAGCGCCTCGGCGGGCGTGAGCGCATCGTTGCGGCGCACCTCCACCACAGCCCCCAACTCACCCAGATAATGGACGAGGTTGTAGGTGAAGCTGTCATAGTTATCGATCAGCAGGATCATGGAACGCGCCCCGCGCCGGTTGATGTCACGCCGAACCTACCACGAGCGCTTCGCTGGGCAATACGGGGGCCGGGCAATATGGGGGGAGGGAAACTTGGCAGGCCCGGCGCACCCCCTACCAATAACTGTATAGGCTGCCTATACGGCCAAGCGTCATTTCGATTTCGCGTATCTCATTGGGCGTCAGAGTTTGCTTGTACTTTCCGACGGTGTCCGCGGAAAGGTCCTTTGTGTACATCTCCGACCAGAACGCAGCGCTGATGCGATCTTTCATCCTTTCGTCCCGCGAGAGGTACTTGCTTTGCGTCTCGCCGGGATCGAACTTCATCATTTCGTCGCCTTCGTAAGTAGCTCCGGAAAAGGCACCTATGCGGACGAAGGTCTTTACCGGATCGGTCACCACATCTTCGTAGCGCACAAACATCAGGCCATTGCCGAAGGTCTCCGCCTCGGCAAAAATCTTTTCATAGTAACTAGCGTAGTAGCGGCAAAGATCGCCGATCGACTGGAGCTGCTTGTTGCCGCGGGTAATGACGCCCTGTTCCCTTTGCCGCCTCATCACCGCTTGCATGCTGGCGACGACATCGCGGGGGTCACGCACGACAACCAGAAACTTGATGCCGGGGATGATCCGCCCGACGACACTAAAATGCCGGGTCAGTTCCGGGTGCTTCAAGATCAGAACTCCGGGAAAATCATATTTCTTGGAAACCTCGTCGAGGTAGCGCTGAACATTGCTGCGGATGATGTCTTCGAAGGTCTCCACATCGCCGAGTTGGTCCCGGAGCCGCATGTCGAAGCGAGACATGCCCCGTTCATAAAGCCCGAAGAGGTCGTTTAGAAACCAGCTTTCCGAGATGTAAGGATTTGAGTTCCTGGCTTGGCAAAGGGCGCGGTGGATAATCGTCGTACCGCTACGCATGGCGCCACCCACCAAGAGCACCTTCTGTTTCCGGTCATTCCCGGCCGGGACTGTGTTCATTCAATCGCTCCTGGCGTTACTGCTGGCCTTCCAGGGGACCGTTCACTTTAACACCCGCATGGCGTAGCAGTTCCAGCGCGATGGGCTGGCCCACATCGAACTTGTAGTAATGCACCGCCGTAATGCCCGCCTGAATGATCAGCTTGGCACACGAAACGCATGGCGAAAGCGTGACGTAGATCTCATGACCGGCGGTCGGCCGGCCTTCCGACGCCGCGCGGCAGATGGCGGAGGCCTCAGCATGAAGCGTGGTCTCGGGGCGCTCGAAGCGTGTGATGTGCGTGTTGTGCGAGGCGATCCCGTTGGTGATCACCGCGCCTACCTGGCGGTGCTTGTTCGTCGACTGCGCTTTCATGTCGAGCGCGAGAGCCATGAATTCGTTCGTGATGTCGGTCATGTGGCGTTACTCGTTACATCATTCGGGCGAAGCTGCGCCCATTATTGAACAGGTTAGGCGGCACGGGAAAGCGCGAAACGCAAGCGCAAACGACGGCTTACCAATAGTTGAACATCTTTCCCAGTCCTCCGAGCATTGTTTCAATGTCTCTTGTTTCGGTTTCGGACAAGATGGCTTTGTGTTTGCCGATGGAGTCCGTGGATAAATCCTGAGTATACATCTCGGACCAATAGGCACTGCTGTGCGGATTCCTGAGCCTCTGTTCCCGGGACAAGATCTTGCTCTTTGCGTGCTGCGGATTGAACTTCGTCACTTCCTCATGGTCGTAAATCGCCCCGCAAAATGCACCGATCTCGCGAAAGCACCTGGCAGGGTCGGTGACGATGTCTTCATACCGCAGAACCATCAAATCGTTTCCAAAGACGGACCTGTTGTCGAAAACATCGGTGTAGTACCGCGCATAAAAGTTGCAGTACTCCGCCATTGTCGCGAAACTCGTAGTGCGGCTTCTCGTGTGGGTCGCCCGGAGGCGCGCATTCACTTCCTTCATACTGCCGATGGCATCGCGCGGGTCCCGCATGATTACGAGGAATTTCGCCTCGGGCATCACTCTTTTTACGGTCGGGAAGTACCTCGTCAGGTCCGGATGCTTGAGAATAAGCACCTCCGGGTCTTCATATCTGGATGAAACCATGTCGAGATAGTAACTGAGGTTGAGCTGTACAAGCTCGTCAAATTTCGCACGGTCGCCAAATTGATCTTCGTTCCTAGTCTCATAACTTTTCATGTTCCGGCTGTGCATCGAGAACAAATCGAACAGGAACCAGCTTTCGGAAATGAAAGGATTGGAGTTCCTGGCCGTGCACAGCGCGCGGTGAATAACGGTCGTGCCGCTGCGCATGGCGCCGCCGACGAAAAGGACGGTTTGGTCTTCCGCCCTTTGCCTTTGCGCATGGGCGCGCAAGTCACTCATTCTTTGATCTCTTTGTACGGGTGAGCCCGTGAGGCTTTCGGTTCGCGGGCAAGGTTAATGGGTGCGGCATGAATTGAAAAGCGCTAGCGCTTGCCTGAAAGATTCCCCGGTTTTTCATTGGCGAAGCGCACAGCTTCCTCGGCGGCGCGGATAAGCGCGCGGGCCTTGTTCATGGTCTCCTGGTACTCGGCTTCCGCATCGCTGTCATAGACGACGCCGCCCCCCGCCTGAACGTACATGGTGCCGTCTTTGACGAGCGCCGTCCTCAGCGCGATGCAGGTATCCATGGACCCGTCGGCGGCGAAGTAGCCGATGCCGCCTGCGTAGATGCCGCGCTTTTCCTTCTCAAGCTCGTCGATGATTTCCATGGCGCGCACCTTGGGGGCGCCTGAAACAGTCCCTGCAGGAAAGCCGCCAATGAGGGCGGAAAGCGCATCTTCGCCCGCGGCAATCTTACCTTCCACATTCGAGACGATATGCATGACATGGGAGTAGTTTTCGATGTTGAAGCTCTCGGTCACGTCCACGGTGCCGGTCCCCGCCACACGGCCCACGTCGTTGCGCCCGAGGTCCAGCAGCATCAGGTGCTCGGCGCGTTCCTTGGGATCGCCGAGAAGGTCTTCGGCGAGGGCGCGGTCTTCTTCCGGCGTTGCGCCCCGCGGGCGGGTCCCTGCGATGGGGCGGATGGTCACTTTGCCGCCCGAGAGCTTGACGAGAATTTCCGGCGAGGAGCCCACGATGGCGTGACCGCCGAAATCCAAAAAGAACAAATAAGGAGACGGATTGAGGCGCCTCAGCGCGCGATAAAGCGCAAACGGCGGCAACGCAAACGGCGCAGCAAAGCGCTGGCTCGGCACCACTTGGAAAATATCACCTGCCTTGATGTAGTCCTTCGCCTTCTCGACGATGGCGAGATATTCCGCATGGGCCGTATTGGAGGTGGCCTTGGGTGTGGGCAGCGTTTCCTCTGGGACTTGCGGGTGAGGCAGGGCGCTGTCGAGGCTCGCCACCACTTCCGCAATCCGTTCCTGCGCGCGGGCGTAGGCCTCCTCGGCGCCGGGACCGCCCTTCGGCCAGACCGGGGTCACCAGGATCAGCTCGCCCGTGACACTATCGAAGATGGCGACGATGGTGGGGCGCAGGAAGATCGCATCGGGAATGCCGATGGGGTCGGGGTTGACGTGCGGCAGCCGCTCCATCTCGCGCACCATGTCATAGCCCATGTATCCAAAGAGCCCCGACGACATGGGCGGCAGCTCGCGCGGTACGTCGAGCCTGCATTCCGCGATCAGCGCGCGTAAGGCATCGAGCGGCGCATCGGGGCAGGGCGTGAATGCGTCCGCATCTTCCGCCGCCGCACGGTTGAGTGCCGCCTTACCGTCTTTTACGCGAAAAATGAGATCGGGGTTGAGACCGATAATGGAATAGCGCCCGCGGGTCTCACCATCCTCAACCGATTCAAAAAGGAAGGTGTTCTGCCCACCGCCACCCAGTTTCAGCATGGCGGAAACCGGCGTTTCCAAATCCGCGATCAGCCGGGTCCAGACAAGCTGTGGGGTCCCTTTTGCATAGGCGGCTTTGAACGCCTCATCGAGCGGCGGGGAGGTCTCCATGGCCGAGCCTAGTTGATGCCCGAGACGACCTGGTTCAGGGCCTGCTCATTGATGCGTATGTTCAGGTTGGCGCGCGCTTCGGCCACGTAGAGGTCCACGAGCTCGCCCGCGATCTCGTTTTCAAGGGCGGTTCTGAGAACGCTGATTTGCTCGGCGCCCCCTTCGACATCCGCGGGGATGACGTTCGTCACGCGCCCCACAACGTAGCTTCCGCCCAAAAGAACGGGGCCGGACGCCGCCTCACCCGCCCGCTCGGTAAAAAGCGTATTGAGAAGCGCGCCGGAGAAGATTTCCGATGTGTCCGTGCGGCGCACGGGCCGGGGTGTTGCGCGCACATCGCGGCCAAGGCTCGCGGCGACGGCGGCCAAG
>JANQLJ010000070.1 GCA_028280665.1 Alphaproteobacteria bacterium
CCGCATCGCCAACCATGCGCGTCAGCGTGCGGCTAAAGTCCGCCGTGAGCGATCCAGTCTTGGTCGCGACCTTGAGGAGCGTCACGCCCACGCGGCCGGGAAGCCCGCCGCCACCGGTCGCGATCGTCGCGCCGGTTACGCCGACACCGACCACCGAGAGCCCCAGGATGAGTTCGTTGTAAGGCTCGCCCGCCGCCATCTTGGGGGCTTGGGTGGAAATATCGCGCACGTCGCCGATTACCGTGAGGTCGGAGACGACGGCGCCGGTCAGGCCCGCAAGGCCGTTTGCCTCGCCCGTGAAGAACCCGCTGGCGAGTTGCGAGCCGGTGCGGCCGACGGTGGCGGTGATGCCGCTTGCCTCGTGAAGCGCATCCGCCGCTTCTTGAGGCAGCGTGAACCCGGCGAAATCGGCGATCTCGGAATATATGACCGCGCTTTCATAATCACCGGTCTCGAGCGCCTCGTTGACCCGTTGGCCCAGATCTTCAGGCGATGTCGTCTGTTGAAGCTCGTGACGAACCGCATCCTCGCCCGAAAGCTCGAGCCCGGGATTGAAATAGACCCCGCCCACGATGACGAGACCCAACAGAACAGTAACGAAAAGAAATCCGCGCATCGGTCCCCTCCTTCAGCGCGTACACCCCACCGGCGCCTAGTTTGCGGGTTTGCGGGGCCTCAGTTCAAGGACGAAAGGTGATCACGTTAAATGGGGCGGGCATGCCATAGCGCGAGGGTTACGTCCGCAATGTCCATAACCCGCCCAACATATTGATCGGCCACGACAAACGGCGCCCGGTCGCCGGAAAGGAAGGCTTCCTCCATAAGGTCCAGCACCTGGTGCAGGCGCCGTTGATGGAGCCCCAGGCCCTTTTGGATGGGGTCGGTCACCGCGCCGGAGACCGCGCTCAGGATCGATGCGGAAAGGACGAGCGCCGCCGTCCCGCCCACCGCCGCGACGGTCGCGGGGGGAAGAACGCCCAAGACCGCGCTCCCCGAAAGGCCCTTGGCGGCAATGGCGGTATCGGCGGCGCGGGCGACTGCGGGGCCCAGGGAGATGAGCCCCGGCGTCAGTTGCTGGGTCAGCGCCGCGCCGGTCGAAAGGCACATGATAAGCGTTGAAAGCTCGGTCGTCGCGGCGCGGGTGCCGAGATAGGCGGTCAGCGTTTCCTCAAGCCATGCCCGCCCGCCGGGCTTTGCCGCTTCGCGTGCGGCGGCCAGCACCGCAGGCTCAAGCTGCGCGATAAGGCGCGGGTCCGAGAGAATTTCGTGCGCCAAAGCGTCACCTGAATAGCGCCGCCATTTTTCGCCTTGGTGGGCGAAGGGAAGTTCGAAAAACTCCGTGTACAGAAGCCATTCAAGCTCGCGCGCCACATCGGTTCTGAGAAAAAGATCCGTGCCGGAAAGTTTTTTTGAAACGTCGGGGCGTTTGAACTTGCGCGCGAGGTAGGCAAGGCCCGCGAGCGCAAGGGTCGGCGCGACGAGGATCGTGTTGAGGGGCGCCTTGACAACATCGCCGCCCAGCCCGCGCTTGTTGAGGTTCCAGGCGCCCTTGCGTGAGAAATGTTTCTCGACAAAGCCGTCAACCATTCCGCGCCGGCTTGCGATATAGCGGTGGATGCTGTCTTCCACGATCTCGCGCGCGAGCGTGGTGTCGAGCACCGCCGTGGGCGGAAGGGGGGCGGATTTGGCGCGCATCTCGTTGAAATCCCCTGCAAATACCTGTCAGATGGAGATAGGAAGCCAATGTGGCCTTGTCGAGGCCACAATGTGCAAGCCGCAATGTGAAAGCCGTGAAGGAGGGCCCGGTGGCGCTTTTTGAGTTTGAGGGGATCCGCCCCACCGTGCCGGATGATGGCGAATACTGGGTGGCGCCGGACGCGCAAGTGATGGGGCGGGTGGAACTCAAGCGCGGCGCCAGCGTGTGGTTCGGCTCCGTGCTGCGCGGCGACAATGACCCCATCGTGGTTGGTGAGAACTCGAACGTTCAAGACGGCTCGGTGCTGCACACCGACCTGGGCAAGCCGCTCACCATCGGCGCGGGCGTGACCGTGGGCCACAAGGTGATGCTCCACGGCTGCACCATCGGAGACAACAGCCTGATCGGCATCGGCAGTATCATTCTAAACGGCACGGTGATCGGCAAGAACTGCCTTATCGGGGCGGGCACGCTGATTACGGAAAACAAGGAAATCCCCGACGGCTCGATGGTCATGGGCACGCCCGGCCGAGTGGTGCGGCAGCTTAGCGACGAGCAGATCGAGATGATCCGGCTTTCCGCCGAGATTTACGCGCAGAACTGGAAGCGTTTCAAAGAAACCCTGAAACCCATCGGTGGGGCGCTTTGACCGCACACAAAATGCGGCTTTCCGGCCTGGTGGACGCGGGCGCCCCTGGGCGGTAGTTTGGCCCGGCGGGGGATATGGCGGGGGGAGATCGTTGGGTCTTATGCGTGGCATTGTTGTTCTTGGCGCCATTCTCTCTTTGCCGCTTGTGGTTCAGCCTGCGGATGGCGGTGATTTGTGGGGGAATGCCGGGCTCATCTTGCGCAGCGATGACACCCCCGTTCTCATGCGCCTCACGCGGCAAAGCCCCGATACGCGCCTTTATGCGGCTGCGTCCTCCTCCATTGTCGAGGAGATCGAAGTGGCCGCCGAGCCACTGGATATACCGGACCCATCGCCTAGTGAGATGCCCAATGAGCTGCCAAGTGAATTACCAGGCGGGTCTTTTGACGAGGTAGAACCCCTCAACGCGCACGACGTGGTTGTCAGCTCAGCAGCGCCCGCGTCCGGCGATGGTGATACGCTTACGGCCCCGCCCATCCTGCGGGGTGTGACGCGCGCGCCGCAAGGGCCGCCCGAACCCGCGCCGCCACCCCTTGAGGTCACGGAACCTGCTATCGAATTTGATCTGCTTACGGATGAAGCGGAAACAGATGCGGACTCGTTTGACCTGGCGAGCCTGCCAGACCCCACGGGCGCAGCGGAGCCCGAGCTGGAAGAAGTGGTGCCGCAGGAGCCCCCGCAATTCAGTTCGCTGGCCTATTCGGGTCTTTACACCGGTGTCGGCCTTGCCGATGGGATGCGGTTGCAGCTTAGCCTCGAGGACGGGGCGCTCAACGGCTGGTTCGTCGATAGCAGCGGCCAGGGCTTCCGTGTGAACGGTGAGCTTGCCACCAATGAAGGCCGGGCCCAGGCCGTGGTCATTTCATCCGATACGCCCATCGGCTACATGGATATGCAACTCACGAACCTTGGACTGACGGCTCTCTTTGTGCCTTTGTCGGAGGATATGGCGCCAATAACGACCGCGTCGCGGCAATACGAGTTTTTACGGGCGCTCAGCCGGGCCGCTCAAGACGCGCTGGAGGCCGAGCGCGTGGCGCGGGAGGAGGGAGCCGAGAACATCGAGCCTCCTCTGGGTGAGCCATCGGAACCCGATGAACCGTTGCCCGAAGGCTTGCAGGAAGTTTATCCAGGTGATGAAGATAGGGGCGTCTAGCTGCCGCTCCTCGCGAGGACCCCACCATGAGCGCATATGAATTCTGTACCGCCGAGGCGGACGGAAACCTGTTGACCGTCACCATCAACCGGCCGGAGGTGATGAACGCCCTGCACCCGGCGGCGAACTTCGAGCTGGCGAAGGTGTTCGATGACTTTGCCGCGGACCCGGGCCTTTGGGTCGCGATTATCACCGGCGCGGGTGACCGGGCGTTCAGCGCAGGCAATGATCTCAAGTTTCAGGCATCGGGCGGCAAGATCGAAGTGCCGCCCACGGGGTTTGCGGGGCTCACCGCACGGTATGACCTCAACAAGCCCGTCATTGCGGCGGTGAACGGCATTGCCATGGGCGGCGGGTTTGAGATCGCGCTGGCGTGCGATCTTATCATCGCGTCGGAAAGCGCGGTCTTTGCCCTGCCCGAACCGCGCGTCGGTCTTGCCGCGCTCGCGGGCGGTCTTCATCGTTTGCCGCGGCAAATCCCGCTGAAGCATGCGCTGGGCATGATCTTGACCGGACGGCGCGTTGGCGCGGAGGAAGGCAAAGCCCTTGGCTTTGTGAATGATGTCGTACCGGCGGGCGAGCTTTTGCCGGCGGCACGCAAGTGGGTGGACATGATCCTTGAATGCTCGCCCATGTCGATCCGCGCCTCCAAGCAAGCGGTGTACAAGGGTCTCGATGAAGCAAATCTCGAGGCCGCCATCAGCGGCAGATACAAGGCGGTCGCCGACATGCTGAAAAGCGAAGACTTGATCGAAGGCCCGCTTGCCTTTGCCGAAAAGCGCAAACCGCAATGGAAGGGGAGTTAAGCGCGGGCTTTCAAAAGCATCAGGTTGAGGCCAAAGAAGATGCGGTAAAGCTGCCGCGCGCTTTTCTCAAAGGCATCGCGCGGCGGGGAGGGAGTCAAACTCTCGCGAATCTCATCGAACGTGCGCTTGCCATCACACAGGGCCAACACCTCCGCCGAGCCCGGCGGGAGGGGATGTTTTACCTCAAGCCCTTCGCGGTGCGCGGTTAGCGGCTTGCCCGCTTCTAGCATCTTCATGATCGGGTCCATGTCCACGTTGTAGAGTACGGGGATCATCTCCATGCTGAATTGTGCGCTGCGCCCGGGCCCCGCGGCATCCTTGGGCGCGCAATAGAACATGTGTTTTTTGATATTGCCGGTGAGCAGCTCGGCAAAGGCTTCGCGCTCGGGGCCCGTAAGCCTCGTCAAACGCGCTTTCAGTTTTGCGTCGGAAATCAAAAAATCGGGATCGTAGTTTGCGGGCGCTACGAAACTCACCATGCCCAGGCCCGCTTCGTCGAGGGCCTCATATATCTCGGGAACGCGGTAAGCATGATCGCGCGCATGAAGCAGCACGTCGTAAAGTCCCGCCTCGCTGGCGAGATGATCTTTGACAAAGGGATTGCGCTTGAGCCGGTTGCTCACGGGCAGGGAGGCGAGAAGCCGCTGGGCGGTCTCAACCCTTTGCGCGGTGCTGTCGCATGGTTTCTTCAGGCCACGGAGCATTTCCTGCGCGTCATAAACCCCGGTGCGTCCCAGCGCGCCATAGACCATGGCGCCCATGCCGCCGTCCGGGGAAAGCGCCTTGCTGAGCGCATGGAACCCCGCAGCGGGGTCCGGCAGGTGATGCAGGACGCCGCAGCAATCAATGTAATCGAACGGCCCGTCCTCACCCGCGTCGAGCAGCGATCCGGTCTTGAAAGTAATGGAGGTAAGCCCGCGCCGCTCTGCCCGTGCCTCGGCAATCTCGCGCGCGGCTTTGGAAAGGTCGACGTAAGTGATTTCCGCCGGGCAATTCACATTCGCCAGTTGCTGGGCCAGCATGATCAGCCCGTCCCCCGTGCCGCCCCCGGCGATCAGCACTTTGAACGGCTTTGACCAGTCCCGCGCGCCGCCGAACAAGAAGTGGCTTATCTCATCCCGCCCGCTGGGTGAGCCGACCACCAGCCGCTGGTCTTCGTCCTTTGGGTCCCGGGGCGGATAGGGAAAGGTTTCGTATTGGTCCTGTACGGGATCCATGCGCGCAACGAATGAAGTGACGTCCGCGCAAGACCTATCACAACCGGATGGGAAATGCAGTTAGGCGATTTGCGCTTGGGGCGCGCCGCCGGTGAATTCGATGCCGACCCCGCCGGGGGTATGACGGGTCACCGTTCCCTGCATACGCCCAAGCACGACCTTCGCGCCGATGCTGGGCCGCGGGGCCACTTGGATCGACGCGCCGTTCAGCGAAAGGCCGACGATCCGGCAGGTCATGGTGACGCCCGTTGAAAGGATCAAGTCCGCTTGTTCCCCGGAGGCGCCCTCAAGCACCAATCCGTCATCGGAAAGACCAAGCCGCGTGCGATTGGTAAGCCATGTGAGCTTGTCGGCGATTTTGTCCCGCCGCGCCTTTGAGCATGAGAAGTCAACGGCGAACCCGTGAGGGTGCTCCCGGACCACGGAACATTCGATGCGGCCCACGTCGTCGATGTAAAGAACGATCTTGCTTCCCGGCGCGGGCCGCGCTTCGCTCAAGAGCGCGGCGCCGCCTGCGGAGATGTCCCGCACGATGGCTTCTACTTCGGTTTCATCGTCGAGCAGCATTTTGACAACAAGCGGGATGGCGACGCGGCGGTGACGCCGTTTCTCTTTCAGCAAGGTGGAAACAAGGCTCAGTCCCTTGGAAGGACGCTTGTTCGGTTTCCCCTCAGTTGCAGGCTCATGCTCTGGCATGTGGACCTCGCCCAATTGGAGCTTTGGGACAGTTTGGGGCCCAGGGGGTAAATATGAGGTTTAACAACCTGAGGAATGTTTCCGTTGCCAACTGACAGATTATCAATAGAGTTAACGCCCGCTTTAGCTCTCGAATTCACTGGGGGTCTTCATGTCTCAATACGACTTCATCGTTGTCGGCGCCGGCAGTGCGGGTTGCGTGCTCGCCAATCGGCTGAGCGAAGATAAAAACAATCGGGTTTTGCTGCTTGAAGCGGGGCCGAGCGACAAGAGCGCGCTGATCCATATGCCCGCGGGCGTCGGCCAGTTGATCGCCGACGGCAAGAAGCACAATTGGCGCTATGAGACCGAAGGCGAGAAGGAACTTGGCGGGCGGCGCATGTACTGGCCGCGGGGGCGCGGGCTTGGCGGTTCATCTTCCATTAACGGAATGATCTACATTCGCGGCCACGCGCGCGATTACGACCACTGGGCGCAGCTTGGCCTTACGGGCTGGAGCTATTCCGATATCTTGCCTTATTTCAAACGGTCCGAAGGGCGCAAAAAGGGCGCAAACGACTATCACGGCGATGAGGGGCCGCTTTCGGTTTCCCCGGGCGAGTCCACCAATCCCCTGTTCCGTGCCTTTATCGAGGCGGGCCGCCAGGCGGGCTATCCCTATACGGGCGATTTCAACGGCCATCAGCAGGAAGGATTCGGGCCTTATGAGCTGACCATTCGCGACGGTGTGCGCTGCTCAACCGCCAATGCGTTTCTAAAGCCCGTGCGCGACCGCGAAAACCTGACCGTCGTGACCGACGCGATGACCACGCGCATTCTTTTTGAAAAGCGCCGCGCGGCGGGCATTGAGTACATGTGCAAGAACGAAAAGGTGCAAAGCTGGGCCGCCAAGGAAGTCATCATTTCCGGCGGCGCGATCAACAGCCCGCAGATTCTGATGCTATCGGGCATTGGGCCTGCGGATTATCTCAAGCGCTTCAACATTCCGCTGGTGGCGGACGTTCCGGGCGTTGGACAAAACCTGCAGGATCATCTGGACGCCATTGTCTACAACGAATGCACCCAGCCCATTACGCTCTTTTCGCAAACCAAGCCGCTCAATATGTTGAAGACGGGGATGGAATACACCTTCTTCCGCAAAGGGCTTGGCCGCGGTCAGGGATTGGAGGCTGGCGCGTTCGTCAAGTCACGGCCCGATCTCGAACTTCCCGATCTCCAGATGCATTTCATTTCGGCGATCATGTACGACCATGCGCGCGTCAATGCCGACCGGCACGGTTATTCCTGTCATGTGTGCCTGTTGCGGCCCGAAAGCAAAGGGCACATCGGGCTCAAGTCCAATGATCCTTTCGAACATGCGCTCATTCAGGCCAACTACCTCACCGCCGAAAGCGACCTTGTGGCCATGCGCGAAGGCGTGAAGATCGTGCGTGATGTGCTCGGCCAGAAGGCGATGGATCCCTATCGCGGGCCGGAACTTCAACCGGGCGCTTATGTTCAAAGCGATGAGCAGATCGACGATTGGGTCCGCAAAAACGCCGAGACCATCTACCACCCGGTGGGAACCTGCAAGATGGGCACGGAAAACGACGCAATGGCGGTGGTTGACGGCGAGCTTAAAGTGCGCGGCGTAAACGGCTTGCGCGTGGTCGATGCTTCGGTCATGCCGACGCTCATCGGCGGGAACACCAACGCGCCGACCATCATGATTGCGGAAAAAGCATCGGATATGATCTTGAACAAAGCGGCCCCTCGGGCCGAGCATATTGCGATTGCCGAAGACGCCGCACCCTCGAACGCCGCTTAAAGCACTTCACCGTCGGAGACGACGAGACGCAACCCCTTTCCGCTGTCTTCGGATTGAAGGACAGGTAGGGGTATGACGCCAGGGCCGGTGGATTCAAGTAAGCGAATGTTCGTCACCTGTTGGCGGACAAGCGGCTTTTCCAGCAAAGGATCGTGGGTGACGGCGGGAAACCAGCCGCCCAGGATTTGCCGTATGGTGCCCTCGCGTGCGGCGAGGGGCATGAGCATGATCTCACCCGCCAGAAGGCGTCCGTTTTTGGCTTCCGCGCAAAACTCGATGAAGCTTGGCGCGGGCATCATGGTGACGTTGTCGATCAGTGAGCGGACGGTGCGCCGGCAGTCGCCGGTCCAGAACGAAAGGAAGTTCTCGCCCCGCAACTCGCGTTCATAAAAGTCGCACAGACCGGTCCCGGCGAGCCGGAACGTCGTTAACTCCCGGTCGAAATGGTCCAGCAAAAACACCCAAGGCAGAACGTCCTTGAGCCCCCGCGGCTCGATGGCGTCCCGCGCGGGGACGGTGCATTCGCGCTTGGCGTTGCACCAGTAATCATAAAGCAGCCGCGCTCCACGCGTTTTCATGCGGTTCTTCCCCATTTTGCCCCACCACGGGCTTTGTTCGTTTCACTTTGGGCCGGGATTTCCTGGCCCTTGCGGGGGGTCTTTGGGGAATAGGCAGATTGCGTGCCAGAGGGGCATGGGGGGTTCACACAGGTCAGAGCCAGTGTTGACTGTTGCTATTCACCGTTAATTCCCGTGGGAGTGTAGGCAAACTGCCCAGAAAGTGCCGCTTAGACAGGGAGCAGCATGGGCGCTATCCTCGCGTTGTGCGCACCTTTTGCAGCAACTCTAGAGTTAGCCTTCGTAAGAGAAAGGAGAATATTATGCTCTACGAAGGCGAAACACTACTTGAGGCTTTTTCAAAAGCATTCGGCCGACCAATAGGTAAGCAAGCTGAGACCAGCCCATATGCAACACCGGAGGCGATTCATCGTGCAAGAAAAAAGGCTGTGGTTGTTGCAAGAGGCTTGATTGCCTCAGCCGATGTTAGGGTAGGTGCACGAGAAACAGGGTTCGCAATTGTCTATGACAAGACAACTGGTCGCTCGCGAACTCTGAGAGAGCCCGAGGTTGGTCGTGGTACTGACAATCACTTTCATTTCAACTTTGTGATCTCCAGAAATCGGGAAGTTATTCTTGTGACTGCGCACAGCCATCCAGAAGAGGCCGAAGCGGGTAGTTGGCGAGATCGACGCGATGCGAGGCGAAGAAACGAGCAGAATGAAGGAATTGATGGGAATGACGGTGATGAGCGGTTACTGGAGCGCGCTCCTGTTGTGATTAAAACACCTACTGGACGAGTTCGGGATTTTTGGAGACCGGGGGGCTATGATTAAGCGTACTGAGGAGGCGGGAATGAAAGTGGTGTCACGTCATTTTGCCATGGTTGCTGTGAGTGCGCCGGTTTTCATGTTCTCATTTATGGGGTGTGCGGGGACAGGAAACCAAGGCACGCAACTTGCTACGAACCAAGCCGGTGAGAATTGCGTTTGGGTCGAGCTTCTGGAGATTTATGACGACCCGCGCCCATATGATGAGCAGGTCATATGCACAGAAGGAATTCTCCAAGAGAGCTTTCCGGCTGTTTTCATTGCACCGCACATACTGACCGAGGAAGAAGCCCTATTCCAACGGCTGGATATTGATCAGCAGGGGCACCGATCGGCGCGATTTGAGCACGGTGACCGTGTGCGTGCGAGAGGACGGCTCACCTTCTTTCACCGGTGCTATGACTTTCATGTGGTCCATGGTGGTGAGATGGGTGACATGGCCGTTTTTTGCGGACCGCCGGACGTACCCATGTTTCTTGAAGTCGAAACGCTTGAACGATTGACGCCGTAAGCGCTATTCCATCCCCTCCGGACACCGCACAAGCTGAACCGGCGCACCGCCGAGCGCGCGCATCAGTGCATCCGCGTCGCCGTCGGAGCTTTGTTCAAGCAACGTGTCGTTGTTTTCGACCGCGAGGAAGAGGTCGTCAAAGTCGCGAAAGGGCCAAAGCGAGGTCCGGCGGATCCGCAATTGCAGACTTTGGCCCGCCCAGGAAAGGGTAACGTTATCTCCCACATTGGCGAGATATGCCATGTGCCCGCGCGAGCGGACGGTCGCCAGGCGATCGCGGCGATTGGGCGGCTGGTTGTTGAGATAGACAAGGTTTCCGTCGCGGTCGCGCCGGTAATCGTACGTGAATTGAACGCTGTTGACGCCGCCGCAATTATTGGTGGATTGCAAAGCCCACTCCCCCTCAAGGCTTTGCCAAGGGTCGGCGCGGTCGAACCCCAACATGGTTGTCGCCGCCAGCACCGTGGCGGCAAGGGTCATTTGTTTTCTCATAACGCCCTCCCCAAAGGCCGTTGCAACTAGCCCGGCCAGTATATCAAGTCCGGCCCGCACAGGATAGCCAAACGAAATTTGACAAGGTGCCGAGGACGGGAGGCGCCATAAATGTTATTGAGTGCTATGGTCCGCACCGGCGTTCGACCGCAAGATATGAGGGGATGGATCAGCCGTGGCAAAACTTGAGTTCTTTTTCGATTGCTCCAGCCCTTGGACCTATCTCGCCTTCAGTCAGATCGAAGATGTGGCGGCGCGCGCGGGCGCAGAGGTTATCTGGAAGCCTATTCTCGTAGGCGGCATCTTCAATGCGGTCAATCAATCCGTCTACGAACAAAGATCGAATCCGGTGCCCGCGAAGGCCACGTACCACATCAAGGACTTGATGGATTGGGCTGCTTTTTATGGTTTCACGATCAAATGGCCGAGTGTCTTTCCCGTGCGGGCGGTCGATGCCATGCGCGGCGCGGTGGTGGCCTTGGGTGAGGGCAAGCTGCCCGCCTATGCGCGGCGGTGCTTCGAGGCCTATTGGGGGGAGGATCAGGATATCTCGCAGCAAGCGGTGCTCGAAGCGATCGCCACAGCGGTGGGTCTTGATACGGCCGGGTTCTGGGCCCAGGTTAAGAGCGACGCCGTCAAAGCGCGGCTTAAGGAGAATACGGATGAGCTGATCGAACGGGGCGGTTTCGGCTCGCCGACCATGTTTGTTGAAGGGGATGACATGTATTTCGGCAATGACAGGCTTGCGCTGGTCGAGGCGGCGCTTACAGGCGCGCGCGCATGACCTCATTATGGCCGCGAACGGAGGAGCGTGAGCGCGAGCCGTTCTTCAACATGCCGCCTATCGTCATGTGGACGGCGGCGTTGTTGCTGCTTTTCTATTTCACCTTTGCGCTGCTGCCCGAGCGGCTGCAGCTCAATCTGATTCTGGATTTTGCCTTTATCCCAGCGCGCTTTGGTGGGCTGCCGCCTGAATATGCAGCTCTCACCAACGACTCTCTTGCCTGGGCGATCTTCACCATGATCACCCATACCGGGCTCCACGGGGGCACGTTTCACGCGGTCTTCAATGCGGCGTGGCTGGTCGCGTTCGGCACAATCACGGCGCGGGTTGTGGGCGGGTTTGGCTATGTGGTCATTTTCGTTCTCGGCGCGGTGGTGGGGGCCGCGCTTTTCTGGGTGGTTCACCCCGGCGACGTTGTGCCGGTGGTGGGCGCGTCGGGTGCGATTTCGGGCCTCATGGGCGCGGCCTCCCGGTTCTTCTTTGGGCCCGGCCCCGTGCCCTTGACCGATCCGCGCCTACTCGCCTTTGCCGGGGCCTGGATGCTGATCAACCTGATTTTCGGATTTTCCGGCTTCGAGGTGGGCGGAGAGACCGGCCAAATCGCGTGGGAGGCCCATATGGGCGGCTTTTTCGCCGGCCTGCTGGTGGTGCCGTTTGTGGCCCGCCGCCGTTAAGGCGCTTGAACCAAGCTATAGAATCCTTACATCCTTGAGAGGGTCCGGGCCTTGGCGCGGGCCCGTAATATGGGCGTTGCGGGAGAGGATTCCGAACCATGACTGAGAACACCCCCCCAAATGCATCCGAAAACGGCGGCGGCAACGGCTACCATGCGGCGGGTGCGGAAAGTGCTGAAGCCGGGTTTTCGGGCTCTGATGAAGGGGGCGCCGCGTCCGGTACGAAGGAGGGAGACATGCCCTTGTGGCAACGCTGTCTTTACATGCTGGGCTACGGCATTCTCGCCTATATCACCTTCTGGGTACTGATCGTCATGGCGATTGTACAGCTGATCGTGGTTGCCATCGACAAAAAGCCCAACGCCGATCTCCGCCGTTTTGCGCGCAACACGGTGCAGTACCTTTGGGAGCTTCTGGCATTTCTGGTTTTTGCAACGGACGACCGGCCGTTTCCCTTTGGCCCGTTTCCCAGCATTCCGGACTAGGCCGCACAATTTTCAAGACCTGGATTCGAATATGCTGCGGCGCAGCAATCATAAACTTGCGCCGTTAACGGCGATTTGTGCGCGTCTTGCCGTTCGCGCGAACTGAATGCAAAATACGTAGGTGAGCGCTGAATTTGCCAAAGGGCGCTCGGCCTTGCGCGCCGGAGAGGGCGAGAGAACGTGCAAGGGAAGGGGAGGGCGATAACCGGCGGCGCCGGGAAGGCCCCGGGGCCGCCTCGACGGATGGAGGCGCCCATGAACGTAGCCATGATCCTGAAAGAAAAAGGATCAAAAGTTCATACCGTACCCAGTGACGTAAGCGTTGAAGAAGCCACACGCCGTTTGCGCGAGCTTCACGTTGGTGCGCTCGTCGCCGTGACCGGAGAAGGCAAGATTACAGGTGTCTTTTCCGAACGCGACCTTGTGCGCGCGGTTCATCACGAAGGCGCTGGCGCGCTCGCCAAGCCGGTGAGCACGTTCATGACGAAAAGTGTCGTCACGGCAAAGTGCGAAGATACCCTCGAAGAGCTTATGGGGCAGATGACCAGCCGCCGCATCAGGCACTTGCCGGTGATCAAGGGCGGCGAGCTTGTGGGGATCGTCTCGATCGGCGATCTCGTGAAAGCGCGTATTGCCGCAAGCGAGAACGAGGCCGAGGCGCTGAAGCAGTATATTTCCGCGGGCTAGTCCCCAACCCCGCGACCAGCAAGGGCCGCAATACCAGGTTAGCCCCCGAGTGTTGCGGCCCTTCTTTTTGACGCGCGAGGGAACGGGTGCCGCGCATCAAAAGGTCTTGGACACCGTGAGCGCGATATTGTCGCCATTGCCCGAAAGGCCCGTGGTGCCGAAATACCTAAGGTCGAAATCAAGGCCAAAGAAACTTGCGGTGACCCCAACGTTCCAATCATCGTAATCATCGCCAAGCATATTGTCGTCAAAACGGCTGAACCCGTAGGCGCCGTCGATGCCAAAGCCTTCGATACCTGTCTCTTCGCTCAGATCGACGCCCGCCGTGAGCTGGATGTAGATCGCCTCGCCGATCTCGCCATAGAAATCGGGTGAGTAGGCAAGACTGCCGCCCACTTCAACCGGGCCCACCGGCGCGCTGACGCCACCATAGAACTCAACGAAGTTCTGCTCGCCCGTGGGCAGGTCGGGGGAGTCCGGGTAGGCGTAGTAAAGAACGCCCACATCAAACGTGAGCAGATTGTAGGTGGGCGTGAGCCCCGCATAGAGGTCGAGTTCCATGGTCGTGTCGTCACCGAAATCGACGCTCGACGCCCATGTCCCTGCGTAGAAGATGCCTTGCGCATAGTCGAACCCGCCCTGGATGGCGGACCCCTCGTCGGTCTGAGTAATCCCGCGAAAGACATAGTTCGTGGTGAGCGCCACATTGGCGGAAAGCTCGCCCGGCAGGCCTTCGGCCGCCGCCGTGCCCGGCGTGATGATGCCGATCAATAGGAGTCCTGTAAGAAGCGTTTTCTTTGTCATGGATGCGTGCCCCGCGTTGGTTGGATGGTTGTTGCCACCCGCCAGGGGCAAGGGCCGGGCCAATTGGGCGCCGTCTGCATTCAAAGGCGAAAGGCCATGAAGAACGCGCTCTAAAGAATTGATTGCGTTATAAGAACGGTCACGTGCCCGCGCCCGCGCCATGCAAGGGCGCGGCGTCTCCGCAAGGGGCGGCAAACCGGGGCGCATAATTTTCATGCGCCCCGGCTGACATTTGCACAAGGATTGTGCGGTGCGGGTTAGAGCACCGCCTCGCCGCGGGCCTGGGCCCGGTAGAGCCGGGCGTAGGGCCCGTTGGCGCCCGCCAGCACGCGCGGCGCGCCTTGTTCAACCACCTTGCCGCCTGAGAAGACCAGCACCCGATCGACGTTCTGAATGGTCGACAGGCGGTGGGCGATCAGGATGGTGGTGCGTCCTTCCATAAGATGGGTGACCGCATCCTGGATCTTCGCCTCGGTAATCGAGTCGAGGCTCGAGGTCGCCTCGTCGAGCACGAGAAGCGGCGCGTCCGCCAGGAACGCCCGGGCAAGCGCAATCCGCTGGCGTTCACCGCCCGACAGCTTCACGCCCCGCTCGCCCACAAGGGTCTCGTAGCCGTCCGTGAGCTGACTGATGAACTCATCGGCATGGGCTTGCGCCGCCGCCCGTTCGATCTCGGCGCGGGTGGCACCGGGCTTCGCATAGGCGATGTTCTCTGCGAGCGTGCGGTGAAATAGCACCGGTTCTTGGGGCACGATGGCGATTGCCTGACGCAGAGATTCCTGCGTGACTTGCGCGATCTCCTGACCGTCAATCAGGATGCGCCCGCCATCGATGTCATAGAGCCGCTGGATCAGCTTGACGAAGGTGCTCTTGCCCGAACCCGACCGTCCTACCAGAGCCACCCTCTCCCCCGCCGCGATGTCGAGGGTGAAGTCGCGGTAGAGCGGCTCGGGCTGGTTGTCATAGGCAAAGGTCACTTCGTCGAAGCGGATCGCGCCCGCGTCCGCATCAAGCGCCACCGCGTCTGGCCGGTCCGCCACACCAAACGGCAAATCGGCAAAGATCACGAGGTCTTCGATCTCGTTCACCGACTTCTGCAAGTGGCGGATATGCATGCCGATCTCGCGCAAGTAGCCGTCGAGCACCAGATACGCGGTAATGACCAGCACCACTTCGCCCGGGGTCGCAAGGCCCTGGCCCCAGGTCCACACGGCGATGATCAGCATGCCAGCCTGCATCACATAGCGCATCACCGCCTGAATGCCGCCGACCGTAATCATGCGGCCCCAAGAAACGGTTGCGCGATGCCGCCACTCGGCAAGGACCCCGCCGATG
>JANQLJ010000073.1 GCA_028280665.1 Alphaproteobacteria bacterium
CGACGACGTCAAAGCCGCCATGTCGGGAATGCTCGATCCGACGCGGAAGGAAAACTTCGTTGGCTATGCGGAAATCCTCGAGGTGTTCAATATCTCCAAGGTGGGCAAGGTCGCCGGGTGCCGCGTCACCGACGGGGTCGTCAAACGCGGGAATGCGGTGCGCCTCTTGCGCGATGATGTGGTCATTCACGAAGGCACGCTTTCAACGCTCAAGCGCTTCAAGGACGAAGTGAAGGAAGTCGTTTCCGGTCAAGAATGCGGCATGGCGTTCGAGAACTATCAAGACATTCAAGTGGGCGACCAGATCGAGTGTTTCGAGGTCGAGATTATCGAGCGCACGCTCTAAGCGGTTTTCGGATAGGAGCTGGGAATGATCCGCATTGCGGCGGTTTCACTGTTGGCATTGGGGCTTCTCGCTTGCGGCGCGCCTGAAAATGCAGGCACGCCCTTGCAAGGCAAATGGGGCTGGTTCTCGCCGGACGCTTGCGAGGGCAATCGTGATGCCATCGAGTTTGCTGGAACGCGCTTTACCCATTGGGCCATGGTGCTGCAAGAGCAAAACGAAGGCCCGCCGCAGCTTCAGCAAACGATCCGCCGCGGCCGCGATACGCACTATGAGGAAAACCAGGCCGGGTGGGTCACCGCGACTTATATTCTCGACCAGCCGGACGGCGGGGAACAAACCGTCGCGCTGATATTCGAGCCCGGTTCAGCGGGCGGGCTGAACGTCTTGTTTTTTCGCGGCGCGCTGATCGACGGCGCCGCGCCCGCGACGGCGGCGAACGTTATGGGCCAGCCGCTTTTCAGTTGCGATGGCGCCGCCCCCGCTGCCCGAAGGTGACATAAATCTTATTCAGGGGTCCCAGCCCCCGCCCCCGGAAAATACCGCCGGGGCAGGAAGAAAGCTTGAACGATGTCCCGTTCCAAACACACGACCCATTCGGCCAAGGGGCCGAGCCAGCGCCAGTTGCGCGTGGGCGAGCTGATCCGTCACGAGCTTGCGGCGATCTTTTCGCGCGGCGATTTGCGCGATCCTGATCTTGAAGGCCGCATTATCACCTGCTCGGAAGTGCGCGTGAGCCCCGATCTGCGCCACGCGACGGTGTTTGTTTCCGATCTTGGTGGTGCGCATACGGACGAAGTGGTCGAAGGCCTGACCCGCTGCCGCAAGTTCCTCCGCGGCGAGGTGGGCCACCGCATCGAAACAAAGTTCACGCCGGAACTTAAATTTGTGGCCGACACATTGTTCGATGAAGCCGCGAAGATGGATGCGCTGTTGCGGTCGGCCCCCGTTGCGCGCGACGTTGCCCGCAAAGACGAAGACGGCGAAAGTTGATCCATGGGGCGCCGCCGGAAAAAAGGCCGTCCCGTTTCCGGGTGGGCGGTGGTGGACAAGCCCGCGGGGCTTACCTCCACTCAGGTTGTGGGGAAACTGCGCTGGGCGTTCGATGCGCAAAAGGCAGGCCATGCGGGTACGCTCGACCCCTTGGCAACGGGCATCCTTCCCATCGCGTTCGGCGAGGCGACCAAAACCATCCCCTTCATCATGGATGCGGAAAAGGTCTACCGCTTTACTGCACGTTGGGGTGAAGCGCGCGACACGGACGATGCCGAAGGCGCAGTGACCGCCACGTCGGATGTCCGTCCCACCCGCGAGGCGATCTTGGGCGCGCTGCCGGCATTCACCGGCGCGATCTCGCAAGTCCCGCCCAAATTCTCCGCCGTCAAAGTGGACGGCGAGCGCGCCTACGATCTCGCCCGCGACGGCGAGAAGCCCCAGCTCGCCCCCCGGGAGGTGGAAATCTACAAATTTGCGCTCCTCGACCAGCCTGATCCAGGCCATGCCGTCTTTGAAATCGAGTGCTCCAAGGGCACGTATGTGCGGGCGCTGGTGCGCGATTTGGCGCAGAAACTTGGGACTTTCGGTCATGTCACGGCGCTGCGCCGTTTGGCCGTGGGCCCCTTTGATGAAAGTTGCGCGCGGGGCCTAGATAATTGGATTGAGTTGAGCCATATTCCGCCCGCGTCAGAGCACCTGATGCCCATTGAGACCGCGCTGGACGACATCCCGGCGCTGGCCGTGACGGGCAAGGATGCGAGCCGACTCAGGCATGGACAAGCGGTTCTTGCCCGGCCGGGTCTGATCCAGGTGCTTGACGGGACGGAGTTCTCCCTCGGCGCCGGTGCGGATGAGACCGTGTTTTGCTCCTGCAAGGGGGACCCGGTCGCGATCTGTCATTTGCGGCGGGGCGAGCTTCAGCCCGTCAAAGTTTTTAACCTCAGCCCAGAAGGGGACCCCGATGTCGATAACGCAAGACCGCAAAGCGGAAGTTATCAAGGATAACGCCCGCGCCAAGGGCGATACCGGTTCGCCGGAGGTGCAAGTTGCGATCCTCAGTGAACGGATCGCCAATCTTACCGAACACTTCAAAACCCACGCCAAGGACAATCACTCCCGGCGCGGGCTTTTGAAACTGGTTTCGCAGCGCCGCCGCCTTCTTGACTATCTTAAAAAGAAGGATCAGGCCCGCTACGAAGCCTTGATCCAGAAACTTGGATTGCGCCGCTAAGCGGCAAGGAACGCTGAAGGCCGGACCCGTTCCGGCCTTTTGCCGTGTATGAAGGACCGCCTGTCCGGTTCAATCAACAATGATGATGAGGCAGGACGCCGCTTTCCGCATGGGGCGGGGCGCGGCACGAACGTATGAAGGACGAACCGATCGATGTTCGATGTGAAGAAAAAAACAGTTGAATGGGGCGGCCGCACGCTGACCCTCGAAACAGGGCGCATCGCCCGCCAAGCCGGCGGCGCGGTGCTTGCCACTTACGGTGAAACGGCGGTGCTGGCGACGGTGGTCGCCGAGAAGCAGCCCAAGCCAGGGCTCGACTTTTTCCCCCTGACCGTGAATTACCAGGAAAAAACCTACGCTGCCGGTAAGATCCCGGGCGGCTTTTTCAAGCGCGAGGGGCGGCCTTCCGAGAAGGAAACGCTGACCTCGCGCCTTATTGACCGGCCCATCCGCCCGCTCTTTGCGCCGGGCTTCAAGCATGAGACCCAGGTGATCGCCACGGTGATGAGCCACGATCTTGAGAACGACCCTGATATCGTCGCCATGGTTGCGTGTTCGGCGGCGCTGACAATCTCCGGCGTTCCTTTCATGGGCCCCATTGGCGGCGCGCGCGTGGGCTACATTGAAGGCGACTATGTGCTCAACCCGCAACTGGATGAGTTGCCAGAATCCAAGCTCAATCTCGTTGTCGCGGGCACCTCCGACGCGGTGTTGATGGTGGAATCGGAAGCCGATGAGCTTTCCGAAGACGTCATGCTGGGCGCAGTGGTCTACGGTCACGAACAGATGCAGCCGGTGATCGATGCGATCATTGCCCTTGCCGAAGAAGCCGCGAAAGAGCCGTGGGACTATACCCCGCCTGATTTTTCCGCCGAGTACGACAAGGTAAAAGGACTGGCCGAGGCCGATCTTCGCGCCGCTTACGGCAATAAGGAAAAAACGCTGCGCTACACCGCCATCGGCGAGGTGAAAGAAAAAGTAATGGAAGCGCTCGGGCCGACGGAAGATGGCGCCGAGGACCGCATTGACGAAAAGGTGCTTGGCACGGTTTTCAAGAATCTCGAAAGCGATATTGTGCGCGGCGACATATTGAAGACCGGCTCCCGCATCGACGGGCGCGACACCAAGACCGTTCGGCCCATCGATTGCCAGGTGGGAATCCTGCCGCGGGCTCACGGCGCGGCGCTTTTTACCCGCGGCGAAACCCAAGCCATCGTGGTAACGACCCTCGGCACCGGCGACGATGAGCAATTCATCGACGCGCTGGAAGGAACCTACAAAGAAACCTTCCTCTTGCACTACAACTTCCCGCCTTACTCGGTGGGCGAGACGGGCCGCGTGGGCTTTACCGGCCGCCGCGAAATCGGTCACGGCAAGCTCGCCTGGCGCGCACTCAGGGCGGTGATGCCGGCGGCGACGGATTTTCCCTACACCATCCGCATCGTCTCGGAGATCACCGAATCGAATGGCTCGTCTTCCATGGCGACCGTGTGCGGGTCTTCGCTTTCGATGATGGACGCAGGGGTTCCCTTGAAGCGCCCGGTGGCGGGGATCGCCATGGGGCTCATCAAGGAAGGCGACGAGTTCGCTGTTCTGTCCGACATTCTCGGTGACGAAGACCACCTCGGCGATATGGACTTCAAGGTGGCGGGCACGTCCGAGGGCGTCACCTCGCTGCAGATGGACATCAAGATCACCGGCATCACCAAGGAAATCATGGAACAGGCGCTTGCTCAGGCAAAGGACGGGCGCCTGCACATTCTTGGGGAGATGGCAAAGGCGCTCACCTCTGCCCGCGAAGATTTGGGCGCGCACGCCCCGCGCATTGAGGTGATGACCATTCCGGTCGACAAGATCCGCGATGTGATCGGCACGGGCGGCAAGGTGATCCGCGAG
The DNA here is from genome assembly GCA_028280665.1 of Alphaproteobacteria bacterium. Taxonomy (GTDB): domain Bacteria; phylum Pseudomonadota; class Alphaproteobacteria; order JAJFIK01; family JAJFIK01; genus JAJFIK01. The sequence goes on from JANQLJ010000073.1 coordinate 4,467, forward strand.
ATCGTGGCCGAAACCGGCGCCAAGGTGGACGTTTCCGACGACGGCACCATCAAGATCGCCTCGCCCGACCAGGCGAGCATCGAGGCGGCCCGGAAGTGGATCCACTCCCTCACCGCAGAACCCGAAGAAGGCGAGATTTACGACGGCACCGTTGTGAAGGTGGTCGACTTCGGCGCGTTCGTGAACTTCTTCGGGCCCAAGGATGGCCTTGTGCACATCAGCCAGCTCGCCCCGCGCCGCGTTGCGCAAGTAACCGACGTGGTGAAGGAAGGCGACAAGGTGAAGGTCAAGCTGCTCGGTTTCGATGACCGGGGCAAGGTGCGGCTTTCCATGAAAGTGGTGGACCAGGAAACCGGCGAGGACCTGGAAGCCAAAGAAGCCGAACCGGCCGAGTAAGTCTCACACGTACTTGACGGGTTGCGAGGTGGCCTAAGCCGCCTCGCAGCCTACTCCTCCAAATCCTCCATGCGCGGGATGCTGACAAGGTGATAGCCCGCATCGACGAAGTGAACTTCGCCGGTCACCGCGCCTGAAAGATCCGACAAAAGATAAAGCCCCGCGCCCGCCACCTCGTCCATGTCGACCGCGCGTTGGAGCGGCGCGTGCTTTTGCGTCCACTTGTACATGGCGCGCGCCGAACCGATGGCGGCGCCGGCGAGCGTGCGCATGGGCCCCGCGGAAAGGGCGTTTACGCGAATGCCGTCGCGGCCCAGGTCCGCGGCGAGATAGCGCGTCGCCGCTTCAAGGGCGGCTTTCGCAACGCCCATGACGTTGTAGCTCGGCACCACGCGGGTTGCGCCCTCAAAAGTAAGCGTGATCATGGCGCCGCCCGGGCTCATGAGATCCGAAGCGCGCCGGGCCGTATCGATAAAGCTGTAGGCGGAGATATCGAGCGAGTTCTTGAAATTCTCGCGGCTTGTGTTGATGAAGCGGCCGGTCAGCTCGGCCCGGTCGGAAAAGGCGATGGAATGAACGAGGACATCAAGCCCGCCCCATTCGTCCTTGAGGCTTGCGAACACGTTGTCGAGAGACGCATCGTCCGTCACATCGCACGGCAGGACCAGCTTTGCGCCGATGCTCTCGGCCAGCGGCCGCACGCGGCGTTCGAGCGCATCGCCTTGAAAAGTAAAGGCCAGCTCCGCTCCGTGCTCGTGCAGCAGCTTCGCAATGCCCCAGGCGATCGAATGATCGTTCGCGACCCCCATGATGAGGCCGCGTTTGCCCGCCATCAGCTTGCCGCCCAATGTGCGCTCGGTCATGTTCAGGTCCCTTTGGGTTTTGCGCCGCCCCGCGTCAGACCGCTTGGAACACCAGCGATGCGTTGGTGCCGCCGAAGCCGAAGCTGTTTGACAGAACGCGGGTCAGCGTCACTCCGCCCTTCAGCTCACGGACGATAGGCACGCCTTCGAATGCAGGGTCCAGGGTTTCGATATTGGCGCTTTCGCAAATGAACCCGCCCTTCATCATGAGAAGCGAGTAGATCGCTTCGTGAACCCCCGCTGCGCCGAGCGAATGGCCCGTCAGCGCCTTGGTGGCGGAGATGGGTGGTATGTTGTCGCCAAAGACCTCGCGGATGGCTTCGATTTCTTTCACATCACCCACCGGCGTCGAGGTGCCGTGGGGGTTGATGTAATCGATGGGGCCGTCCACGCTCTCAAGCGCCATTTGCATACAGCGCACTGCGCCTTCCCCCGACGGCGCCACCATGTCGTGGCCGTCGGAAGTGGCGCCGTAGCCGACAATTTCCGCGTAGATGTTCGCGCCGCGCGCCTTGGCGTGTTCCAGTTCTTCAAGCACCAGCACGCCGCCACCGCCCGAGATGACAAAGCCGTCGCGGTTCGCATCATATGTGCGCGAAGCCTTCTCGGGCGTCTCGTTATGTTTGGAACTCATGGCGCCCATGGCATCGAAAAGGCAGGAAAGTGTCCAGTCGAGATCTTCCGCGCCGCCCGCGAACATAATGTCTTGCTTGCCCCACTGGATAAGCTCCGCCGCGTTGCCGATGCAGTGGGCGGAGGTGGCGCAGGCCGAGCTGAGGGAGTAGTTCCAGCCCTTGATTCCGTTCAGGGTCGACAGCACCGCGGAACACGTGCTCGACATGGCTTTGGGAACTTCCGTGGGACCGATGCGCTTGGGGCCTTTTTCTTCCGTGACGTTCGCCGCGCGCACGATCGCCCGGGTCGAGGGCCCGCCCGAGCCGACGATAAGTCCCGTGCGCGGGTTCTGCACAAGTTCTTCGGAAAGCCCCGCATCTTTGACCGCCTGGTCCATGCAAATGTAAGCGTACGCCGCCGCGTCCCCCATGAAGCGGCGGGTTTTGCGGTCGAGTGCCTCTTCAAGATCGAGTTTGATCGCCCCTTCCACCTGGCAGCGGAAGCCGAGGTCTTTGTAGGTGGGCGCGGCGGTAATACCCGAGGCGCCTTCTTTGAGAGAAGCGCGCACTTCGCCCGCATTGTTGCCGATGCTCGAGACAACCCCCAGGCCGGTCACAACCACGCGTCTCATGTCTTGCTCCCTTTTTGTGTGCTTGTTTTGTCGCGGGCCAAAGCGGCCTTATCAAAGCGGCTTATTCGGTAAAGAGGCCCACTTTCATATTGCTCACCTCATAGGCGGGTTCGCCGTCCGCCTGCATGGTGCCGTCCGCGATCGCCAGGATGAGTTTCCGGGAGATGACGCGCTTGATGCTTACTTGATATGTGATCTTCTCGATGTTGGGGGTCACCATGGAGGTGAGCTTCACTTCGCCCACGCCGATGGCGCGGCCCTTGCCCTTGTGGCCGAGCCAGCCGAGAAAGAACCCGGTAAGCTGCCACATCCCGTCGAGCCCCAGACAGCCCGGCATCACCGGGTCGCCGTCGAAATGGCAGTCGAAAAACCAGCGGTCGGGATTGATGGCGTATTCGGCGTGAACGTGGCCCTTGCCGTAAGTGCCGCCTTCTTCGCTGACGGAAGTGACGCGATCGAGCATCAGCATGGGCGGCAGCGGGAGGCGCGGGGCCTCGGGCCCAAGCAGGCGGCCATAGGCGTGCTCGATCAATTCCTCATACTCAAAACTTGACTTACGGTCAGTCATTGAAGGTCAGCCTCTTGGTGATTGGACGCCTTGATGTGGGTGGGCCGAAGGCTCCCCGGGGTGGCGGCGCGCCGTCTTTCCTTGAATTGCGCGGGATCATACGCGAGGGGAGAGAGCGAGGCCAGCGCGGCGAAAGCGCCGGGGCTGCGGGTCTTGCCCCCTTGACTTTAGGGCAAGGCGCGCCAATTCTATCGCCAGTTTGTAATCGCTCGAAAAAAGCGCCTTAGCCCCTGATTCCATTCAGGGTGATGGGGCGGGAAGGGCGAAACAAGCGAGTAAAATCAGCGGCTTAGCGGCATGTTAGCTGCATGAGCCGTGGTAAGGTCTTTTCTTTGGTTGGATCGAGCGCCGGTTGAATGAATAACGAACGCCCTTATGCCGAGGCTTTGAGCCGCTTGCGCACGGCGAGCTTGCGCCCCACGCGGCAGCGCTTGGCGCTGTGCAAGTTGCTGTTCGACGCGGGCGACCGCCACGTCACGGCCGAGGCGCTTCATTCTGAAGCGCTCGCCGCGGATGTGCGCGTATCCCTCGCCACCATCTACAACACCCTCCACCAGTTCACCGAAGCAGGGCTCTTGCGTGAGGTGGTGGTGGAAAGCGGCAAGACCTATTTCGACACCAACACGTCCGACCACCATCACTTCTATGTGGAAGACGAATGCCGGCTCGTGGATATCGACGGCGGTCAAGTGAAGGTGCAAGGCCTGCCCGATGCGCCCGCGGGCGCGGAAATTTCCCGGGTCGACGTGGTGGTGCGCGTGCGCAGTGCCGGCGACTAAGCTACTTGCGAATCTCTTTCAAAAACAAATAGGTAAAAAATATCTTAGAACCATTCTAAGATATTGACAGCACCTTCCCAAGCGCTATTCTCGCTGCAGGTATTGAGACTTCGCAATTCTAAAAGGGAGGGTCACCCCATGGCGAATCTTGCATCCAGCAAAACCTTGGAAAATCTCAAAGCGGCTTTTGCCGGCGAAAGCCAGGCCAACCGCCGCTATCTTTACTTTGCGCAGAAAGCGGACGTGGAAGGCTACAACGATGTGGCCACCGTCTTCCGCTCGACGGCGGAAGGCGAAACCGGCCACGCCCATGGGCATTTGGAGTTCATGGAAGCGGTGGGCGACCCGGCGACGGGCGAGCCCATCGGCAATACCGGCCAAAACTTGAAAGCCGCCATCGCGGGCGAAACGCACGAATACACCGACATGTATCCGGGCATGGCCAAGACCGCGCGCGAGGAAGGCTTTGACGAGATTGCCGACTGGTTCGAAACCCTGGCCAAGGCCGAGAAATCGCACGCCGGCCGGTTCCAAAAGGCGCTCGACACGCTCGACGGCTAACGTCCAAGGGGCGGGGCGGCTTTTGCCCCGCCTCTTTATCTGGTCTCACATTCCGTATACGGAAGGATGACCCATGCGCGAAGGCAGCTTGGATGCCCCCACGCGGCATGCGCTCGAGTGGCAGACCGAGGCGTTTTACGATCCGCAGGAGATCGACGCCGAGCTCCGCCGTGTCTTCGACATCTGCCATGGCTGCCGCCGCTGCTTTAATCTTTGCGACAGTTTCCCGCGCCTGTTTGATCTTATCGACGAAAGCGAAACCGGCGAGCTTGACAGCGTGGCCTCGGAGGACTTCGCGCCGGTCGTCGAGGCCTGCACCCTTTGCGACATGTGCTTTATGACCAAGTGCCCTTATGTGCCGCCGCACGAGTTCAATCTCGACTTTCCCCATTTGATGCTGCGGGTGCGCGCGGCCGAGGCACGCGCGGGCAAAAAGAATTTTACCCAAGAACAGCTCGCCCAAATGGATCGCAACGGGCGGCTCGCCGCGCCAGTGGCGCCCTTCGTCAACTGGGGGTCGGACAAGAACAACAAACTGACGCGGCCTTTGATCGACAAGACGCTCGGTATTGACGCCCGTGCCGAACTGCCCAAGTTTGCCGCGCGCACCTTCGTCTCCCGCGCCCGGCGCGATGATGTGGCGCCCAACCCGCACGCGCCGGCGCATGGTCGCGAAGCGGTGATCTTCCCCACGTGCTTTGTGAATTATAACGGCCCGGATGTAGGTACCGCTGCCCGGGCGGTGCTCGCGCTCAATGGCGTCGCGGCGGAAGTCGCCTATCCCGGCTGTTGCGGCATGCCGCAACTGGAAGCAGGGCATTTGGACAAGGTGGCAAAGGCGGCGGAAAAGGTTGCCAAGGCGCTTCGCCCTTACGTGGACGATGGCAAAACGGTGATCGCGCTTACCGCATCATGCGGGCTTATGATGAAATTCGAATGGCCGCTCATTCTGCCCGAAAGCGAGGATGTAGCCGCGCTCGCAAAGGCGGTGATGGATATTGACGAATACATTGTCGACATCGCCAAGACCGAAGGCCTCGCGGACGGCATGCGCGCCATCGACGGCGGCGTTACCGTGCATCTCGCCTGCCACGCCCGGGCGCAAAACATGGGGGCGAAGGCGGCCGAGCTCTTGCGGCTCATCCCGGAAATCAAACTGGACGTGATTGAGCGCTGCTCCGGCCATGGCGGCACTTTCGGGGTTGTGAAACCCACCCACGAGGTCGCCATGAAAGTGGGCAAAACCGCCATGCGCAACGTGGTGAAGCACGGGAACAAGTATCTCGTTTCCGATTGCCCGCTTGCGGCCAAGCACCTGGTGCAAGGGGCGAGTGAGCTTACAAGCGAGTTGGCGGAAGACGGACATACCCCCGTGCAAGCGCTGCACCCGGTGCAGTTATTCGCGATGGCCTATGGGCTGACGTAACGAGGTCACCCCCACCCGGCGCGTTCGCGCCGGCCTCCCCGTCAAGGGGGAGGTATAAAAGCGGCGGCACACTGTTCCCTCCCCCCTACGCGGGGGAGGGATAGGGAGGGGGGGTAAAGGAGAAAGAGATGAGCAAAGCGGCACGCAAAATCACCCGCGCGGACATTATGGACATGGACCTCTTCGGCCAGCAGCGCGGTGAAATGCGCAAAGGACTTTTGCCGTCAAAAAAACTGCGCCGCATTGCGGTGGGCCCCGACGCCACATTCTATTTTGAAAGCTATGAGACCATGTGGCTGCAGGTCCATGAGATGCTCTACATCGAAAAGGGCGGTGAAGATCAAATCGAAGATGAGCTTGCCGCCTACAACCCCCTCATCCCCCAAGGCCATGAACTGGTCGCCACTTTGATGTTCGAAATCGATGACGAGGCGCGCCGCCGCCGCGTGCTCGGGCAGCTGGGCGGCGTTGAGGAAACCGTGTTCCTTGAAATCGGCGGCGCGAAGGTCATGGCCGAGGCTGAACGCGACGTCGACCGCACCACGGCGGAGGGCAAGGCAAGCTCGGTTCACTTTCTCCATTTTCCGCTTACGGACGAACTGATCAAAGCCTTCAAGGAAAAGGGCACGGACGTGGTCCTCGGGCTCGAACATCAAGGCTACGCTCACATGACACGGCTTTCCCCCGAGAGCCGCAAGGAACTCAGCAACGATTTCGCGTGAAGCCCACTACTTGAGCAATCTGAGCGTCAGCTTACGGCAGGCGGGCGCGGCCACCATCGCCACCGGATAAGCGATGGGAAAGGCAAAGGCCCAAGCCTTGAGCCAGGCGAGGAGAAGCGCGCCGGAAAATCCCAAAGTGCCCGCAAGGTTCACCACTGTCACCGCAAAGCTCACCGCGCCGGACATGAGCGCCGCCACCATGGCGAAGAAGACAAGATTGAAGTAACGCGGCAGTTGGTCGGGCACGCATTCCTCCCTCGGTTTCTTTCCCAGGTTCTAGATGACCCGAAAGCCGTGAAAGGTACAGGGAATGCGTGGGGGCCGCCCATGACACCCTTCTGCCCTAAAAAGTAACCTTGACTTCTCATATTGAGTAGAATATGTAACCTATAAGTTACAAGAAGGGAGGGCGCCATGCCCCAGACCACCGACCAAGTTCTCGCCCGCCGCCGGGTTTTGCTGATCGCGTTTTTGATCGGCTGGGCCGCCTGGTACGGGTTTTTCGTGGCCCAGCAGACCGGGCTTTATGGGAACTTGCCGCCCCTTGCCGGGGGGCTCGCGGCGCTGACCGGCATTTTGGGATGGCTCGTCTTTGCCGTCGCTATGGTGAAGATCTTGCGCTTCCGCCAGCGCTACAAGGATGACCCCGAGGCGCGGGCCGCGCTCGATGACGAACTGGCGCGGGATCAAAACCGCCGCGCCTCGCTCTTCGGCGTCTATGTTTTGATTTTCACTCAGGTGGCGCTGGTGCTCGCGGGCGATCGCTTGGAACTCAGCGCGGCCCAGGGCGCGCATGTGTCCATCTTCCTCGGGGTTGCCTCGATCATGGGCGCGGCGCTCTGGCTCGATATGCGGGAGTAAGGCCGGTGGGAAGCGATGCCAAGCTGCTCGCCAACCGCATCAAGGTCTGGCGCGCGGAAAAAAACCTGACCCAGGAAGAACTCGCCCGCCGCATCGGCGTTTCGCGCAAGACCATCAACACGATTGAGCGGGGGGTTTTCGTTCCTTCCACCATCATCGCGCTGAAACTGGCCCGCGAATTCGGCTGCGCCGTGGAAAAGGTATTTGAGCTGGTGGAGTGATTACTCCGCCGCCGTCTTCCCCTTGATATTCTCCGCAGGCTGATAAATCTCCGCGCCTTTGTCGAGAAACTCTTTCGATTTTTCCGCCATGCCCTTGCGCGCTTCGGCGGCCATGGTTTCAAGGTCCGCTTTTTCATTGTCCGAAAGCGCGCCTGCGTAATCGCGCACGTCTTGCGTGATTTTCATGGAACAGAATTTCGGCCCGCACATGGAACAGAAATGCGCGACCTTGTGCGCTTCTTTGGGCAAGGTCTGGTCGTGGAAGTCGCGCGCGGTCTCGGGGTCGAGCGCCAAGTTGAACTGATCCCCCCAGCGGAACTCGAACCGCGCGCGGGAAAGCGCATCGTCGCGCAGGCGCGCCGCCGGGTGGCCTTTCGCCAGGTCGGCGGCGTGGGCGGCGATCTTGTAAGTGACCACGCCCACTTTCACGTCGTCCCGGTCGGGCAGGCCCAGGTGCTCCTTGGGCGTCACATAACAAAGCATGGCGCAGCCATACCAGCCGATCATGGCTGCGCCGATGCCGGAGGTAATGTGGTCATAGCCCGGCGCTATGTCGGTGGTGAGGGGGCCGAGGGTGTAGAACGGCGCTTCGTCGCAATGCTTGAGCTGCTCGTCCATGTTCTCCTTGATCTTGTGCATGGGAACGTGCCCGGGCCCTTCGATCATCACCTGGCAATCGTGGGCCCAGGCAATTTTGGTCAGCTCGCCCAGCGTTCTTAGTTCCGCGAACTGTGCTTCGTCATTGGCGTCGGCGATGGAGCCGGGGCGCAAGCCGTCGCCCAGGGAGAACGAGACGTCATAGCGCTTGCAGATCTCGCAAATCTCCTCGAAATGCGTGTAGAGAAAACTTTCCCGGTGATGGGCAAGGCACCACTTCGCCATGATCGACCCACCGCGGGAGACGATCCCCGTCACCCGGTCCGCGGTGAGGTGAATGAACGGCAGGCGCACCCCGGCGTGAATGGTAAAGTAATCGACCCCCTGTTCGGCTTGCTCAACCAATGTGTCGCGGAAGACCTCCCAGGTCAGGTCCTCGGCCACCCCGCCCACTTTTTCAAGCGCCTGATAGATGGGCACCGTGCCGATGGGGACGGGTGAGTTGCGGATGATCCATTCGCGGATGTTGTGAATGTTGCGGCCGGTGGAAAGGTCCATCACCGTGTCCGCCCCCCAGCGCGTGGCCCAGACCATCTTGTCCACTTCCTCGGCGACCGATGAGGTGACGGCGGAGTTACCGATATTGGCGTTGATCTTTACAAGGAAGTTCCGCCCAATGATCATCGGCTCGGATTCGGGGTGGTTGATATTGGCGGGGATGATGGCTCTTCCCTTCGCCACTTCGTCGCGTACGAATTCCGGCGTGATCTCGCCGGGGATTTCCGCGCCCCACGGCTCGCCATCCCTTTGAGGGCCCTCTTTCAGTTTCGCGCGGCCCAGGTTCTCGCGGATGGCAATGAATTCCATTTCCGGGGTTATGAGCCCCGCGCGTGCGTAAGCCAGTTGCGTTACCGCCTTGCCATCTTTCCCCCGCAAGGGTTTGCGTGTCACATCAAAAGCGCGCACCAGCGCCTTCTCCCCCACATTGCCGTTGTCTTCGGGCTTGACGGTGCGCCCTTCATACTCTTCCACATCGCCGCGCGCGCGGATCCACCTCTCGCGTAAGGGGGCAAGCCCTGCCTCGATGTCGATCGAGGCGTCCGGGTCCGAATAAGACCCTGAGGTGTCATAGACCCGCACCGGCGGCTCCTCCGCGGTGGGGTGCAGATCAATCTCGCGCACGGGCACGCGCAAACCTTCATGGCGTTCACCTTCCACGTAGACCTTGCGCGAGGCGGGCAAGGGGCCGGTGGTGACGGTGAACGCGTCTGGGGCGATGGGCTTGTTCATCAGGTCTTCCTCAACGGCGTTGAAGACCCGGGGCATAAAAGGGGCGGCGCGCCGAACGTGCGCAAGAAAGGCTTCCGTTCCCTCCGCCGGCATGACCCGGATCAGGTTCTAAGGGTTCCAGGCCGTAAGCCCAATCTCAGCCACGCCATCCGCGCAGCACCCCTTCGGAAATAACGGGAGTGATGGTGGACCTGCCGCCGCCCCGTTTCAAGGGCCGTTACTCGACAATCTCGCTCGCGTAAACGCCCCACACCTGATCGTGGCGCAGGTAGCCTGAATACCCGCGGACCGAAACCTCGCACCACTCCGCGCTGCATTCGACGAGTTCAGCCACGACGCGGGGCTCCAAAAAGGCGACCACGGCCGCGCCGCTTTCTGCCCGGCGGCGCAAGGGGCGGCGCTCATCGGTGACGACCACGCCCCGGGCGCGGGAAAGAAGCGAGCGGTGCACCCAGCCCACGTCGCCGTCGGGGTCGCGAATTTGCCGCCAGGTTTCGGTTTCGGCGATAATCTCGACCGGAAGCCCTTGCTGGCCTTCGAAAACCCACAGAATGCGGTGGTCCTGGCTTGGCCCCTGGCGCATGTGAACGCGGCTCGAGCCGATGGTGGCAAAGCGCGGCACGGGCAGGTTGGAATGGGTGGAGGCCTCCTGCGCGGATGCGAAGGTGAGGACGGAGGGTGAGAAGAAAATAAACGTTGCGGCAATCAGAACAAAGGCGAGCGGACGGCTCATTGACGAAAATCTCCTGTAACGCGCGGGGGCGGGCCTCGCCGCCGCCAAACATGGCCTTCAAGTATAGGCATAGAGCCCGCGCGCCGTCACGTGGGCCGCTACGGGGGACCGCTTTCCCTTTGAGGCCCGCGCGCGGCTTTGCTAGGGATAGGGACGGCAGGGATAGAGGCAAGAGCGTGCCAGGCGGCATCCCGGCGAAAGAAGGAAGGTTTGATGGCCCCCCAACCCGGCGCCCCCTTGGTGGTTGTCACGCGCAAGCTGCCCGACGCGGTGGAGCGGCGCATGAGCGAGCTTTTCGAGGTGCGCCTTAATGAAAGCGACACGCCGCTCGACCGCAGCGACCTTATGAAAGCCGTCGAAGACGCGGACGTGCTGGTTCCGACGATCACGGACGCCATCGACCGGGCGGTGCTTTCGCGCGCGGGGCCCCAGTGCCGGCTGATTGCGAATTTCGGCAACGGCGTTGACAATATCGACCTTAAGACCGCGTGGCAGCGCGGCATTACCGTTACCAACACGCCGGGCGTTCTGACCGACGATACCGCCGACATGGCGATGGCGCTTATCCTTGCGGTGCCCCGGCGGCTTGCGGAAGGCGCGCAATACTTGCGCGGGGGCAAGGGCGAATGGCCGGGCTGGTCGCCCACCTGGATGCTGGGCAAGCGCATCACCGGCAAGCGGCTCGGCATTGTCGGCATGGGCCGTATCGGCCAGGCGGTGGCGCGCCGCGCCAAGGCTTTTGGGCTCGAGATTCACTATCACAGCCGCCGCCCCCTTGATCCGCTTACGGAGGATGATCTTGAGGCCACTTATTGGGATTCGCTCGACCGCATGCTGCCGCGCATGGACATCGTTACCGTGCACACGCCGCACACGCCCGCGACGTTTCATCTGCTTTCGGCGCGTCGGCTCAAGCTGATGAAGCCCACGGCCTATCTTGTGAACACCGCGCGCGGCGAGGTGGTCGATGAAAACGCGCTGGTGCGGATGCTCGAAGCGGGCGAGCTTTCCGGCGCGGGGCTCGACGTCTATGAGCACGAGCCCAAAGTAAACCCCAAGCTCCTGGAACTCGAAAACGTAGTGCTTCTGCCGCATCTGGCGTCCAACACCCTCGAAGGGCGGCTGGAAATGGGCGAGAAGGTGCTGGTCAACATCAAAACCTTCTGCGATGGCCACCGCCCGCCGGACCGGGTTTTGCCCAGCGTTCTTTAAGCGGTCTCTGAACCCACACAATTTTGAGCGCGAACCTTCGCCCACGGCCTATACTGCGGGCCGAGGATTGCAGGTTATGGGAAGAGGAGGAGCGTGGATATGGGCCGATTGGGGGCAATGGTTGCGGGGGCCGCCGTCTTGGCATTTGCCGGGCCCGGGGTTGCGCAAACCGCAAACGAAGTTGAAATCATCACGCAAGATCTCGGGTCGGGTCTTTACGCGCTTTATGGGCGCGGGGGAACCATCGGCGTCTCGGTTGGCGAAGATGGCGTCTTCGTCATCGACGATCAAATCGCGGACCTGTCGGACGATATTCTTGGCGCCATTGCCGCGCTTTCGGAAGAGCCGGTCCGCTATGTGCTGAACACCCATTGGCACGGCGATCATGTGGGCGGCAACGAAGCCTTTCGCGAAGCGGGCGCGGTTCTTGTGGCCCACGAAAACGTACGCGCGCGGATGGCGAGCGGCATTGACGAAAGCGTTTTGGGCCAGCCGGTTCCTCCCGCAAACGAAGCGGCCTTGCAGAGCATCACCATCAGCGAGAACGCGACGTTCTATATGAACGGCCAAACCGCGCGGGTCATCCACGTGCCCCGCGCGCACACGGACGGGGACACGATCGTCGTCTTCGAAGAGGCCAATGTGATCCACATGGGTGATATTTTCTGGAACGGGTTTTATCCGCTCATCGATGTGGTGAGCGGCGGCTCGCTCGACGGGATGATTGCGGGCCTTGCCTTCGGGCTTTCTCTTGCGGATGACGAGACGCAAATCATCGCCGGTCACGGGCCCATGGGCGACAAAGCCGCCATGCAAGCGGCGCACGATGTGCTGGTGGATGTGTGCGCGCGCATCGAGCCGCTGGTGGCACAAGGGCTGAGCCAGGACGAGGCGGTGGCAGCGGATGCGCTGGCCGACCTCAACGGGGAATGGGGCGATTGGTTCATCGACGGCGAGATGATGACGCGGCTTGCCTATCGCTCGATCTCGGCCAGGCCTGAGTGATTAGGCCCGAGTGATCAGGCCCGAGTGATCAGGCCTGAGTGATCGATGGCGCCGCGCCGCAAAGGGCGCAGGCCGGGTCCCGCGGCAGGATGATCGTGCGCGTCTGTGCGCCGAGCCCGTCAAACAGCATGAGCTTGCCTGCAAGGCTGTCGCCGAAGCCGACGATCTCGCGAATGACTTCGAGTGCTTGCCACGCGCCGACGATACCGGCGACCGCGCCCAAAATCCCTGCCTCGCTGCAGGGGGGGATCGTCCCCGGCGGCGGGGGCTCTGGGTAAAGACAGCGGTAGCAAGGGTATGCGCCCGCGTGCGGTTTAAAGGTGGCGAGCTGACCGTCGAACTCGCCGATGGCCGCGGAGACGAGGGTCTTCTTTTCAAAGAAGCACGTATCGTTCACGAGAAAGCGCGTTTCAAAATTATCACAACCGTCGGCAACGATGTCATAAGCGCTGATGAGCGCACCCGCGTTCGCTTGCGTAAGGCGCTCCTGATGCGGAATGACGGTGACGTCGGGCGTCAGCGCCGCGATGGCGTCTTTCGCGCTTTCGGTTTTGGCGCGGCCAATGTCGCCCGCCTGGTGAATGATCTGGCGCTGCAGGTTCGAGAGCGAAACCGCGTCATCGTCCACAATGCCTAAAGTCCCCACCCCCGCCGCGGCGAGGTAGAGCGCAAGCGGTGAGCCCAGCCCGCCCGCGCCGACGATCAAGACCTTTGCCGCCAGTAGTTTCTGCTGGCCGGGGCCGCCCACCTCGCGCAGCACAAGGTGCCGGGCATAGCGGTCGATCTGTTCGGGGCTGAGGCTCATGGGGCGAGCTTAAGCGGCATTCTGCTCATGTGCCAATGCGCTCGAAATAGATCAGCTCATCGCCCCGGAACGTAATGGAGCCGACCCGCGTGAGGCCGCACTTTTCCAAAACGCGGATCGACGCGGCGTTCTCCTCAAAGGCCATGCCGCCAATCCGATCAAGACGCAACGCGCCAAGGCCGAAGGCGGCCGCCGTCATGGCGGCTTCGGTGGCATAGCCTACGCCCCACCAGGGCTCGTCCAGCATGTAGAGCACTTCCGGGTGTCCCCATTCTTTCAAGAACTGCAGCCCGCAATGGCCCATGAGCGCGCCCGTTTCTTTATGCACCACGGCCCAAGGGGCGTAGCCGTGGGTCTTGAGGTGCTTGGCCCATGCCGCCACCGCCCTGTCCGCCACTTCGCGGCCAAGCTGTTCCGATGAGGAAAGCCATCTGGTGACGTTCGGATTCCCCCAAATCTCACGGTAGGCGGGAAGGTCGCGCGCCTCCAAAGGCTTGAGGATCAGCCGCTCGGTTTCAAGCGGGCTCACAGGCCTTCAAAAAGCGCGGTGGAGAGATAACGCTCGGCGAAGGAGGGGATAATGGCGACGATGGTCTTGCCCTCCATCTCCGCGCGGCTTGCCACTTCCAGCGCTGCGGCGATGGCGGCGCCCGAGGAAATGCCCACGGGGATGCCTTCGACGCGCGCCACTTTGCGCGCCATGTCGAACGCGGTTTCGTTGCAGATGGTGATCACGTCATCGATCTGCGCAGTGTCGAGGATCGAGGGCACAAAGCCCGCGCCGATGCCTTGGATCTTGTGAGGGCCGGGCTGGCCGCCGGAAAGGACCGGGCTGTCTTCGGGCTCGACCGCGATCATTTTGAGATTGGGGTTTTTCTTGCGCAGCACCTGGCCCACGCCCGTCAGCGTGCCGCCGGTGCCGACGCCCGAGATGATCGCATCCACCTTGCCGCCGGTGTCGTTCCAAATCTCTTCCGCCGTGGTGCGGCGATGGATCTCCGGGTTGGCGGGATTTTCAAACTGCTGCGGCATTACGGCGTTGGGAGTTTCCTCCATCAACTCCTTGGCGCGGGCAAGCGCGCCCTTCATGCCAAGCTCGGCGGGGGTGAGTTCCAGCTCCGCGCCGAGGAGCACCAGCATCTTGCGCCGCTCCAGGCTCATGCTTTCGGGCATCACCAGGATCAGGCGGTAGCCCTTCGCCGCCGCCACAAAGGCAAGCGCAATGCCTGTATTGCCCGACGTGGGCTCGACGATCACGCTATCTGGTTTCAGGTGTCCCTCGCGCTCCAGGCTTTCGATCATGGAAACGCCGATGCGGTCTTTGACGCTGGCAATGGGGTTGAAAAACTCGAGCTTGAGCAGAATGTCCGCCTTTGCGCCCGCCTCTTTGGGAAGACGCTGCAGACGCACCAGCGGCGTGTCGCCGATGGTCTCGGTGATCGAGTTGAAAACGCGGCCGCGGCCGGGCTTGTGGGCAAGGGCGTCTGCCATGTCACGTGCTCCCTAGATGGTAAAGTCGAGCCGTTCGGTGTTGCGGCCCGCAACCGCGCATTCTTCGGCCTGGCGGCAGAGGTCTTCCACGGTGATCCCATCAAGATCGCGCAGCATCTTGGTGAGCGCCTCATCGATCATGGGGCGCACTACCTTTTCGCCCAACTCCGAGGGGCCGCCTTCGTCTTCGGCGTTGGCTTCGAGCCGGCTCACCACCCGCACGATCTCGCCCACGGTGATGCGGCGGCGCTCGCGGGCAAGGCGGTAGCCGCCGCGGGGGCCGCGCACGCCTTTGAGGATGCCTTCACGCACGAGGTGCTGCATCACCTGTTCGAGATAACGCTGGGGGATGCCCTGGCGCTCGGTGATCTCTTTCGCTTGCACCGGTTCGGGCCGCGCGTTGTAGGCGATGTCCACAACGGCTTCGAGGGCGAGCACGGTTTTTTTGGAGAGCTTCAGCATGGCGCGTCACGAGGTCCCGGTTGAACCGAACCCGCCCGCGCCACGTGCGCTCGCCGGGAGCTCGTCCACTTCGTCCCAGGCGATTTGCGGCGCTGCGGCCAGCACGATCTGGGCGATGCGGTCGCCGCGCTCAATCAGGAATGGCTCGTGGCCCATATTGATGAGCACCACCTGGATCTCGCCGCGATAGTCGGAATCAATGGTGCCCGGCGCGTTCACAAGCTGGATGCCAAACTCCCGGGCAAGCCCCGAGCGGGGCCGCACTTGAATCTCATAGCCTTCGGGGATCGCCACGGTCAGCCCCGTGGGCACCGCCGCCCGGTCGCCGGTATAGAGCTTGATGGGATTGCCATGGGGCACCGCGGCAACAATGTCCGCCCCCGCCGCGCCGCCGGTCTTATAAGCGGGCAGCGAAAGCCCCTTGGCGTGCGGCAACTGCTTGATTTGAACGGGGATGCTCACGCCGCCGCCCCATTCAGCGCGTCCGCGATACGGCCCGCCAGCCGCGCGGCCACTTCGCGTTTTTGAAGCCGTGGCCAATCTTCAGTGCCGCTTTCAGTAATCAGGTGAACCTCGTTTTCGTCCCCGCCCATGATGCCGGTGGTGCTGGAAACATCGTTTGCCACCAGCCAGTCGCAGCCTTTCTTTTCGCGCTTGGCCTTTGCATTCTCCAGCACATTGTCGGTTTCCGCGGCAAAGCCCACCACAAGGCGCGGGCGTTTGGGCTTTTTAAGCCCCGCGATGGCGGCAAGGATGTCGGGGTTCTGGGCGAGCTTGAGGCCGGTGGTGGTCGCGCCGTTCTTCTTGAGCTTGGCGTTGGCGGGGGCATCGGCACGCCAGTCGGCGACGGCGGCGGCGAACACCGCCACATCGACGGGCAGCGCGCCTTCGCATGCGGCGAGCATTTCCTGCGCGGTTTCCACGCGGATGACATGAACGCCTGACGGGTCGGGCAGGGCGGTGGGCCCCGCGACCAGGGTCGTCTCGGCGCCAAGCCCCGCCAGCGCCGCGGCA
>JANQLJ010000077.1 GCA_028280665.1 Alphaproteobacteria bacterium
CTATAGGCTCACAGATGGGCGGGGCGGGCCTTAAAGCCCGCGCCGCCTTTTCTTTTGGGGCCCCCGCCACCGTTTGTTAGGCCTCCCCCGGCCATAACGGGGCATGGTTAACGAGCTTCGCCTATCGCCGCTCAGCGCCCTTCCCGCGGGCGTGGAGGGGGATGTAGACGACGGCGCGCCTGGCGCCGGCCCGCACCCCTTTGCCTTGGCGAGCTTTTCGGTGCTCGGGGTCATGTTCCTTATGGGCGTCGGGCTCCAGTTCTTTGGCGATCCTTACGGCGGCAGCGCGCGGGTCTCGCTCGACGTGACCGCAAGCGATAACGCGGTCCCTGAGCACTTGAGCGACACCGCGGTGCTTCCAGCCCTAGAAGAAACCCAGCACGAAGCCCTGGCGGCAATCGACCCGCAAGACGTTCAGATCATCACCATCGGCCAAACCATCGACGCCGCGCCTACACATAGAGTAAGGCAGCCGCCGCCGGGGCAAGCGAACGTGCAGCTCGCGGCAGCGCCCGTGCCGGAGCTTCTGGGAGAAGGCGAATTCGGCCCGATCCCCGTTATAGGGCCAGATGGCGAGCGCCCCGCCGAGGTCTATGCCCGGCCCTTTGCCGATCCGGAGAACCTTCCCCGCGTGGCGCTTGTGATCGGTGGTTTAGGGCTTAATGCCGAAGCGACCCAGCGCGCGATCGAGACCTTGCCCGGCGAAATCACCCTGTCCTTTGTTCCTTACGCGGATAATTTGCAGCGGTGGATCGACGCGGCGCGCGAACACGGCCATGAGGTTATCATCGAAGTGCCGCTGGAGCCCTTCGATTATCCGCAAAACGATCCCGGCCCGGCAACGCTTTTGACCTCAAGCGACTGGGCCGACAATGCAAGCCGTCTTGCCTGGGTCATGAGCCGAGCGGCAGGCTATGTGGGCGTTATGAACTATCAAGGGGCCCGGATGACCGCGAACGCGGGCGCCTTCGCGCCGGTGCTTCAAGAGATTGCCGGGCGCGGGCTCATTTTCCTCGACGACGGCACAAGCCCGCGCAGCCTTACCGGCACCCTTAGCCGGGACACCGGCGGTGCATGGGCGGTCGCGAGCCGCCGCATTGATTTGCGGCGGCGCGTCTCCGCGGTGCGCGGCGCGCTGGCGGGCCTTGAGGAAACCGCCACCGCAGAAGGGGTTGCCATCGGGGTTGGCTTCGCCTATCCGGTGACGCTCGAGCAGATATTGACCTGGACGGATACGCTGGCGGAAAAGGGAATCATGCTCGCTCCGCTTTCCGCCGCGGCCCAATCAGAGGCGGGCTGAACAAGCCCGCAGCACCCAAATGACCCAACGGCGCCTTTCTCCAGCGGGCCTTCCCTACCGGCCCTGTGTCGGGATTGTCCTTCTCAACGGGGACGGTCTCGTCTGGGTGGGCAAGCGGCTTCAGGGCGCAAGCGACGAGGACGTGCCGTCTTCTCCCTGGCAACTACCCCAAGGGGGCATCGACAAGGGCGAAAGCGCAACCGACGCGGTGATGCGTGAGCTTTGGGAAGAAGTGGGCACGCGCAAGGCCGAAATCATCGCCGAGGCGGGCGAGTGGTTCTATTACGACCTGCCGCCGGACATCCTCGCGCGCAAGAAAAGAAATACCTGGGGCGGGCAGAAGCAGAGATACTTTGCACTTAAATTCCTTGGTGATGAATCGGACATCGACCTTGAAGTGCACCACCCGGAATTCGTTGACTGGCGCTGGGCGGAACTTGAGGACCTGCCGGACCTTGCCATCCCCTTCAAACGCGCGGTCTATGAACAAGTGGTGGCCGAGTTCACGCCGGTGGTGGCACGGATACGAGAGGCCTAGAGCTATCCATCCCCATCCACCTGTATCCTCTGGCAAACGCAGCGCGACCAGAGGATCTGGCTCCCGGATGTTTAAGGCTCAAAAGAAGATGTGTTCTGCCAACCTCGCAGCAGTCTTAGCCGGACCCTCTGGTCAAACCAGAGGGTACAGGAGTTTTTTGGATTGTTCCGAACCGGGTTCTTTATATGCCCGTGCGATTAGGCCTGCCCCAGAATGATGGCAAGGGGCCCTACCCCCGCTGCGCCGCCTCGAACATCTGTTGGATGTGCCAAAGGCGGTCGCGGGCTTCTTCGCGCCGTTGAGGGTCTTCGTAGTCAGCCACATCTTCTTCGAGGTTCTTGATGCGCTGGCCCAAGGCCGTCATGTCCACGTCTTCCATGAGCTGCGCTTCTTCGGCGAGGATGGTAAGGCCTTGCTCGTTCACTTCGGCAAACCCGCCCCAGACAAAGACCTGGCGGTCACCCTCTTCCCCGCCTTCCACCTTGATCATGCCGGGCCGCAGCGCGGTCATGAAAGGCGCGTGGTGGGCCAGCACGCCGAACTCGCCTTCAGTTCCAGGCACGGTGACCTGTTCGGCCTCTTCCGACAAAAGCAGCCGTTCGGGCGAGACGAGTTCGAATTTGAGTTTATCCGCCATCGGATGAAATCCCGTCCCGGATTAAGCCGCTTCCACCGCCATCTTTTCCGCCTTGGCGACCGCATCGTCGAGGCCGCCGCACATAAGGAAGGCTGCTTCCG
Source organism: Alphaproteobacteria bacterium (assembly GCA_028280665.1). Taxonomy (GTDB): domain Bacteria; phylum Pseudomonadota; class Alphaproteobacteria; order JAJFIK01; family JAJFIK01; genus JAJFIK01. Next base: position 2,577 of record JANQLJ010000077.1, read on the forward strand.
GCAGGTGGTCGTAGTCGCCCTTGCAGATGGCGTCGAAGCCTTTGATCGTGTCTTCGAGGGGCACCAGCACGCCCGGCGTATTGGTGAAAACCTCCGCCACGTGGAAGGGCTGCGACAAGAAGCGCTGAATCTTCCGCGCCCGCGCGACGGTGAGCTTGTCTTCTTCGGAAAGCTCGTCCATGCCCAAAATGGCGATAATGTCCTGCAGCGCCTTGTAACGTTGAAGAATGCGCTGCACCTCGCGGGTGACCCGGTAGTGGTCGTCGCCCACGATGCGCGGGTCCAAGATGCGCGATGTGGAATCGAGCGGGTCCACCGCCGGGTAGATGCCAAGCTCGGCAATCTGGCGCGACAGCACCGTCGTCGCATCAAGGTGCGCGAACGAGGTTGCGGGCGCAGGGTCGGTCAAATCGTCCGCCGGCACGTAAATCGCCTGCACCGAGGTAATCGAGCCCTTGGTGGTGGTTGTAATGCGTTCCTGCAGCGCGCCCATATCCGTCGAGAGCGTCGGCTGATAGCCCACCGCGCTCGGGATGCGGCCCAAAAGCGCGGACACTTCCGAGCCCGCCTGGGTAAAGCGGAAGATATTGTCGACGAAGAACAGAACATCCTGGCCCTGATCGCGGAAATATTCGGCCACCGTCAGGCCCGTGAGCCCCACCCGCGCGCGGGCGCCGGGGGGCTCGTTCATCTGACCGAAAATGAGCGAGCACTTGGAGCCCTCGCCGCCGCCTTCCTTGTTCACGCCGCTTTCGATCATTTCCCAGTAAAGGTCGTTACCTTCCCGCGTGCGTTCACCGACGCCCGCAAACACCGAATAGCCGCCGTGCGCCTTGGCGATATTGTTGATGAGTTCTTGAATGAGCACGGTCTTGCCCACGCCCGCGCCGCCGAAAAGGCCGATCTTGCCGCCTTTCACATACGGGCACATGAGATCAACCACCTTGATGCCGGTCTCGAGAATTTCCTGCTCGGTGGACTGTTCCACATACTCGGGCGCGGGCGCATGAATGGGACGGAACTCGACCGCCGGGATGTCGCCCGCTTCGTCGATGGGATCGCCGGTGACGCTCATAATGCGCCCGAGCGTGCCGTCGCCCACGGGAACCGCGATCGCCTCGCCCGTGTTCGCAACGTCCTGACCACGGGTCAAGCCTTCCGTTGAGTCCATCGCAATGGTGCGCACGGTGTTCTCGCCCAGGTGCTGCGCCACTTCGAGCACCAGGCGGTTGCCCTGGTTGTCCACATGAAGCGCGCTCAGAATGGCGGGAAGCTCGCCGTCGAAATGGACGTCCACAACAGCGCCCGTCACTTGCGCGACCCGCCCCTTTTGATTGCTGCTCATTTTCTCGCTCCTCAATTCCTCGCGGGCGCCGTTCCGTTACAAAGACTCGGCGCCGGAGATAATCTCAATCAGCTCAGTAGTAATGATGGCTTGGCGCGTGCGGTTGAATTGCAGCGTCAAGCGCTCGATCATGTCGCCCGCATTGCGCGTTGCGTTATCCATGGCGCTCATGCGCGCGCCTTGCTCGGAGGCGGCATTTTCCAAGATCGCGTGAAAGATCTGCGCGTTGAGATTGAGCGGCAAGAGCTTTGTAAGAATTGCCTCTTCGTCCGGCTCATACTCATAAGGCGTTGACGCCGCTTGCGCCGCTTCGCTTTCACTATCGGAAAACATCGGCGGGACCAGTTGCTGCGCCGTTGGCTGTTGCGTCACCACCGATTTGAACTTAGCGTAGAAGATAGTGCACACATCGAACTCTTCTTCGTTGAAGAGCTTTAAGACGTGATCGCCCACGCTTTGCGCATAATCGAACCCCACGTCGCGCACTTCCGAGAAGTCCCGCCGCTCAACGACAATTTCGCTAAACTGCCGCTTCATCATGTCGTGGGCTTTCTTGCCGACAAGAAACAGCTTGACCGTCTTGCCCTCTTCGCGCAGCCGCGTGATGTGCTCGCGCGCAAGGCGCACAATCGACGAGTTAAAGCCGCCGCAAAGGCCGCGGTCCGCGGTCGCCACAACAAGAAGATGCACGTCGTCCTTGCCCGTGCCGGCAAGAAGCGGCGGCGGATTGGGACTGCCTTTGGTGCTGGCCGCCAGGTTCGACAAAACGCCCGCGAGCCGCTCAGAATAAGGGCGCGCGGCTTCGGCGCGCTCCTGGCTGCGGCGGAGTTTCGCCGCCGCCACCATCTGCATGGCCCGCGTGATCTTCTGCGTCGATTTCACCGACGAGATGCGCGTTTGAAGATCCTTAAGGTTCGGCATCAGGCAAAAGTCTCGGTGAACTTCTTGATGGCGTCGGAAAGCTTGGTCTCTGTATCGTCGGAAAGCTGTTCTTCCGTGCGGATGGTTTCCAGAAGCGCTCCGTGTTCGGACCTTATGTGGCCGAGCAGCGAGCTTTCGTAACGCTGAATATCCGCGGTGGCGAGGCCATCGAGGAAGCCGCGGGTGCCGGCGAAGATCGACACCACTTGTTCTTCCACGGGCATCGGCTGGTACTGGCTCTGCTTGAGAAGCTCGGTGAGCCGTTCGCCCCGCGCGAGCAGCCGTTGCGTCGAAGCATCGAGGTCGGAGCCGAACTGGGCAAAGGCCGCCATCTCACGGTACTGCGCCAGGTCGAGCTTCATGGTCCCCGAAACCTGCTTCATGGCCTTGATCTGTGCCGACGAGCCCACCCGGGAAACCGAGATACCCACGTTCACCGCCGGGCGGATGCCCTGATAGAAAAGATCGGTTTCAAGGAAGATCTGCCCGTCGGTAATGGAGATCACGTTGGTCGGAATATAGGCCGACACGTCCGAGGCCTGGGTTTCGATAACCGGCAAGGCGGTGAGCGATCCGGCGCCGTGGTCTTCATTCATCTTCGCCGCGCGCTCAAGAAGGCGGGAGTGCAGATAGAAGACGTCGCCCGGATAGGCTTCCCGCCCCGGCGGGCGGCGCAGGAGCAGCGACATCTGGCGGTAAGAGACCGCTTGCTTGGAAAGGTCATCATAAACGATCACCGCGTGCATGCCGTTGTCGCGGAAGTATTCGCCCATGGCGCAGCCCGCGAAAGGCGCAAGGAACTGCAAGGGCGCGGCTTCCGACGCAGTGGCGGCGATGATGATGGAATAATCAAGCGCCCCTTGTTCGTCGAGCGTTTTGACAAGTTGCGCCACCGATGACCGCTTTTGCCCAACGGCGACATAAATACAATAGAGACTCTTTTTGTCGTCGCCGTCCGCGTTGACGGATTTTTGATTGATAAACGTATCGATGGCGATGGCGGTCTTGCCGGTCTGGCGGTCGCCGATGATAAGCTCGCGCTGGCCGCGGCCGATGGGGATGAGCGAATCGATCGCCTTGAGGCCCGTCTGTACCGGCTCATGCACCGATTTGCGCGGCAAGATGCCCGGCGCTTTTACGTCCACGCGGCGGCGCTCGGCCTCTTCAATGGGGCCCTTGCCGTCGATGGGATTGCCCAGCGCGTCGACAACGCGGCCCAGAAGGCCCTTGCCCACGGGCACTTCCACAATGGCGCCGGTACGCTTGACCGTATCGCCTTCCTTGATGGACCTATCGTCGCCGAAGATCACGACGCCCACATTGTCGCTTTCAAGGTTCAGCGCCATGCCGCGAATGCCGCCGGGGAATTCGACCATCTCGCCAGCCTGAACGTTATCGAGCCCGTAAACGCGGGCGATACCGTCACCGACCGAGAGCACCTGGCCCACTTCCGTGACTTCCGCTTCGGTACCGAAACGCTTGATTTGTTCTTTGAGGATCGCGGAGATTTCCGCAGCCTGAAGATCCATCAGGACGCCTCTTTCAAGTTGAGTTGAAGACGATTGAGTTTAGTGCGGATCGAGCTGTCGATCATGCGGCTGCCCACACGGACAACCAAACCGCCGAGCAGGCCCGGATCCACCGATGCGTCCAAAGCCACGTCACTGCCAAGCTGGGCCTTGAGCGTGTCCTTGATTTTAGCAAGTTGCGCCTCGCTTAAGGGGTGCGCGCTTTCAACCTTTGCCGACATCTCGCCGCGGCTTTCCGCAAGCTGACGCCGGTAGGATTTGAGCATGTCGCCAAGCGCGAAGAGCCGGCGCTTCTGCGCCACCGTGCCGACGAATTGCTTGACCAGATTTGAAGCGCCCGCTTTTTCCATAAGCACCGAAAGCGCGCGGGTGTGTTCATCGCGGGAATAAAGCGGGCTGGAAATGAACTTCGAAAGATCCTCGCTGCCATCGATCATGGCGGCAAGGGCGATCACGTCTCTTTCGACCGCGTCATGGGCGCCAGCGTCGTCTGCAAGTTCAAACAGCGCCGTTGCATAGCGCTCCGCAATGCCGCCGGATGTCGAAGAATTGCCCGCCACGTGGAACCCGCTTCTTTAGTGTTGCCGCCCTTCCGCAGCCGCCGAAAAGCCGGGCCGATTGCCCCGGGAAATGAAGGGAGAAAGGAGGCCC
>JANQLJ010000096.1 GCA_028280665.1 Alphaproteobacteria bacterium
AGGTTTCAACATCCGGCATTCGAGTTGCATCGGTTACATTCCCCTAATCTCGCGCAGCGCGCACGTGCGCCCACATTGTTACTCTTCTTCGGCGCCAAAGCGCTCCCGCCATGCGGCGATCTGATCGTCCGTGATCTTCTGAAACAGAACCTCCGGCACCTTAAAGGGCTGCCCCGGCTCGATCCGGCTCAAGGTGTCTTTAAGGTTACTGCCCGGCCATGGCAAGACCGGCGGCGCGGGAAGCAGGCTTTCATGCATCTTCCTCGCAGTCGCGGGCATGACCGGCTCGGACAAATGGGCGAAGAGATGGATGAGGTTGAGCCCCATGCGGCAGCCGAGCGCCGCCTTCGCCGGGTCGTCCTTGATGGCCGCCCAGGGCGCCACGCGCGTGAGATACTCATTGCCCAGCACCCAGATGGCGCGAAGCTCAGCCAGCGCCTTGCGGTATTCGAGCGCTTCCATATGAGACTTGTAGGCCGCCATGCGCGGCTCAAGCTCGGCGATGAGGGCGTCTTCGTCCGCCCCCCACGCACCACCTTCAGGCACCTGCTCGCCGAACTTGGAGGCAGTGAACTTCATGATGCGGTTGACGAAATTGCCCAGTACGTCGGCCAGGTCCTTGTTCACCGTGGCGGCGAAGTGCTCCCACGTGAACGAGGCGTCCGAGCCCTCCGGCGCGTTCGCCATCAGGTAATAGCGCCAATAGTCCGCGGGCAGAAGGTCAAGCGCCTGGTCCATAAAGACGCCGCGCTTCTGGCTGGTTGAAAATTTGCCGCCGTAGTAAGTGAGCCAGTTAAAGCCCTTGATCATGTCCACGCGCTTCCAGCTTTCGCCGGAGCCGATCAAGGTCACCGGAAACCCAACCGTATGGAAGGGCACGTTGTCCTTGGCCATCACCTGATAATAGGTGACGTCGCCCGCACCTTTGTCTTCACGCCACCAGCTTTCCCAATCACCGCCGGTTGCCTCGCCCCACTCGCGCGTTGCGCCGATATATCCGATGGGCGCGTCGAACCAGACGTAGAAGACCTTGTCGTCATAGTCCGGCCACTTGCCGCCGTGTTTGACCGCAATGCCCCAATCGAGATCGCGCGTGATGCCCCTGTCCTGCAGCCCTTCGTCAAGCCACTTGTTGGCAATTGACGTCACAAGGTGAGACCAGACGCCTTCCCTCGTGGCGATCCATTTTCTGAGTTCGGGGACCAGTTTCGATTGCTTGAGATAAAGGTGTTTGGTTTCGCGCACCTCAAGATTGGTCGATCCCGAAACCGCCGAGCGCGGATCGATCAGGTCCGTGGGGTCCAGCACCTTGGTGCAGTTTTCGCACTGATCGCCGCGGGCGCTTTCGTAACCGCAATGGGGGCACGTGCCGATAATGTAGCGGTCCGGCAGGTAGCGCCCGTCATCAATGGAATAGACCTGGCTGATGCTGCGCTCTTCGATCAGGCCCGCCTCATCCAGCTTGTCGGCGAAATGCTGCGTCAGCTCGTGGGTGGGTTTGCGCGAGGTGCGGCCCCAGCAATCCCACGACAGGGCAAAGCGTTCGCCCAGCTCCCTTTGAATTTCGTGTTGCTCGTCGCAATAGGACTGCACGTCCTGGCCCGCTTCGGCGGCGGCGAGCTCGGCCGGCGTGCCGTGCTCGTCCGTGGCGCAGATCAACAGCACCTCATTGCCGAGCGAGCGGTGAAAGCGCGCGTGCAGGTCCGCCGGCAGCATCGAGCCCACGAGATTGCCCAGATGCTTGACCCCGTTGATGTAGGGCAAGGCCGATGTGATCAGAATGCGGGCCATGATGAGCGGCTTTCCTTCATTTGGCTGACACCTAGTCCCTCGCGCGAGCCCGCGCAAGGCCCCGCTGTGGCCGACAACGCCCTGCCCGGCCAAAGTGGCCCGCCCCGGCGATTCCTGCCATAAATGCCCCATGATCGTTAATCGCTTGTTTCGATTTGCCGGCCTCGCGCACTACCCACGAAGGAGCCCCCATGGTCCCATCTGAAAAAGCCCCATCTGAGATGGACGCATCTGAAAAGCCCGCACCCCAAAAGGACGCCAAGCAATCCCGCATTCGCGACAATATGATCGCAGGCGTCCTGGCGCTTATCCCCATCGCGGTCACGTGGTGGGTGGTGACCCTTCTGGTGGGCGTGCTGATCCGCATCGGCACCCCCGTGGCAAGCGCCCTCGAACGGGCTTTACGGCCCAACCTGCCCGTTGCCGCGGACCTTATCGCCAACACTGCGATACAAGGGGTCATTGCCGTTCTCGTGGTTATTGTCGCGATCTTCTTTCTTGGCGCTGTTGCGCGGAACGTCGCGGGCCGCCGGATCATCCGGTTGTTTGAGCAGATCATCGAACGGATACCGCTCATCGCCACGATCTACGGCTCTGTGCGCAAGCTTCTCGATGCGCTGGCAAAGCAGCGGAAAAGCGGCAGCCAGATCGTGCTGATCGACTTCCCCTCGCCGGAAATGAAGACCGTGGGCATTGTCACCCGGACCATGAAAGATGCGGACACGGGCGAGGAGCTTGCCGCGGTGTTCGTCCCCACCACGCCAAACCCCACCAACGGCTATCTGGAAGTCGTGCCCATGAGCAAGTTGACCCTGACCGATTGGGAGATGGATGACGCCATGAATTTCATCATATCGGGCGGTGCGGTGGGGCCCGAGGTCATGCATTACTCGCGAAGCGTCACCGCCCACGAGACGAGCCCCGACCTTTCGAATCCCACAAACGGTAATGTATGATACGCGCAATAGGCAAAGCGACGGCAGCGTATGATCCGTATCCACATCACAGGCGCGCCCCGGTCCGGCACGACGCTCATGCAAGCGTTGATGGCGCGGTCGTTCCGCAACATCAAAGCGCCGCAAGGGGAAGTCCGCCTCTGGGATAAGGTGCCGCGCGAAGGCACTGTCTGCACCAAGAACCCGGGCGATGGGCGCCTGGCACCGCTTTTGTTGCCGCTTGATACGAGTCTTCATTTCATTTTCATGATCCGCGACCCGCGCGATGTCATTGCCAGCAGGCACTACACCGCGCCTGATCTATACTTTACCAACTTGCGCATCTGGCGCGAGCAAGCGGACGCCGCCCGCGCGTTGCGCGGCC